>NZ_JBFEFI010000006.1:0-300000 GCF_040717535.1 Thalassoglobus sp. JC818
TCCAAGTGAACAATGTTCGGCCTGCAACTAAAACAGAGTGCATGGTTCATATGAACCATGCACTCTGCTCTCTATAACCATACAAACTGAGTTAATAATACGAAAAAAAGTCCAATGAGTTCATAACGCACTCATTGGACTGTCGTATTACATTGAGCTACTTTTAGTGCTTCGCAGATGCGATGAGTTCTTCATCGCGATCGAGTTGGCTTCCGAGAACTGCTCCGGAGACGGATGCTCCCAGTGACAGAATCACTGCGACGAATGTCATCCACGCGACCTCGACACCTTCCAGACCTTCCCAGTTGACGGGCGTCGCGATTTCCTGTCGCGCCTGTTGCATGGTGTCTTTCATTTCTTCAGCGGCAGTGGTGGCTTCGTCAGAGTTATTGGCAGCATCACTATCGGCATTCTCGTCAGGTGACTGACCGCGTGTGACTGTTTCGTCGGAGTTGGCATCACTCTCCTGCTGATTGGTTTGCTGCATAGCCAATCGTGAGCTTTCCAAACTTCCGAATCCGAAGTTCGCACCAGCTGCGGGAACCAGTGGAGCCACGAAGATCATCAAAGCCCATAACACAACACCGTAGATGCTCGGCTCATAAACATCCGATTCGCCGATGGTCAGTTGGGAGATGGTAATCCCACCGACGAAGAGCGAAGCCAGCAATGTGACGGTGACCCAAACTCCCACAAAGACTCCAAGGCTTTCAGCGGAAAGCATCGACGAGAACGAAACTGCCAGTGCGACTCCGAGAGCTGTCAATGCGACGCTCATTGCCATCGCAACGAAGAAACCAGCAGCGACGGCTCCCCATCGAATGCGGCTGCCCAAGTTAGTCAGTTCATTGACGCGGCGAGTCCGTCGAGGTGTGGATGTTTGCGATTCACTGCTGGAATCGCCATTCACAGTTTTCACTTCACGGATTCTTCCATCACGTCGATGAATGGTGACAGAAACCGAATCGTCGTCACAGGAATTGACAGCTGCGGTGACTGCTTCCTTTTGCGTTCGGTGTGTCGAGACTGGCTCTGAAACGCCTTCCCGCTTCACTGCCCAACCATTTTCTTCGTGCGTGACAACATGCAAGTTTTCGTTAGCCATGGGTCAACTCCTTTGGACGCCCGGATTTCCCGAACGGATTAGTTTGCTGTGGCCCCGCGTCAGCGGTTCCGGATTGTGATTCAAAGTGTTCTTTCAAAAGTCGTGCGTTCCGACGATTACAGCGATAGGCAGCGTCGAAGAGGTCTCCAAAGATCGGAATGGCGCCGACGAAAGTATCGATGCCGACATTGCTCAGCATCTTGAAGAGAACCCATTTCGATGCTCCGAGCTTCGCTGCTTCGACGACGAGATATCCCGAGATGGCCGCTGAAGTCAGGTCGCCGATTCCAGGCACGAGCCCGATGATGCTGTCCCACCCAACTCGAAATCGAGTTCCGGGAACGGTCATTGAGTTGTCCAACAGATCGGCGATTTGAGAGATCCGTTGAAGCCTGGCTTCACGATTCTTGATCGGATCTTGTGACGATGACGGTGCGGCCATGAGAACCTCGCTATTGTTCAACGCATCACCATGACAGGGCGCACGTCAAACAAGCTGATTCTCTTCAAGCTGTTTACGGCGGAGAGTCCTCGATTTCCGAGACAGCTAAGACGTTCGGAAACCGCCCTGTGGAGTGCGCTGGGAACAATGGACTATCGTGTCAGGATGACGTAAAGGGCGTGGATGATTCCGGGGATGTACCCAAGAATGGTCAACAGAACGTTAATGACAAATGGCAACCCCAAGCCCACTTCAAGAAAGACTCCCACAGGTGGAAGCAGGATCGCCAGAATGATTTTCAGAATGTCGCTAGGTTCTGCAGTTGCAACTGCCATGATTGTGTCTCCTCACTAAAAGTTGAGAAATAACGGTTGCAACAGCTCAAATGCAGATTTGATACCGAAACGCAAAAGATGCGAATTTCGTCGTTTCTGACTCGAAAACCTAAGGTTTGGCACAAGATCATGGTTGATCAATGTCCAAGCTGACAGATCGGTGATCATCGAGAATTCAAAGACTTGCCAAGTCACACCGACGACTCAAGCGGATCTCGATGTAGAGTTACTCGATCAATCCAAACTCAGGTTGTGGTCACCAGAGTTCATCACGATTCCCGCGAAGCGAGTTCTTCCCAGCGGGCGTAGAGAGTTTCGAGTTGAGTGCCGAGTTCTTCGAGTCGGGCGGACTCTTCGGCGATGACGTTGCGGTCTTGTTTGAAGAAGGACGGATCACTCATCGCAGCTTGAAGCTCGGCTTGCTGCGTTTCCATTTCTTCGATCTTCACAGGCAACGATTCCAGTTCCTGTTTCTCTTTGTACGAAAGCTTGCTGCGTTGGACAGTGCCGCGAGCGGGTTGATTGCTCTTCTCGCTCGGCTTCACAGCTGTCATTGCAGTGACATCGTCTTGAGCGTTTTTCTGCCTCAGGTAGTCATCATACCCGCCGTCATATTCGCGGACAGTTCCATCGCCCTCGAGAACGATTGTGCTGGTGACCACGTTGTTCAGGAACGCACGATCGTGGCTCACGAGGAGAATCGTTCCGGGATAATTCATCAGCAACTCTTCGAGAAGTTCGAGCGTTTCTTCGTCGAGATCGTTCGTCGGTTCGTCGAGAACCATCAAGTTGGATGGCCGCTTGAAAACGCGTGCCAGCAACAAGCGATTGCGTTCTCCCCCGGAGAGGAAACGTGCTGGACGCCGGGCACGCTCCGGAGTGAAGAGAAAGTCCTGCAGATAGCCGTAGATGTGCCGCTGCTTTCCATTGATGACGAGTTGTTCCTGCCCCTCGCCGACGTTTTCCGCCACGGTCTTTTCGTCGTCGATCTGTTCTCGTAGCTGATCAAAGTAGACGATCTGAAGATTGGTCCCCAGGCGAAGGTCTCCACCGGTCGGCTCCAGTTGCCCGAGCATCAGCTTGAGCAACGTACTCTTCCCTGCCCCGTTCGGCCCGATGATTCCGATCTTGTCTCCCCGCGAGATCGTTGTTGAGAAGTCTTTGACAATCGGTTCAGAAGAAGGATACGCAAACTCAATGTTTTCTGCTTTCATGACCAGATGACCGGAGCGGTCTCCCTGACTCGCTTCCATGCGAACATTGCCGACGCGGTTTCTTCTCTGCTTGCGTTCCTCACGCATCTTCTCTAAAGCTCGTACACGACCTTCATTGCGTGTGCGACGGGCTTTGATTCCCTGTCGAATCCAGACTTCTTCTTCAGCGAGCTTCCGATCGAACGCAGCTTGCTGCTGTTCCTCAGCGTGAAGCTGTTGCTCTTTGCGTTTCAAAAATGTCTGATAGTCGCAGGTCCAGTCAAACAGATGCCCCCGGTCGACTTCGAGAATTCGATTGGCCAGAGACTGCAGAAAGACGCGGTCGTGCGTCACGAAGAGAATCGTGCCGGCATACCCTTTCAGAAAGTTTTCCAGCCAGGTGATCGACTTGATATCGAGATGGTTGGTCGGTTCGTCGAGCAATAGGATATCTGGTTCCTGAAGCAGCGACTGCCCGAGGAGTGTTCGTCGTTTTTTCCCAGAGGAGAGTTCCGAGAAGCTGTCGTCGCCGTTCAAATCAACTTGTGAGAGAACTCGTTTGAGATCCTGATCGAGCTCCCAGCTCTCTTTCTCGACGTTGGCGCCTTTGCGAATGACTTCTGCCACCGTCTGATCGGTGCCTGCAGGCACGTCCTGCACCAGCCGGCCAATTCGAACCCCGTCGGCGAGGTTTCTGATTCCGTCATCGGGGGCGATTTCCCCAGCGATGATCTTCATCAGCGTCGACTTGCCTGCTCCGTTCCGCCCGAGCAGACCGATTCGCTCACCTCGTTCAATTTCCAGATTGATCTCATCGAGCAGCGGTGCTCCCGACCAGGTGAACGACAGATTTCTCAGGCTCAACAGCGACATCATTGACTCCGCGATTCATTGACCGGGTAGAGAGCAAGTTGCTCTCGTTTGTGCACTCGCCCGGACTTTTCTTCTTCGCATTTGTCCGGTGTGCTCGTGCGAATTTTGTCGAGACATTCTCGAAGAATGATCTCACAGCCCGGGGCGGAGTCTATCGTGTTCAGGTTGCTGAGCAAGGAGACCGAACTCCGATTGACGACTCATGAGTTGGGATTGATGAATCGAAATAGAACAGCCCGGAAGCATCAGCAACGCTCACATCAGGGAATCGCTGCCTGCCGATGTGTTGCCTTTCAAGTCGAAAAGAGGTTTGTTGGATTTCCAGCGAATAGATAGAGTCTGTGAACGCTCCCTCACGATGAGAACAGATTTCGAGAGCTGGTTGCTCTTGCCGGTGCACTCGCCTGGACTGTTTGACATGGTTTTCGACGCAGTTGCTCGTGCAAACTCGCGATGACCATTTCGAAAAAAGCGATAAAGGAAAGATGTCCGAATGGCTGAACAGTACATCACGGTTCCTCCAGAAACCGACAAGATGCCCCCCGGGATTCCCTACATCGTCGGCAATGAGGCAGCGGAGCGATTCAGCTATTACGGAATGCGGGCCATTCTCGTCGTGTTTCTCGTGCAGTATCTGCATCTCATGTCGGATCAGATCCTCCCGTCGATGAGTAACGCCGAAGCAACGGCTCGATATCACACCTTCTCGACCGCCGTTTACTTTGCCCCAATCTTTGGAGCATTGCTGTCCGACTTTCTGACAGGCAAATATCCACTCATCATCTGGGTCTCGGTCATCTACTGCCTGGGGCACCTTTCCCTGGCATTCATTGGCAGCCCCGGACTGCCTCCCACAGCCTATTTGTATTTGGGTTTAGCCCTGATCGCCATTGGTTCGGGGGGGATCAAACCGTGTGTGTCGGCACACGTGGGTGATCAGTTCGGAAAGAAGAATCAGCACCTGATGTCGAAGGTGTATCAGTGGTTCTACTTTTCGATCAATCTCGGCTCGACCGTGTCGACAATTCTGACTCCCTGGCTCTTGCAATGGTACGGACCACACGTGGCGTTTGGAGTTCCCGGAGTTCTCATGGGAATTGCGACGCTGATGTTCTGGCTGGGACGTCACAAGTTCGTGCATATCCCACCTGCCAAAGCTGAACTCTTTGAAGACCTGATCAGCCGAGGTGGCTGGGTAACTTTGATTAAAATTTCTGCCGTCTTTATCTTCGCCAGCATCTTCTGGGCACTGTTCGATCAGACGAGTTCGTCATGGGTCCTCCAGGCGGAGAACATGAACCGAAATATCCTCGGATACACGATTCTGACTTCGCAAATTCAAGTGGTGAATCCGATTCTTGTGATGATGTTGATCCCGCTGTTTCAATTTGTCATTTACCCGGCGATTGACAAAGTCTTTCCGCTGTCACACCTGCGCAAGTTCTCGATCGGCCTGTTTGTGACCGTGAGTGCATTTGCTGTCTCTGCATTGATCGAACAGTGGATCGTCAGCGGAGGCTATCCGTCGATCCTCTGGCAAGTTCTCGCCTATGTGCTGATTACCTCGGGTGAGATCATGGTCTCCATCACGGGACTTGAGTTCTCCTACGCACAAGCCCCGAAATCGATGAAGTCGATCGTGATGGCTGTCTGGCTGTTCTTTATTGCATTCGGAAACTTCGTCACCGCGTACTTGAATCACTTCATTCAAGTTCCTTCCATCAACATGGTCATTGCAGAATCGAAAGAGTTTGAACACGAGGGCAGCCAGAAAGTCATCCATGACATCTGGAAAACCCGCAGCGAGCCCATTCCGACGGATGCTGTCGAAGTTCCGAAACGAACCGAACGAGTTTTACGCGTCGCTGGAGAAGATCAGGAGTTCGATACCGAAGATGACATCCTGTTGTTCTTCGGGGAGTACGAGAGTTTTCTCGGAATTCAAACGTCCGAAGATGCTTCACTCAAAGCGGCAAAGGACGTGATCGATCAGTCATTCACTGAGAATGGAGAAACGCTCCCGGTGACCGAAGCTGGGCAGAAACTCATCTCCGGAATGACAGATATTCACGGTGAGCAACTCGCCTACAAACAACTGACTCGAAACCGATATCAAATTTCGTCCGCCGGGTACGATCAGAAATTCCAAACCCCATGGGATGTGACACTCGACGCGGTGGTCTCGCGGGCATCGAACAACCCCGAAGCAGATTCAGAAGCCAAGGCGGATCAAGACGAATCGTACACTTGGATTGAACGTCGACTCATCGAACTCAAAGGTGAAGAAGGTCGCAAGGAAGTCGAAGCAGCACGCGGAAACATCAAGGAAACCGAAATCTCCTCCACCATCACTGTCGGTGGGGCTGTCACCCTTGAAGGTCCCGCGTACTATTGGTTCTGGACCGGTTTGATGTTCGCGACTGCAGTCGTCTTCGTGCCGGTTGCTTACTTGTACAAAGCAACTGAATATGTCGAAGACGAAGATGCTTCCGATCTGTCTGCTGAAGCACTGGAAGAAGGTTCTGCCCAGTAGTCAGGAAGACACAACGTTGATCGCGAGAGGAGTAACAGCGTCTCGCGATCAACGATTTTGTGATGATCTCGAGAGAGAAGTTCAATGATCACCGAACGACTTTCGCTCAACCGTTGCGGGATGCCCCGGCTCCGGTCGCTTCTCAACCGCACACGTCTTCTACACTTCGCCTGCTGCTTGATCGCTGTCATGCTAGCTTCGACGAGTCATCGCCTCTTCGCTGAAGAGATCACTGCGTCTCAGAAAAACGAGAATTCCTCAAGCGAAACTCCTTCCATCAGTGACGAAACAGTCCCCGGATTGAATAACGTCGAGGATGACACCTGGCTCAACTCCGACGACAACATTCCCTACTACGCACTCCTCCAAAAAGTGGCCGAAACGTCGCCCTCAGAACTCAGAACCGAAGCGAATGAGTTTCTCAAAGCACGGCAGGCAGAGTCCAAACTGCCAACTTTCATTGACATGATTCGGAACCCGGCCGCATTTCGCGGTCAGCCCGTCACACTTGAGGGACACATTCTGCAGGTGATCGATTTCCCGGCAGAAGAGAACGATTACGGCATTGAACGTCTCTACGAAGCTGCGCTCTTCACGGATGATTCGTTATCACACCCAACGACGGTCGTCTTTCTTGAGAAGCCTGAAAACCTCCCAATAGGGAGCCAACTCGTCGAAGATGTCGCTGTCAGCGGATACTTTCTGAAGACCTACTGGTACAACTCCAACGACGATCATACCCGCAAAGCTCCACTCATCCTGGCGAAGACAATTTCGGTTCGCGAGCGTACTCCCTCCGCCGCCTCGGAAAGTTGGGGGACGATGATCGCAATCTCTGTCCTCGCAGCGATCGGCATTCTCAGCATCGTTGTCTTCCGGTCGCAACTGAAGGATCAACGCCGTCTGCGTTCGGCTCAGCGAAACCGGATCGACAACGAATCGATCACGTTTCCCGATCAAGATTCCTGAAGCCTCCTGCGAGAATTCTCAGTCTTCAAACGCAAACTCGCCCTGTTTGGCAATCTTGTCGATCGTTTTTCGACCAGTTGGCGTTTCGTTCTGTCGCATCTGTTCCGGCAGAGCTTCCGGATTCCCGGGGTGACCGATTGCGATCATGCAGTGCGTCTCAAACCCATCGGGAATCTCCAGCGCGATCTTAGCCTTGCCGCGATCGTAGCCAGCCATTGGATGTGCAACGATGCCCAGTTGGGCCGCTTGCAGCAGGAGATTCTGAGTGGCCAGCCCAGCGTCGAATTCATGCACCGGATTCGGTTTTCCGTTGCGACTGAACGTTGTTCGACTCGCGACGACAACCAACACCCCCGCTTTGTCGCACCACGACTGATTCGCTTCCGCGAGAAGGCCGAAGAATGTTTCCCAGCTGGGAGATTCCCGATGCGAATAGAGGAATCGCCATTCCTGCTCGTTATACGTCGAAGGAGCCCAGCGGGCCGCTTCAAACAGCTGATCCATGATCGAAGCCTCAACTCCTTCTCCATTCATCGCTCGAGGAGACCAGCGTTTGAGAAAAAGTTCTTCGATGGGATGATCGGATTGACGAACGTCGAGTGGATTCGGGAGTTTGGACATTCTGCTCTCTCAAACTGCGGAGACCGGTTTTCGAAAATACTTGATCTTCAATGGAAGACTGATGACAATCCTGCTGAGCATCAATTGTTCCAGTTTCTCAGACAGATTCCTCTTCGACTGTCGATACTACGACTCTGCTTGTACTCTGACAATCGACGCCCGTAACCGATTCGCCCACACTTCACAGCCATTTTGCCACCTCAACACTTGAAAAAACCGTGACGATTTCCACCTCTCACAACTCTTCCGCAATCGATGATCACGCTTCCGAAGCGGCGGTTGTCAATATCGCTGCCTATCGTTTTGTTACTCTCGACGATCTGGAACGTCGTCGCGCGGAATTGAAACAACTGTGTGAACGGGAATCGCTCAAGGGAACGATCCTGTTGACTCCTGAAGGAATCAATCTTTTCATCGCTGGAAGCCGCGCAGGGATTGATCACCTGCTCAATTTTTTGAAGGGCCAACCAGAGTTCGCCGACCTTGAGGTGAAAGAAAGTTTGAGCGAGGATCAGCCGTTTGAGCGGATGCTCGTGAAAATCAAAGAAGAGATCATCGCTTTCGGAGTGGATGGAATCGACCCTCGCAAACGAACATCCGCGAAGCTTCCACCGAAGCAGCTCAAAGAATGGCTCGATGCAGGCAAAGAGGTTCTACTTCTCGATACGCGAAACGACTACGAAGTTCGTGTCGGAACATTCGAGAAGGCTGTCCCCATCGGAGTGAACCATTTTCGCGACTTCCCGACCGCCGTCGAAAACCTGCCCGAAGAGACTCGCGACATCCCGATTGTCATGTTCTGCACCGGCGGCATTCGGTGTGAGAAAGCGGGTCCATTCATGGAACAAGCTGGGTTTCGCGAGATCTACCAGCTTGACGGCGGGATCCTGAAGTACTTCGAAGACTGTGGCGGGGACCACTATCAGGGTGAGTGCTTCGTCTTCGATAAGCGAGTCGCCCTCGATCCGAATCTAAAGGAAACGGACACGACGCAATGCTACGCATGTCTGGCACCGCTGACTCCGGAAGATCAAAAGTCCCCGCAGTATGATCCTCCGCACACCTGCCCGCACTGTTTTGAGTCCCCGGAATCAATTGCCCAGCGACAACGTGATGAACGTATTCTCAAGCTGAAGGAAGTTGTTTCCCCACTTCCCGGAAGTGTGCCGTACGACAACTTCCGCCCGATGAACGTCCCTCAACAGTTCGACGGCCAGACTCTTCTTGAGTTCTTGACCGGGCAGCATCCACACTACGGTGAAGAAGCCTGGATTGAGACCTGCAACGCCGGGCGAATTCGCTATCGTGGTCGCCCCATGGCTACGGACACCATCGTCCGTGCGGGATACCAGTTGGCCCACTTTCAACCAGCGATGACCGAACCTGACGTCAACGCTGACATTGAGATCCTTCATGAAGATGAAGACATCGTCGTCGTCCACAAACCTGCTCCGCTTCCCATTCATCCGTCCGGTCGATTCCATCGCAACACACTCGAGTGGATTCTGAATGAAGCATTCCACCCATTGAAGCTTCGCCCAGCTCATCGACTCGACGCCAATACAACCGGTGTTGTGGTCTTTGGGAAGACGCGATCTGTCTCGCGGGAGCTTCAACCACAATTCGAAGAAGGCACTGTCAAAAAAACGTATCTTGCGAGAGTCCTTCGCCCTGCTGAAGACTGGCAACAATTGACCTGCGAAGCAGCGATCAGTCGGGAAACGACGGAATGCGGCGGTCGTGAAATTGATGAAGAAAACGGCCTTCGAGCTGTCACGCACCTCACCCGCCTCGCGGACTTCGAAGATGGAACAACGCTCCTCGAGGTCGTTCCCGAAACAGGTCGAACGAATCAGATTCGTGTTCACCTGTGGCACCTCGGTTGTCCAATCATGGGAGACCCTCTGTATCTCCCCAACTCTAAACTGGGCTCAACACAGACCATTCCGGTTGGAGACCAGATGTGCTTACATGCTTCTGAACTTGCGTTCACGCATCCCACGTTGAAAGCCCCTGTCTCTTTCGTGGCACCCCGTCCGGAATGGGCCGAACCGGCGTTTACCTTCTGAATCAGTGGTAAAAACCGAGTCGAAATCGGCGATCGGTCGACGAAAACGATCTCAGCAACGGCTCAATGCTGCCTTCTTGGCGACTTTCATGCTGCGCGCACGATGTCGCGTCCATGTCGCGTTTCCACATCAGAATGTCATTTTTTTTGTTGCCTCGATGCAACCTGTGATCTAGGTTTGCGCACCCTCAATTCAACATTAGCTCCCGGCTTCGGACGTTTCGCATCCTTGCAGCTCTGCGTACATATTTCGGTGTACTGTAGCTCCCCCCCTGCATCGGCTGCCGAAGGTCAAAAGTAAGAGACACTTTGTCTTCCGAGATGAGTGCCTCCATCCCCAAAGTCCGGTTGAGATGCCGATCCCAACTTCCCAACTGAAGCGTTCCGCCGAATGACAGGGTCTCCTCACAGACCTCTGTTTCACCGTTCGTCACTCCGCTCAGAGTCGACGTAACGATGAGTCGGCCGGCGTGGAAACGTGGTCATCGGCTTTGAATCAAATGGAATAAAGAGAGAAAGTTCCCGATGAGTGGCAGAGGCTCGTTACTCGTAGTCGATGATGATCGATCAATTTGCGAAGCTATGGCTGACTACCTGCGGAGTCTCGGTCACCGGACAGAGACTGCGCTGACCTGCCGCTCCGCGCTCGATCGCATCAAGGAATTTAATTTTCACGCCGTTGTTTGCGACGTCAACCTCCCCGACCAGGATGGATTCCATCTGCTCGAATGGGTTGTCGCGAATAAACCGGAAACGTCGGTGATTCTCCTCACTGGCTACGGGACAATCGAAAGCGCAGTGGAAGCCATCCGCATCGGCGCCTTCGACTATCTCACCAAACCGGTCATCGACGACGAGCTAAACTTCTCAATTCAAAGAGCACTCGGCCAACGAGAAATCGTCGAAGAAAACAAAAAGCTGAAAGAACAGCTGCAGGTCAAATTCGGGCCAGCCAACATCATTGGTCACGACTACAAGATGGCCAAGATGTTCGATCTCATTGAAAGCGTCGCTGACACACGC
Source organism: Thalassoglobus sp. JC818 (assembly GCF_040717535.1). NCBI lineage: Bacteria > Pseudomonadati > Planctomycetota > Planctomycetia > Planctomycetales > Planctomycetaceae > Thalassoglobus > Thalassoglobus sp. JC818. The sequence goes on from NZ_JBFEFI010000006.1 coordinate 11,163, forward strand.
ACAACCGTTTTGATTCTCGGTGAGAACGGAACCGGGAAGACAATGACAGCCCGGGCGATCCACCAGCTCAGTGCCCGTCGTGATCAACCATTCGTCGAGGTCGCCTGCGGTGCGCTTCCCGATTCTCTCCTCGAAAGCGAACTCTTCGGCCACGTTCAAGGCGCATTCACCGGTGCCAGCCACGACAAAGAAGGAAAGTTCCTTCAGGCGGATGGCGGAACGCTCTTCCTCGACGAAATCGGAACCGCTTCTCCCAGCTTACAGGTGAAATTACTGCGAGTTCTTCAGGACCGGGAATTCGAAGCTGTGGGCGGAACGAAAACACATAAAGTCGACGTTCGTCTCATTCTGGCCACCAACGAAAACCTCGAAGAACGTGTCCGCACGGGAGAGTTCCGCCAGGATCTCTACTACCGAATCAACGTCATCTCCGTAACGCAGCCTCCGCTCCGCGAGCGAATCGGCGATATCCCGCTGCTGGTCGATCACTACGTCAAAGAGTTCAACACGCAAACCAACAAAGCGATCAAGGGGATCGAGGAATCGGCCGTTCAGCTTTTACAAAGATACCAGTGGCCGGGAAATGTGCGTGAACTCGTCAACGTTGTCGAGCGGGCAATCGTTCTCGCCAAGTCAGACACGATCACAGTCGCTGACCTGCCTGAACATCTTCGTCAGGGACATTTCGAAGTCCAGCAGGGGGCCAATCGCCTCGCTGGCAGCAACGATCTGAAGTCTGCTCTGGCTAATCCTGAACGCCAAATCATCATCGAAGCGCTCGAGCAGAATGGTTGGAACCGACAGGAAACCGCCAAACTGCTCGGAATCAACCGCACCACGCTTTATAAGAAGATGAAGAAGTACAAAATCACTTACGAAGATCACGCACAGATCCTCTCGTAATTCTTCCGGGCTCAATCGTCCGAGACTTCCGTAAACAGTCACAGCCCGAATCGCTTCCTCCCCAGAGGGATAAAACGACCGGGCTGGAGTGGACAGCTTCTTCAAAGAAACTTCCCGAGCACTGCCGCGACTAATGGGGTATCCCTTCGCGGCTGTCAATCAGGAGGAGATACTTGACAGTTTGCGTTCACACGACGGCGGAAAGAATGTGTGAACGATGAGTCTCAGTACTCGGGAAGTAGAGGAAGAGAACGTTCATTCAACGCATCACAACTCAATCGCGAGTCGATCGTTTCGACTGAGATGAGTTGTCGTCAGGACGCGAGATGCGTCACTGGAATCAGGAGTCTTCGCCGCTGACCTTGGTCACAAAGACGGTGTCGACTGCACTCAGTCCACCGAAGTACCGGGCTTTGACACGCAAGACGACGTCGCGATCGAACGCCGCAGCACTGTCGCTTCGCTGGAGGAACGTCTGCACTGGCCAGATTTCCGTCCAGACGAACTGCCGTCGGAAGTCTCCGAGGTACCAGTCGCTTCGCGCGCTTCCTCCCTGTTCGTCGATGAACGGAGAGCTGAGCACTTCGAGCATGTTGTGCACAGGGTTCGCAACTTTCGTTTCTCCATCAGTGGTCGCCATCTGAATCTCGGTCGACTGAACGATGCTCCTCGCGGTTCCACGCAGAGCTTCCGGAACGAGAATCTGACGAGCCGGCGCCAGAATTGGTCGCTGATCGCCATCAATTCGATCATCCCGAACTTCAGTCGCTCGATAGTTCAGGACTTCTTCGATATCCGTCCAGTCCACAAGTGGAATCGCGTAGGCGAAGTCGGTCGAAGTCGTATTGTCCGATCCGATCAGATTCCGATTCGAACCATCCGCCTGATACAACGCTTGCCCAGTTCCAGAGGGACGGAAGACAAACTTCCCGCTCGCAGCATCCGCATCGGTCACGGCCCGTACGATGGTTCTCTCCCGCTCCTGACGCAGGTAGTAGCCAAGAGCCATCGCACGCCGATGAATCTCACCGGTCTGGTCGAAGGAGATCAGTTCCTCGTTGATGCTGAGGATTCGCCCCTGTTTCGACTCCTGAGATGTGACGAACTTTTCTTCGAAGGTCGATTCCTCGTACGGATGGCCTTCTGAGACTTCCGTCGGTCCAGCGAGTGCACGAAAGCCCGCAATCCGCGAGTTTCGAACACCGCTCTGCACGACGGTGACGAGTTTGTCCCCAATGAAACCGGCGTCGTCTTCGTAGCCTTCGATCACTTTGCGACCGATCAACTCGCCTGTGACAACACGAAACAAGTGGCTGTTCACCCCAGGACTCGATTCCTGCAGCAGTGCCGACACTCCGGACGGAGAAGCCATGGCGTCGTCGAAGATCGGCTGAGACTCAGGAAGAGTGCGAAGCCGCGAGAGGACTCCACATGCATCGGCAAGTTCGCTGTAGGAAAAGTCATCCGGAGTCAACTTCTTCTCATTCAGAAGATCGACGACTTTGTGATAGAACCCCGAAGCTCCGTGAGATTCGATCAGTGACTTAATGGTCGTTCCGTACATATTAATAAAACCTCAGAAAGTTCGTGCGAATGGAAATTCATCGCGGATGACTAACGGAAAGCCGCCCGAGCTTGCCCCACACCATTGGAAACCGAGAAGCGCATCAGAATGCTGCCCGGCTCCGCTCTGCTCACTGACGTCAGTGTGCAGCGAGAGAACGCTTTTTCTTGCTCTAGCCGACCGCAGCTTGCGAGTTGGAGCTTGATGTTGAGAATGCCGAGGCGAAGGTGACTCGCAAGGTGGCCACGGTCCCCGCTGTGAATTCAGCCGACCGCGCGATGGCGTTGGTAGCCAGACACGTTTCGAGTTGCTTGTTCATCAATGTCGACAGGTTTTCATCGGGACCGAGAGGCTGCCCGAATTCATAAGCGGCCGGGCTGACATCCATTTCGTAAACGCTTTGAGTTCCCACATCGACGGAAACAGGCAGTGTCTCGCCAACTCCCGATGCCTGATGAGCAATTCCGACAAACTCGGACGCAAAACTGCCCTGAGTTGTTGCGAGATCGGTATCCCAGGCAAACTCCGAAGCAGGTCGAGCCACATTACCGTCAAGCCACAGCAGATCTCCCGGCGTCACCTGAGAATTCGCATCGACGCGAAGTTTCCTCAATTGAACCTGTCCAGATCGAAAGCGAAGTTTGTTCATGCGAATTCTCCAGCGAAGAATGAAACGGAGTCGTAAAGTGGATAACGAAGAGCACCAAGCGACACGGGCGCTCGCGCGAGTCGAAGCTGCGAAAACGAAGTCAGACAGGTCGGTTGAGCACTCGAAGAAGAACAACCAGCTCAGAAACTACTTTCTGAACACACGCAGAAATTGTTCTTCGGTGTTCAGCGAGTCGCTCTCTCTTGAAGGACGCGACTCACTCAGAGGATGCACCGGTCGATGTGAATGAGGCCGAACAAGAGACAATCGATCGTGAACCATCGCCGACCGTGTCTTAGCATCGGGAGCTTGTTCGAGTTGGCGAATAAAGAAGTCGCTGACGGCCTGCGGAGGAATGTTCGACTCCGCCAGAAGAGAGTGAATTTCGGTCTGCCGCTGCAACGTTTGAAGTTGCTCTTCGAGTTCCTGATTCCGTTGTTTCAGAAGCTCGTTCTTCAGAGTGAGATCGGCGACACTCTCCGAACTCGTGTCAGGGTCTCCCCCATCAGCGAAGAGACCGGTTCCCGCCACCTGCTCCACAGATTCCCGGAAAGTCGATGTTGTCGCAGGATTGATTACGACGTCGACCGAGAGGACGTCGTTGATTTCCTCCACCGAAGAACCGTCCGATGACTTCCGCGCCGAGACGACGTGCGACATCCCCACTCCCGGAGTTTCGATGTCCAGCAACTTCAGAAAAGTCTTTCCCGACTCCGTATCCAGCACGCGGATGTCTCCGCGAATTCCCCCATCGACATAGCGAGGGTTGGAAATGCTCCCGACGAGATCGCGAGTGCTTCGCTCAAACGGGCGCAGTCGATCACGGGCGTGGTCCAAAAAGACTGGTTTGTCGTGATACAATTGGACGGCGGCGATCAGTGCATTTTCATCGTAGTCGTAGCCGTTTTTTGAGGTTTTCCCCGTCAGGGCCACATTTTTCACGAGGCGTTGTTCGAGATCGACGGAAAGGTCCTGATTCCAGTCGGGGCACTGTTCTGTGAGAGTGGTGAGCCTCATGACACCTTCCGGTTTGGAGAAAGAATTGTGTTTCAATCCATCTCCACCCGGTTGCGCAAATTCTCTGTATCAGGAGGAATCGGCCTATTCACTGTCTAAGATGCACGGACTCCAGACTGTCACTGAGGATCATTGTCACGAAGAATTGCCAGACAATCCCCCTTTGTGTAGGGTTTGAACGCTTTGGCAACGGACGCGACGCACATCCAGTCCTCAAGAATATTCGCATTAGAGTTCACTTATGACGGATTCTCCGGAACAGAATACACCTCCTCGTGGCGATGGCAGTGGTTCAGGGAAGGCCACGCAACGCGGCCGGAGCAGTTTTCCCTATTACATGCTCATTTTCCTGTTCCTTCTGCTGATTGCATGGGGCTGGCAGGCCATTAGTGCCTCTCAACGGACGGAAGTCAGCTACTCGTTCTTCCTCAGCCAACTCGATGCCGGAAACGTCAAGTCAGCTTCGGTCAGAGGCTTGAAGGTCGAAGGCCGCTGGAAAAACCTAAAAGATGCTCAGGAAGAGCTGAAGTCCACCTATGAAAAGCTCAACGAAGGGGTCTCTGAAAAGTCGCAACAGCTGAAAGCCCCTGAACTTGCGGATGCATTCTCAACAGATGTACCTCCGCAAGAAAACGATGAACTGCTCCGTCGCATGGAGAAATCGGGCGTCGAATTTGGATCGGAAAATGAAGACTTCACGATCCTGTTGATGCAGTCCCTGATTTACCTTCTTCCATTCGCACTGCTCATGGGATTCCTCTTCTTCGCCATGCGACGGTCGAGCGACCCCATGGGCTCAGGAGGAATGTTCGGCAACTTCGCTAAGAGTCAGGCCAAGCGTTATCGTCCCAGCGAACAGCAAACCACATTCGATGATGTGGCAGGAATGGAACATGCCAAACAGGAACTCCAGGAGGTCGTCGAGTTCCTCAAAGAGCCCGCCAAGTTTCAACGGCTGGGAGCCGAAATTCCCAAAGGTGTGCTGCTGATGGGACCTCCCGGAACCGGAAAAACTCTCGTCGCGCGAGCAGTCGCCGGCGAAGCAGGTGTCCCGTTCTACAGCATCAACGGTTCCGAGTTCATCCAGATGTTTGTCGGAGTCGGAGCCAGTCGCGTTCGAGACATGTTCCGAACCGCGCAAGAAAACGCTCCCTGTATTCTCTTCATCGACGAGATTGACGCTGTCGGACGTATGCGCGGAGCCGGTGTCGGAGGCGGTCACGACGAGCGAGAACAGACACTCAACCAGATTCTCAGCGAGATGGACGGATTCGAATCGTCTGCTGCTGTGATTGTCATTGCGGCAACCAACCGCCCCGACGTCCTCGATCGCGCCCTGCTCCGTCCCGGACGTTTCGATCGACACGTCACGATCGATCGCCCCAGCCGCGATGGCCGCGTCGGAATTCTGAAAGTTCATGCTGCGAAGATCAAATTGGCAGACGATGTCGATCTCCAAGATGTCGCCAACGGGACGATTGGATTCTCAGGTGCCGAACTGAAGAACCTGGTCAACGAAGCTGCCCTGATCGCAGTCCGGGAAGGCAAGAATGCCGTCGATTCCGAAGACTTCGACGCTGCTCGCGATAAGATCACGATGGGTGTCCCACGGGAAGAAAAGATGACCCAGAAAGAGCGTCGCATGACCGCTTATCACGAAGCGGGCCACGCGATTCTGGGATGGCTTTTGCCAGAAGTCGATCCCGTCCACAAGGTCACCATCGTTCCCCGAGGTCGAGCATTGGGGGTTACGCAGTTCATTCCAGAAGAAGAACGCATGCACATGGGCGAGCTTCGCCTCCGGCAAGAACTGGCGGTTTACCTCGGCGGTCGGGCTGCCGAAAAACTCGTCTTCGACGAATACGGTGCTGGGGCGGAGAGCGACCTGAAGCGAGCCTCGGACGTCGCTCGTCGTATGGTGAGCGCATGGGGCATGAGCGACAAGATCGGCCCGGTCGCTTATCGTGATGGAGAAGAGCATCCATTCCTCGGTAAGGAAATGCACGAGCAGCGTAAGTACAGTGACCAGACAGCTTTTCTCATCGATCAGGAAATGCGAGAAATTCTCATTGAAGCTCAGGAGTTCGCCACAAAAACTCTCGTGGAAAACCGAGCAGCCCTCGACGAAATTTCCGAAAAGCTTCTCGATCAGGAAATCGTTTCACGCAACGAGATCGAAAAAATCCTCGGTCCACGAATCGAACGCGAAGACAACGCTGTCAGCAATCCATCCTCCAACGGAGATGGCCAATCGACTGACGAGTGAGCGTCGAAGTCGATCCTATAACAACGCAATCGATTCACGATCGAGTGCTGTTCGATGGGAAAGGGAGTGAACTCCTTTCCATCGGACGATGATCTCAGTGCAATTCCTCAAGCGTGTTTTACTCAGCAGTCTGCGTCACCGCTGGAGTCTCATCCGATTCCTTTGAGGCTGGTGAGTTCTTCAGCAATCGCTTGCTTTCGTTGAGAACGAACTCCGCATCCATAAACGGTTCATAGCTGATGTCGTGCCAGCGGATTCGGCCCTGTTCATCGATGAGAAACGTTCCGTGCAGAGTCTGCTGTTCGAAGTCATCGAAGCAGCGGTAGGCTTTGAAAACTTCCAGTTCCTCATCCGAAACCAGTCGGAACGGGAACTCTTCATCCCCGTAGTTTTCGTGCGACAACAAGAGGTTTTCGACGCTGTCTGAACTGATTGCGAGCAGCGAAATCCCCGCCTCTGAAAATTTCTCTGTCATGGGTGCGAACGCTTGAAGCTGTTCGGCGCAGTGCAGGCATCCGTAGCCCAGATAGAAGATCACGACAACCGGTTTTCCCTGATGGTCACTCAACGAAACCAGCGACTCCTTGTGATCGGGAAGTTTGAATTGCTTGGCATTGGTCGGCGTCCATCGAAACGGACCCAGGCTGGCAAGTTCCGGACGAGATCCGAAGTCTTCCGGGATTTCTCGTTCCACTCTCCAGTCCTCGTCGTAGCCCAGCTCCTTGGCAATCAATGCAAGCGGGCTGTAAATCGGGCCGTTGATCTCGATGTCAGACGAAACCTCTCTCAGCTTCTCGAACGCCTCTTTCGCTTCAGTTTGCTTTCCCGCCTCCCACAAGATTCGCACCTGCCACGCCAGCGGAATTGTCTCACTTTGGTTTGAAGAAACATGTTTGTTGATCGCTTCGATCGCCTTCTCGGTGCGACCTGCTCTCAGTTCAATCCACGCCAGCCAGCCCTTATCGAAGTCCGAAACCTTTGCAAGCTCTTTGTGAGCATCTTCAAAGGCTTCGCAACTCAAGTGCAAACATCCAGCGAGTGTGTGAATCGCCGTGTTCAGACTTCGAATCTGTGAGGCGAATTTTCTCTTCGCAGCATCCGCCGCCTTGGTTTGATCTTTTTCAGATTTCTCTTCCTGCTGAGCTTTCTCAAGAGCCTTTCGCCCAGCTTCGGATTGTTCATTTTCGACTGCCGCGAGTTGCTGCTTGAACGCCGTCAGGATGTCACATCCGCCAAGCACATCGCCTGTTTGAAACTTGGCCATACCGATCAGCACGTTGCGTTTCTGCTGCTCTTCTTCAATCTCTGTTGGCTCGAGGTAGATGCTGTCCTGCAACTCGAGCACCTGATTCCAGAGATGGAACGATTGCAGCGTCTGCATCAATCGCATTCGCCCGTACTTCGCACTGCCCGATTTTTTCAGCGTGTTGTACTTCGGGTGTCGCGGGAGATCGATCATGTTCATGGCCAAAGCGACTGCATCCGTCGACCGACCAACGAAGATTAGATTTCGAATCAACCACTCATTGTTGTGAGCGAAGTTGTGAATCTGATCGGGAAGCAGTTGAGTTCGCATCATGTGAGCATGATCAGTACGAGCAGATGCCTCCTGCTGCCAGACAGCATCATGGTAGCGATGCAGCCGTGAATAAGTGTGCCCTGGCATGTGCCACATATGAGCAATCGCTGGCGCCGATTCGCCACACTTCGCAGCAGAATCCAGAGCCAGCTTTGGCTCTTCATAATCCCACAAGTGAATGACGAAGTGATGGCAGGGATGAAGCGGATTGGCAGCGAGAACTGACTTCAGCAGCGCGTCGACTGCATAGTAGCTGCTGATTGGGATGCCCTTCGTTCGATTCTCGTACAGTGCCAGACCGAGGAAAGCACGGGCTTCGATATCGTCGGGATACCGATGTAAAATCTCTTCGTAGTCTTTGACGAGAGTTTGCCGCCGCTTCTTCTCTTCTTCTTTCTGCTTTTCCTTGTCGGCATCCTCTTTTGCAGCATCATCTTTTTCGGCGTCTTCTTCCGACTCTTCATCCTCAGTCTCTTCCTCTTTTTTCGGGTCGTATTCGAAGAACTTCGCGAGTGCGTCGATATACATCTTTTCACGGTCAGAAGCATTTCCTTTGCGTTCGACAGCTTCCGCAATGAAACCGAGCGCCCGTTTTCGATTGTCGCGGTTCGACATGGCCATCCCCCAATAAGCGATGGCGCAGTCGGGATCAATTGCCGCAGCTTGTCGGAAAGATCGTTCCGATTCGAGGTACCAGAACCCGTGCAGTTGGCCGACTCCCTGATTGATAAATTCCTGCACCTCGGCTGATTTGCAGGTTGCAGGAAAGTCGACGTTTCCTGTTCCGGGAATCAAAACGGCAGCTTGCCGGGGCCCTTCGTCGAAGACCTCTCCATGAAAGGAGTGCCCTTCGAGTACTTTCGCGTCATCAGATTCATCCGCGACTGAGGAGTCTGTTTCCTGGCCGAGGAGACGTTGAGAGCAAACTAGAAGTGCAAGCATCAAGAGCAGGCGAAGTCGCATGGGGCGTGATCCAATGTGGATTGAAAGTGAGGCTGATCACTTCAGGTTCCACGGACCGTCAGCCACTGTCAAGGCTGCCGGGAGAACGTTGTCCCGGCAACCTCACGAGAATGGCATTGATGCGACGCAGAAACTCACGACGTACGGAATCCCGGCGATCACAATCGCTTCAATTGCAGACTGAAGACGACTTCTCTTTATTCACCGACCTGATGAATGAAGTGTCGCCAGCTTTCATACTTCGGCTGATTCAACTGCCGGTTCAAGAGAGGACTTCTCTTCGGTTTGATCGGCTGCTGAAGCAATCGCATTCCAGCTTCCTGCGGAGTCCGCCCACCCTTATCGACATTGCACTTCAAACAAGCACAGACGATATTCTCCCAGGTTTCCGGGCCACCTCGGCTTTTGGGAATGACGTGATCCAGACTCAGCCGCGGAGAGCTGTAGCGGTTGCCACAGTACTGGCAGCGGTGTCCGTCGCGGAGAAAAATGTTGCGTCGATTGAACTTCACAGCATTGCGTGGAACTCGATCGTAGGTGGTCAATCGAATCACGCGTGGCACTTGAATTTCGAAATTGACAGCACGAATCCAGTCTTCGTGCTCTTTCTTTTCGCCAAGCGCGGACTTCAATTCGCTCATCTCACGCCATCCGTCAAAGTTGTAGGTCAGGTACTGACCATCTTCGACGTGAATCACTTCGGCCAGTTCTTTGAACAGCAGGCAGAAAGCTCGTTTGACGGAGATGACTTGAATCGCAGCAAAGTTTCGGTTCAAAGCAAGAACGGCCGCCTGCATCGCTGGCGGGACGCCGACCGACGAGTTCCCTCCGGAGGTGGAAGGAACTCGGGAAGACTGTGCGGGAGAATCGAGTGCCTGGGATACCATGCACGCTCCTTGGCCGTTAGGGGCACTACACACTTTCCGGTGTTCAGAGGCAAACACCGTTAAAGCAGGGAATTTTATCCATCTGACAACGCCCAGGCAACACAATTCCGTGATCAACTGGCCCGGGACCGCAATCCTTTACTAACATCAAATCAAAACATCGCAGAGTTCTTAACGAAACTCAGATTCCTCAGTCATCTCGAAATTTCAGGGAGACGTGAATGTTCTCAAGTCCTCGCCCGCTCGTACTCGTTTGCATGACTCTCACTATGACCTTGTTGACCACGCCTGGGTTCGCGCAGAAGAAAAAGGCTCCCAACCCAGCATTTGCAGAAGTCACCGACGATCCCAATCTTCCGCGCGTCTTGCTGATCGGTGATTCCATTTCCATCGGCTACACCGTAGGTGTTCGAGAGAATCTTGCAGGCGAAGCGAACGTTCATCGAATTCCAGTCAACGGCGGCCCGACGACTCGCGGTCTCGAAAGTATTGACGAGTGGCTCGGTGATTCTGAATGGGATGTGATTCACTTCAACTGGGGTCTTCACGATCTCAAATACATCAACGACAAAGGGCAACTCGTTTCGCCATCCACCGGAAAGCAACAAGTTCCCATCGACGAGTACGAACGGAACCTGTCAAAACTGGTCGACCGCCTCAAAGAAACCGGCGCAACCCTCATTTGGAGAAATACAACTCCCGTTCCTGAAGGTTCGCAAGGCCGTACTCCGGGAGACGAAGTGATCTACAACACCGTCGCTGCCAAAATTATGGAGAAGCACGGAATCCCAACCGACGATCAATACGCCTTCGTCAAACCGCAGATGGACGAACTGATGCTGAAAGCGAACGTTCACTTCACGAAAGAGGGATACGCTGCCCTAGCGAAACAGGCCGCTAAGAGCATTCGCCAGAAGCTTCCCAAGTCAGAGAAATGACTCCGAGCAATGGAGGCTCCGATTCGTTTCAACGGACTCGATTGGATCACGTCTTGCGAAATAACGATTCAATGCTGACAGGCGGGGCACTTCGATGAGTTGTTTGCTGCTGTCACTTTACAGAGGCGGTTGGGGCTTCAATACTGCGAACTCAAAACGTTTCCCGCCTCGCAGTGTTGTCGTCCTCCTCATTGAGAACTTGCATGTCCACTCAATCCTCACCATTCCGCGTCCTCGCGATTCACGCACATCCCGATGATGTCGAAATCCTATGTGCTGGCACTCTCGCTCTTTTGAAAGATCGTGGCTGTCACATTTCGATCATCACGATGACCGCCGGAGACAAAGGGAGCGCTGAACTCGGTGCTGAAGAAATCTCGAACGTCAGACTGAACGAGGCAGCCAACTCGGCAGAACTGCTTGGAGCTGATTACCATTGCCTCAAGTTCTTTGATCTCTGCATCGACAACGACGACGCAGCCCGGAAGCGTGTCACAGAAGGTTTGCGACTGACCCGTCCTGATCTGGTGATCACCGCTCCACCGGTCGATTACATGACCGATCACGAGATGACCAGCAAACTCGTCCGCGATGCGTGCTTCGCAGCTTCGGTTCCGAACTACTCCACCGAACAATGGGACCCCGCCCCGCCGACGTCGCGAATTCCTTACCTGTACTATGTCGATCCAATCGAGGGAGTCGACTGGTTTGGTAATCCGGTTCCTCGCGATTTTGTGATCGATGTCTCGTCGACGATGGAGCGAAAAATCGACATGCTCGCCTGTCATGCAAGTCAGCGTGACTGGCTTCGCCAACAGCACGGGATGGACGAGTATCTCGACAGTTGCCGACGCTGGTCCGCCAAGCGGGGCGAAGAAATTGGTGTCGCCTACGGAGAAGGATTTCGGCAACACGTCGGTCATCCTTACCCTCACGACAACAAACTGCTCGAACTGCTGAGCAGCTAGAGCAAGTTGCTCTTTCCTGTGCACACGAAATTAGAAAATGCTCAAAACCACGAAGTGAATTCGAGCGTTCAAAGTTGATTTCAAGGCACGGATCATTCTTAAGTGACTTGAATGACTCAGCGGAACAAACGAGAAGCATCCCCAACAGAACAATCCGCGATCGACGAAAGCTCTGGCATGGCGAGTGAAATGATGAGAGTTTCAATCAGTTGTTTCATGGTCTCATCGTTCATTTTCATGCTTCTCAATTGCTCCGAAGCACAAACACCGACCGTCGACGAAGTACTCGCGTCGGCGCAGCAGACGGGAAACTCCGAGCGCGGCTTGCACGTTTTCGCTTCCGCAAAGTTCGCTTGCGTTTCTTGTCATGCAATCGGTGAAGCGGGCGGAAAAATTGGTCCAGCGCTCTCGCTGATTGCGAAACAGCGCAAGCCGGAAGAGATTGTTCAGTCTCTGCTGAATCCAAAGCAGACCGTGCAACCGGAGTACATCGCCCACGCTGTTCAGACTGATGACGGCCAGCAGTATCGAGGCTATCTCGTTTCCGAATCGAGTGAAGAACTCGTTCTCCGAGATCCCTCGTCCAAGAAACTCGAGCACATCCCCGTCGACTCGATTGAAGCCCGCAAGGAAATCGGCACGTTAATGCCGGAGGGACTCTCGCAAGCCATGAGTCCGCAGGAACTCGCCGACGTCGTGCACTTCCTATTGAATCTCAAAGACGATGGAGACATCGACCGCAAACTTGCTGAGTCAGTTCTGCAACATGCAGCCACTCACAATCACGGTCCTGTTGCATTTGAATATGAGTTGGGACCGCTTTCCCCGGATTACTGGCCGAACGCGAACCACTTCGTCAATCGAGAACGCGTCTACGACTACTACGCGAAGCAGGCTGCTGCTTTTCGGGGTCGTTCCGACTCCGTGAGAATGTTACCCGAGTTTCCGGGACTCGACGGGGGCACCCTCGGTCACTGGGGGAATCAGGACGAAGAAACCTGGCGGGATGGTCGCTGGAACGAAACACAATTGGGAACTCTCCAAAGCGGTGTTTTTCGCGGAGCAGGCGTTCAAACCGATCGCGGAATCTGCGTTCGCTTCGGTGAGAATCAGGAGTACTCTGCCTGCTTTGATCCTCAGACGCTGAGTTACTCGCTGGTCTGGGAAAACGGATTCGTCAAATTCTCCGACACTCGTCACGGGTTCGTGAGTGGCCTCGAACTGAATGGCAATCCCATCGCGAGAGATGTTTCGGCTCACTCTTCCAAACTCCCTCAACAGAACAGTCGCCGCTATCTGGGCCTGTATCGATCCGGTGATCTCGTCGCGTTCCGCTACCGAATCGGCAACCGGGAGTATCTGGATGTTCCGAAGATGGTCGACGGAAAATTTCAACCTGAAGCCATGCCGGTCGAAGATCATCCGTTGAATTCAATTCTCGATGGAGGTCAACCTCAGTGGCCCGAAGTCATCACCACACCGATCTTACTCGGAACGGCCACTCCGTACGCCATCGACAACATCACTCCACCGTTTGACAATCCGTGGAACAGTCTGATGTTCTTCGGCGGACACGCATTTCTTCCCGATGGGTCAGCCCTGTTGTGCACGATGCAGGGCGACGTTTGGCATGTCTCCGATATTAGCGTTCCCTCCACTCAAGCTCGCTGGAAGCGTTTCGCATCGGGGCTGCATCAACCGCAAGGAATTGTGGTCGATGACGATGGAATTTTCGTCCTTGGCCGTGATCAGATCACTCGACTTCACGATCTCAACGGAGATCAAGAAGCGGACTATTACGAAGCATTCTCGGCTGCCTATGAAACTTCTCCGGCAGGACATGACTTTATCTGCGGACTTGAACGCGACGCCGACGGCTACTTCTACACAGCTTCCGGAAATCAGGGAGTGCTGCGAATTTCTCCCGACGGGCAACACGTCGATGTCATCGCCACAGGCTTTCGCAATCCGGACGGACTCGGCGTGACGTCCGATGGAAAAGTCACCGTCCCGTGTTCGGAAGGAACGTGGACACCTGCTTCGATGATTTGTTCTGTGCCGATTCATGAAAAGCCTGCACAGCTTCACCCCTCAATCGGCGGTCAGGATCCACCGTTTTATGGCTACAAGGGACCGCGAGACGGACAGGCTCCAGAACTTCCTCTGGTCTATCTTCCGCGCGGAATCGATAACTCCTCCGGCGGACAAATCGAGGTCTCGAGCGAATCGTGGGGGCCGCTGCAGGGAGAGATGATCCACTTTTCATTTGGAACCGGAAGCCACTTCCTGCTCCTTCGCGACGAAGTTCGCGGAGTCGAACAAGGCACCATTGTTCCCTTGCCGGGTGAGTTTCTGTCAGGCGCTCATCGAGGTCGGTTTCATCCGATTGATGGACAACTCTACGTGACCGGGATGGCAGGCTGGGGAGCGTACAGCATCGAAGATGGATGCTTCCAACGCGTGAGATATACAGGTGACTCTGTTCAACTACCGACCAAGGTTTCCGCCCACGAGAATGGAATTCATGTGCGGTTCTCGTCTCCGATTGATCCCTCAACGGCAGAAGATCGAGCCGAACAATTCGCCCAAGCCTGGAACTATCGATACAGCCCTGGCTACGGATCGCCCGAGTTCTCGACAAGAGAGTACGGAACTCAAGGCCACGATGTGCTGACCATCACGCGCGTCCGAACCACCGATGACGGGTACGGAATATTCCTTGAGATTCCTGAGCTGCAACCGGCCAATCAACTGCATCTCAGTCTCGCTCCTGATGCTGAACATCGATGTGAGATGTTTCTGACGATTCATGCATTACACGAACCGTGGAGCATCCCCGGTGAGAATCCCCCGGCTCGAAAGGAAGTCTCACCGCCGCCGATCCTGAAAGATCTCGCGTACGCAACACAGCTTCAGCCCAATCCGTGGACACGTCGACTTAAAGATGCTCGCGACATTGAACTGGCCACCGGCAGCAATTTGAGTTTTCAAGACCGGACAATCCGTGTCAAAGCTGGGGAACCAATCCGGTTCACGTTGCAAAACCCCGATGTCGTCCCACACAATTGGGCACTGGTCAAACCGGGAACTCTGCATGCCGTCGGAACGCTGTCGAACAAGCTGATTGCTGACCCGGATGCCTTCTTGAGCCACTATATTCCCGAAACGGACGACGTCCTCGTGCATACCGATGTCGTTTCACCGGGAAGCTTTCAGGTGATCTTCTTTAATGCCCCGAAAGAGCCCGGAGTCTACCCGTATCTCTGCACGTTTCCGGGCCACTGGCTGGTCATGAACGGAGAGCTCATCGTCGAGTGACCTGCGGCATCTGTCAGGTTGTCGCTTTAACGCTGTTTTCTGGCAATGAGTTTCGAGTTCGAGCTGACTTGAGAATTTGAACCGATTCGCGAGAGCAACTTTCCTTGAAAATCGCTTCTCCTGTCGCGATAACCTCGCCAACGGTGGGCAAGCTGATAAAATAGGGCCCTCGAACTCACATCCATCAAAATCTCTCCCCTTGCTCAAGGGAAATCTCGTCTCAGAGGTGCGAATTTGTCGAAGCATCGTGTCATCCTGGCTGCTCTTTTCACTGTTGTCGGTATCTGTTCGATTCAGATTTCCGCACAGGAATCGTCCTATTCCCCAGAAGTTCAAGGCCCTTCGACCGAAGGCGAACTCGCGCTCGAAGGATTCGTCTATCCCTCCGAACTCGAAGTCAAACTCTGGGCAGCGGAGCCGATGCTCGCTAATCCGGTTGCTTTCGGCATCGATGAAACCGGCGGCCTGTATATTTGCGAGACCTTCCGTCAGCAAAAAGGAGTCGAAGATAATCGCAGCCACATGAACTGGCTGGCGGATGACCTTTCGCTGACAACCGTCGACGAACGATTAGAAATGTTCCGCAAGTTTCTCGGAGCTGATGTCGAGAAATATGCCGTCGAGCATGACCGAATCCGATTGCTCCGCGACACAGATGGCGACGGCAAAGCAGACACAGCTACAACCTTCGCGGACGGCTTCAACAGCATTGTCGATGGAACAGGAGCAGGTGTTCTCGCGATTGATGGAGATGTCTACTACACGTGCATTCCGAAACTCTACCGCATGCGAGATGAGAACGGAGACGGTGTCGCCGACGAAGTTGAAGCGCTGCACGACGGATACGGTGTCCGCGTTGCCTTTCGTGGCCATGACATGCACGGACTCACACTCGGCCCTGACGGTCGACTCTACTTCAGCATTGGAGATCGCGGGTACAACGTTGTGACCATGGAAGGGAAGCGTCTGTTCCGTCCCGACACAGGAGCCGTCTTTCGATGCGAACTCGATGGATCAGACCTGGAGGTCTTCGCCTACGGATTGAGAAACCCTCAGGAACTTGCCTTCGACGATTACGGAAACCTCTTCACCGGAGACAACAATTCCGACTCCGGAGATCAGGCGCGATGGGTGTACGTCACTCAGGGAAGCGACACCGGTTGGAGAATGTACTACCAGTACTTGCCCGATCGCGGTCCCTGGAATCGAGAGCGAATCTGGTATCCGTATCAAAGCGATGATGCGACGACCGAACTGCAGCCAGCTTATGTTGTCCCTCCGATTGCCAACATTTCCGACGGTCCATCAGGACTTGTCCATTACCCGGGAGTCGGCCTGTCACCGAAGTACGATGGACACTTTTTCCTTGCGGACTTTCGCGGTTCAGCGGGTCAAAGTGGAGTCCGTCACTTCCGGATGGAGCCCAAAGGTGCGACATTCGAACTGGTCGATGATGACTGGCTGATCAAGTCGATTCTCGTCACTGATGTCGATTTCGGGTTCGATGGTCGCGTCTACCTTTCCGACTGGGTCGATGGCTGGAATGGCCCCGGGAAGGGTCGAATCTACACATTGAGCGATCCGCAATACCGAATTCCATCGCTCGAAACTCCACCTGAACAGTTGATGAACGAAGGTCTCGCCAAGCTCTCCGAAGTGCGACTCGGCGAGTTGCTCGCTCATCCCGACAAGAGAATTCGACAGCGAGCTCAATTCGAACTCGTGAAAAAAGAAGCTGAAAATGTGCTTCAAGAAGTCGCCAACAGTTCTGCCAATCAGAAAGCACGCTTGCACGCAATTTGGGGACTTGGTCAATTGCTCCGCGTCGGCAAGATTCTTCCCAAAGATCTGATCACGTTGGCCAACGATTCAGACCCAGAAGTTCGTGCACAAGCATTAAATGTGCTGGCAGACAACAAAGTCACTGACGCAGCCCCGCTCTTCGTGGCAGCCATTGGTGATGGAACTCCTCGGCAAAAGTACTTCGCAGCCATTGGTCTTGGTAACCTCCAAAGCGATGAAAATCTGTTCGTCATCGTCGACCTGCTGAAACAGAACGACAACAGCGATCCAGTGCTCAGACATGCCGGCATCCGCGCACTCGCGATGTGCGCAACCGATGAGCAACTGCTCGAGTTTTCCCAACCTCAATTCCCGCCATCAGTGCGGCTCGGAGCTGTCGTCGCACTCCGACGCATGGAATCGGGCCATCTAAAAGAATTCCTGAATGATCCCGAACCGGCTGTGGTTGTCGAAGCAGCCCGGGCCATTCACGATCTCGATATCGTCGATGCTGTTTCTGAACTCGCTGATCTGAGCTTGAATCCCGACTCCCCCGACGCCCTCATTCGTCGAGTGATGAGTGCCAACTTCCGACGAGGCCGCAAGAAGAATGCAGACCGGGTCGCAGGGATTGCTGCTGACTCTCGTTTCTCGAATTCCATCCGTGAAGAAGCGATGCAAGAGTTGCTTCAATGGGATGCGCCACCCGTTTTTGATCGGGTCACGAATCAACACCGTTCGCTGGATACCCGCAGCCTCGAACTCTCAACCCCTGCCGTTCGAGCAAACCTGGGTGGAATGATGGCTGGCAACTCGAAACTGAAAACGCTCGCTATTCAACTCGCAGCCAAGTACGAAGTTCAGGATGTCGCGTCCTACCTTCAGGAGACTTTTGAGCAAACTGACAACGACGCACAGATGCGACGAGAAGCTCTTATCGCCCTCGACGCTGTGAATTCCATGTCATTGCTTGAGTTGCTCGACTCCGGATTGGCAGACGAGAACGATCAAATTCGAGCGACTTCGCGAGAGATTCTGGCACGCCGTAACCCCGTCGAAGCTGTTCCGGTTCTTTCGGAGGCTCTCAACACGGGATCTCGAGTCGAACGCCAATCAGCGATTCATGTCCTCGATGAGTTAAAAGTGCCAGAGGCGGAAGAGGTCCTTCTCAAAACACTCGATCAACTGATTGCCAACAATGTTCCCGCAGACATCAAGCTGGACCTGATTGAGGTCGCCGAGAAACGAGACTCCATCAAGTTCAAAAACCGATTGAACGCCATCGAGAAGCAGCGTGATCCAAATGATCCCCTGAGCGCGTATCGGGAATGCCTGGAAGGGGGAGACCTCGCGCGTGGAGTTGAAATCTTCTTCGGAAACGCGGCAGCTTCTTGTCGACGTTGTCACAAAGTCAACGGCGACGGCAGCGACGTCGGCCCTGACCTGTCGGCAGTGTCCAAAGAAAATCCTCGCGAATATCTGCTCGAATCCATTGTTCTTCCGAATGCCAAGATCGCCAAAGGTTTTGAGACCGTCGTTTACGCATTGGCCGATGGACGGATCGTCTCGGGTATCGTGAAGGGTGAGACCGATGAAACAGTTCGTCTCATGCAACCGATGGGTGAAATCGTCGTCATCGAAAAAGACGACATCGACGCACAGACAAAAGGCCAGTCGGGAATGCCTGCCGACATGGCGAAACAACTCACCAAGTCCGAGATCCGTGATCTGGTCGAATACCTTTCGACTCTCAAGACTCCTTACAAACCTGAAGGACACGAGTAAATCTTGCTCGCAGCGGGCACGGTGCAGTTGAGTTCTCAGAGAACGGAACTGTAGCGTTCCTGATGCTGTGTTGACGCTCTGAAAGTGTCTCACCCCGCTGTGAACTTGTTCTCTCGGCATCACTGAATTGAATGACTCACGTCTGGCCAAACCCATGACACAGCTTTGACCAGACACATCACACGAGAAGAGATTGGACGACGATGACGCAGTTTCCAACTGTGGTTCTGGCAAGTCGAAACGCGAAAAAGATCGGAGAGATGCGTGACCTTCTCGAACCTTACGGCATCCCGCTCATCTCCGTTTCCGACTTTTCAGACGTGGGAGAAGTTGTCGAAGACGGTGACACCTTCCAGTCAAACGCCGAGAAAAAAGCGAGAGAAGTCGCACAGGCAACTTCTCATTGGGCAATCGGCGAAGATAGCGGACTGAGAGTCGATGCACTCAAAGGTGCTCCGGGAGTTTATTCCGCCCGTTACAGCGGACCGGATGCCACAGATGAAAAGAACAACGCAAAGCTGATGATCGAACTGAATGGCGTCCCTGATAATCAGCGCGGAGCGGAATACGTTTGCCACGTGGCCGTTGCCGATCCTTCGGGAGACATTCAACTGAATATCGAAGCCATCTGTCGTGGTCGAATCACCGAGCAAGCATTCGGCAGCAACGGATTCGGTTACGATCCTTATTTTCAGATCCGAGAGTACCATCAAACGTTTGGCCAATTGCCGCCAATCGTGAAACGGCAACTCAGCCATCGCGCGCGAGCCTTCAATCACCTCATCCCCGGACTTCTCAAGATTCTGACCGCTTCTTAGAGAGCCCCGCCAGCGGCGCAAATCAAACGAAGACTTTCCACGTCGACAATCATTGGGAAGCTGCGATCTCGCTGAGTTTGATGAGTCCCAGCTTCACTCTTCTCTTCGCTCCACTCAGCGAACAGTCCATTGCGAGGGCGATTTCTTCATACGACAGCTCGCCGAAAAACCGGAGACGAACTGCATCGCTTTGTGGCTCAGGCAACTGGTCGAGCCAAACGGTAATTTGAGCCGACTGTTCCCGGTCGAGAAGGAACTGCTCCGGTCTTGTGTCACTCTCAATTGTCGAATTCGTCCGCACAACGTATTCGACCTGACGAGTCCGCTCTTGAGACTCTTTCTTTCGGAAATTGCGGGTTAGATTGAGAGTGATCGTCCAGATCCAAGTGCTGAATTCAAACTCCGGAGAGTACGACTGACGAGAGTGATAGGCAGCCAGAAACGCTTCCTGAACGACATCCTCCGCGTCCGTTTCAACTTGCAGCTTACTCAGTGCAAACCGCATGA
The DNA here is from genome assembly GCF_040717535.1 of Thalassoglobus sp. JC818. Lineage (NCBI taxonomy): Bacteria > Pseudomonadati > Planctomycetota > Planctomycetia > Planctomycetales > Planctomycetaceae > Thalassoglobus > Thalassoglobus sp. JC818. The sequence goes on from NZ_JBFEFI010000006.1 coordinate 31,107, forward strand.
GGCGTTCGTGATACTTATTCACCAGAAGCGTAAACAGACTGGTCTCTCCAGCCTGCACGCGCTTCATGATGTCACGATCTCTGCTCATTTCCGACTGGACTCTTCACGAAGAACTGATGATCGAATACAGCCCGCCGCACCCAGAAAGCCTGCATGCTTCCCGAGTGTTGCATACGCGATTCGAGTTTTCTCTGCCGGGATCGGGAATGTGTGCTTACGAACCTCGTCCCGCACTTTCTCCAGAAAACGGCGACCAAGTTCTGTTCTCTCTCGACCGAACGTCATGGCTCCCCCGATGAGAACCGTCGCTGGATTCAGGGTATGAATAATATTGACCGTCCCAATCGCCAAGTAACGTCCCGTCTCCATGATCAGCCGATCCGCAAGCGGGTCCCCATCCGAGGCACACGCTCCAATCAATAGCGGTGTCAGTTTTTGCCCCTGAGCAAGCTGCACTCGAATGACAGAACGAGCACCGGAAGCCAGGGCTTCTTCGCATCTTCGAACGAGCGCTTTCGCTCCAGCATAGAGCTCCAGCGAACCGTGAATTCCGTGTTCCGAGTAGGGACCGCCGTCGGCCTGAATGATCAGGTGACCGCACTCTCCCGCGTGAGAATGAGCTCCTGTCACTAGTTCACCGTTGATGACAATTCCTGCCCCGATCCCGGTTCCAAGCGTCCAGAACAACAAACTGTTCGAGTCTTTGGCTCCTCCCAGCCAATACTCCCCGTAGGCGGCAGCGTTTGCGTCGTTCTGGAGAATGGCAGGTTTGCCGAAGTGTTCGCTGATCAAATCCCGCAGCGGAAGATTTTCCCATCCCGGCAGATTGAACGGATGCAAAACGATTCCGCGTGGAATATCAAGGGTCCCGGGGGAAGCGACTCCGATTCCGCAGATTTGCTCCCAAGCAATTCCGCTCAGTTCAACCGCACTCTCGATGGTATTGTAGAGATTCTCAAGCCCTGCCTGACGTCCCCCCTTTTGAATCGAACCGGACGTCAAATGACTCACAGTCTCACCATGCTCAGAGACAACTCCTGTCTTGATGCTGGTTCCGCCAATATCCACACCGATGAAGTAACGTACGTCGCTCACAGATCTCTCAACTTGTCTCTTGGGTCTCAATCAGTATAGGAATTCCTCTGACAGAACGATATCTCTGCTCGAACCTCTTCTTAGTTCTCTCAGGTCCCTCTCACGTTTGGTGCAACAGCAACAGATCGACGACCCTCGATCATTTGCTGAGAGAATCTTCGATCAATCGGGATCGCTCCATGACAGAAGAAAGGCCCGGAACGAGTAGGATGGGTTCTGCAAAAAGACTACCATCCGCAAAGAGACAGAAGCCAAGGAACGATTTGATGGTACGTGATTTTGTAACGGAGAGTCTGGCACACGACCCCATCCATGGGTACATCCCGTTTGTTGCGCGGTCGGGGCTTCCGCGAGATGAAGTTTCTGAACAGGAAATCATTGACCATCCGTGGGTCCAGCGGATGCGCCACATCCATCAACTGCAGACAGCCTGGTGGGTCTTTCCGTCCGCCGAGCACATGCGTTTTCAGCATATTCTTGGAGCGATGCACCTCGCTTCTCGCGTGATTGACGAATGGTACGACTCTCTCGTCGAAGCTTGTCACAATGTCCCTTCGCGTGCTTACGTCGATAGCCTCGTCCGCATGGCGGCCCTTCTGCATGATGTCGGTCACGGTCCTTTCGGCCACTTCTTCGACGATCATTACCTTGACCAGTTCGGTGTGACTCATGAAGACATTGGCGCATACATCATTGAACGCGAACTGGGTGACCTGCTCCGAGGAATCCGACGCAGCCCGAACGGCAAAATGCAGCCGCTCGAGGAATTCGATCCCAAACAAATCGCGTGGCTGATTCGCCGCCCGAAAGGTGTCGACGATGACGGTCATCCCGACTGGCTGATTAAGCTTCGAGCGTTATTCTCGGGGATTTACACCGTCGACAACATGGATTTCGTCCTCCGGGACGCTTACATGACCGGCTTCAACACGAAGGCTTTCGACCTCTCGAGACTGATCCATTACAGCTTCTTTACTCCTGACGGGTTGACCATTCACTTGCGAGGTTTGCCGTCGCTGATCCACTTCATCGAGACCCGCGCCAATCTGTTTCGCATGGTCTACTTCCATCGCACCGTCCGAGCGCTCGATATCGCGATTGAAGAAATCTTCCCGCAGACGATGAAGTACTTGTTCCAGGGAAATCCGATCGATTATCTCGATCAGTATCTCGATTTCACCGAGTCGAGTTTCCTCGTCGATATCCGTCGATGGGTGCACTCCGACGATCCGGAACAGCAAGAACTCGGGAAACAATGGCAGAACATTCTTTCCCGCCGAATGGGGTGGAAGATGGCTGTCGAACGTACCCTGAACTTTCACAGCACTCAGGGTGAGCGAATGACGATCTTCTCTGAGCCGGACCTCGTCTTGCGACGCGTCCGTGAACGCCTCCCAGCGAACCTCAAAGACCTTCCGCTGAATATCGATGTCGCCCGACATTACCATCGCCCGAGCGGTCGCCTCCCAGCTGGCGGACAGAATTTTCTTTACGATCCCGGCACCGGAACATCACAGGAATTGAACGATGACGACCTGTTTCGGTCGATTCCGATCAGCTTCCTGATCTTCCGGATTTATTGCCAGTCACACGAGAACGACCCAGCCCTCAACGCGGCCCTCAATTCCGTCCTCGGCGACGCTATGGATGCAAAGACCAATATGTAGCCAACGACTGCTACGACCCTCATGAACCCGATCTACTTTTTTTGAATCTCGAGAATCTCGTCGATTTCACCGCCCAGCGAAGACTGGTGAGCTAGAGCATTTCAAGCGTGCATCGCAGCCATCCGCTCGCTCCATGAACACTCATCGGAACGAATGGGTTGAAGCGAGAGCGGAGAGACCGGGAAACTTGTCTCAGTTGATCGAGTTCAATGAGGCGGAGAGATTCGATGCTCGAAATGCTCTTTTCTTACTGGTGGGCCGTGCTCCCGATCCTCGCAGTGTTCAGTTACTACGGAGTCCGCTTCTGGGCAGAGCGGAAGTTCGACTCCGCCGTGCAAGACATCCTCGCCGAGACGCAATCCGACTTCGCTCGCGGAACAGTCGAGATTCATTCCGTGGAAGCTGTCCGAACGCTAAAAGTTCAGGACGAAACCGCAATTCTCTACGCGATCGACGCCACAATCTCACCTTCCGATGAACACGTCGAGTGGTCCGGAGCCGACTTGTTCCTGCGCGGAACCAACGGCAATCCCAACGAGATTGGCGACCTGATGACTCTCAAGCTCTGGAACGGGACAACGTTCGAGGCTATCAAAAACAAGTCCCAACTCTCCGGACCCCAACGCCTGCTACTCTCCATGCGATACTGCGGAAAACAGAACGAGGTACAGTTCAACTTCAACTTCGCCAACTTCGGCCCCGCCTTCGAACTCCCCGAACTTGCCGTTGGTGTTTAAGAGTCATCCGAATCTGACTGCGGACACGCACCGCTTTCGACGCTCACTCTCCCAATCGATCAAAAGTCTCAATTTGCACATGGTGCTTTAAAATTGATTGCCCGTTCTGATGTGCGTTTTCACAGGACGCAAGAGACGACTCGCTTTTGAGGTCGCCTTTTCTTCAACATAGACATCGCGACCACCAATGTGGAGAATCCTCGATAGGGAAACTTCGTTCGTGATTGGCAACGTCTTGCGAATAAGCAATGGGGCAACGCAATGCTTATTGATCCTCATCAGTGGAATTCACGAAACGAGAAAGAGAAACCAACGAAAGCGTTCAGCGAAGAACGCGGGAAACTCGTTGAAGCAATAGAACTCTTCCTGACAGGCAATACATCAGCATTTGATTTTGATGAAGCCCTCGACCCGTTTCGGAGATCCTCAGATCCGATCGTACGAATCGTTGCAGAAGAGATGTGGTACTTCTACGACGATCTCGATGACCACTATGTAGCGATGACCAAGCAAGAGTGGGGATACGTTCAGCGACTCCTCTTGCTCCTGAAATCGAACTGCGAAATCGTTACAGCAAAAACGCGAATCTGGTCATGGACGCAACTCGTCGCAGCGGCAAGTGTCATCACGTTTGTCGTGATCTCCCTCAAGGTTGGCTGGGGTGCACAACTCTTCGTCTTATCAATTCCATTCGGCTTCGTCTCCATCCTTCTTTCGCGACTTGATCGCAACGAGACAGGCATACTCGATGCTTACACCGCAGCGATTCACCCCTTCGCTTCCTTCGGCGATCTCAGAGAAGCCTATGAGTCGGTTCGATTCTTGAAAACACCTTATCCTCAAGAGTTGAACGAAAGCAGGATCAGAACTCCCAGCCAAGAACGTTTCCTGCTATTACAGTTGCATGTGCATTGGCTACTCTTCGCCCCAATTTATTTAGCATTCCAGATATTCCCACACCGAGCAATTTTGAAGGTGGGGAGGCCGCAGTAGACAGTGTTTACTGCTGTCGTCAGCTGTGTGCGAACGTAACCCTGCAACTCACTTGCGTGAGATAGCTTGCTGCAGTGGGCGGAGGATTTGTTCGATGACGTGTTCCTCGAGAAGTCTTTCGCAATCGTTGCGCAGCTCGGTGAGGGTTTGCACGAAGTGTCCGTCGTGGGGCAAGCTGCCGTATTGCCGGATGGTGAAGTAGACGCTGATCGTCTCTTCGGGGAAATCGTCCCGACGAACCTGATAGGCGTTGGTTCGCGTTTCTACCATCAATCGACACTGCCTGCGGCAGTCCTCTGTGAGGGCCATTGTGATTGAGGGTTCGAAGTTGAGCGGGCGCGTCCCTTCCATTGAGAGAACGCTTTCGAACGCGGGAGACAGTCCGAGCGCCTCAGCAACGAGCTCGTCGTGATTGCCTCGATACGTGAAATCAAACCCGACGAGAAAGTCCAAAGCTTCGCAGTCGAGCGGACTCACGGACAACATATAAGGCGCCAACTCCAAAGCGAGCGCATGCTGTGGGAAGGCATCGTCGATCGTCGTGGGGTTCACGACACTGCTGCAGATTCGACGATCTTCAATGCTCAGCCAGCTGTAGCTTGTCTGGTCTTTGTCTTCTTCGAGAACAAATGCTCCGTTGTCACGATTGTAGAAATTCCGCATCGACGGATAGGTTTTCTGGAATCGTCCAAAGAATTCCAGAACCGTCTCACGTTGCGACGGCAGGGGCATTTCCGTGTAAAGATTCATGTTGACGAAATAGTCGTCTGCCACTGAATCGTAAATATTCATTCTCTCTCCTGTCTGATCCCGGTCCTTCGTCTCGATCAAAGTCTCCGGGAGCGCCGAGCGGGGTCACTCGGTGGCTACATTCTTCGGCACTGGCTATTCTAGAAGTGGACTCAAGGCTGGTCAAAGAGAACTGATCATGATTGATACGACTTCTCCCCAATCATTCGCTGTCTTCCGCACAGATCTTGGCTGGATGGGTGCCCACCTCGGACGTTTGGGCATCAAATCGCTCACATTCGGTCATACGACTGAGCAATCTGCCTGGGAAAGCTTGAATATTTCCCAAGACGAAGCAGCTGGCCCTCCGCCGGGATGGTGGAAAGACGCGCAGAATCTGCTGGTCGAATACGCTTCGGGAGAGCCCGTCGACTTGACGCAGATTCCGATCGAGATGGGTGAGAAAACCGCGTTTCAGCAAAGTGTCGTGTATCAGTTACAAAAAGTTCCGTACGGCGAAGTCGTGACTTATCGTGATTTGGCCGCTCGTTCCGGGTCACCGGGAGCTGCTCGAGCAGTTGGAAATCAGATGGCGAAGAACTGTCTTCCGCTCATCATTCCCTGCCATCGAGTCATCGGCTCAGGCGGAAAACTCGGCGGTTTTTCGGCTCCGCAAGGACTCGACATGAAACGCCATCTTCTGAGCATGGAAGGTTGCTCTCCGGAATCCTTCTCGGCCCCTTCAAATTCCGCAACCAATTGCCTCGTCTTCACTTAAGCGATCGAGTCAGTTTCGGAACGAGGACTCCCAGCACGAGGATCACGACCAGGAACGGCAGCAAAATCCTTGGTCGGCGGACAATCACCAGGAGCAAAGCTGCGATTCCGACGATCCACCACGGATTCAAATTCGCCCAGGCAGCTGCGCGGCCTTTGGAGGGCAATCCGATCCAGAACGCAGACATGAGCAGACCGACCCGCACAAAACTTCCACACCAGAAGTTGTTCGGTGAGTCGAGTACTGCGATCGCGATCCCGGTCAACAGGCACGCAACGGCAATAACTGCCACAAGGACGCGATTCACCTGTGGACGATTCGACTCAGTCAATGGTTCGCTCCTTGCAAAAGTTGCTCACATCCTGAGTTGAATTCCCGATAAAAGAGATTGTCGCCACTGAAGTTCGTCCGATATAAGCCTTGAAGCACGCGAGCGAGGAACGCACCCGGTACGTGTTTGTCAGGTTCTTTGGGACACCAATTCACGGATGAAGTCCGCAATCCTCTTCCTTATTCTGGCGATCTCTACGGGCTGTAGTCACACCGCAGTGGTTCACTGCTGGGAGCCAGCCGAAATCGAAGTCAAAGGGATGCACCGGATTGTGGTGACCGACTTCGTTGGAGACAAGGGCCAGGGAATCGCCGGATCTCTTTCGGCACTGCTGCACGACAATGAATTCTACACGATTGTCGATTCTTCTGAGCTGCAATCGACGATTGTTTCTGTCGGGTATCAGGACCGCCCATCAATGGACGATCTGATTTCCTCAGCCCGGTCCGCCGGAGTGGATGGAATCATCTTCGGTGAAGTCATTGAATACGACTGCAACGATCAGGTGCTTCGAACCTCAGAGTTGAATGTTCTCACCCAGGACGCACTCGACGACAACCTTTTCGACAGCACTGAATTCGACGCACGCACGAACGAGAGTTTGTTGAGAGAAGGTTCCGTCACACTGGCATTTCGACTGGTTGAAGTGGAGACAGGAGAGGTCCTCGCAGCCAAGTCTGTAAATCGAAATTTCAGCGGGCGACTTGATTCTGGCTCAGCACAACTTCCATCGCGTGGAGAACTCCTTCACGAACTGACGGAGTCATGCTTGCAAGAGTTCGTCAACATGATGGCCCCTCACGAACGACCATGCGAGATGTCGCTGGCGACCTGTGACTTTTGGGTCAAAGGCTATCGGGATGTTCGCTCCGGAGTGAAATGGGCCCTCGCCGATGACTGGAAGAAAGCCGAAGCGAGTTGGCAGCAAGCTGTCAAAGAGAATCCGCAGAACGACGCGGCACTCTTCAATCTCTCAATCGCTGCCACGCGACGGCAGGATTACTTCACAGCTGAAACGTATGCTCTCGACGCGATCAAAGCCGAGCATAAAGATTGCTACACGGCTGGACTCGAGAAGATCCGCGAACGTCGTAAAGCTTGCGAGCAAGCGAACGCTCAGCGTGACTCACGAGTCACTTCTGTTTCGCCCGCCATTCTGCACCGATAGTCTCAGCTTCGGTCTGAGATCGTTTGCTCAACCTGCTCTAAAGTGGGAAGCGCTTCGTCGTTGCCGAGTCGGGTACATTTGATTCCGGCACTGACTGTGCAGAACCTGAGGATTCGCTCAGGGGACCATTGCTGCAAAACGCCGTGGATCAGCGCACCCGAAAAGCAATCCCCTGCCCCGTTCGTATCGACCACTTGCGGCGGTCTCGTCGCAGGTTCGAATCGAGTTTCGCCATCTGCAAACATCGCAGCGCCATTCTCTCCATCCGTCACGCAGACGACTTTCGGCCCATACTCCGCAATCGCTCGAGATGCTCTCTGAATGTCCGACTCTCCCATAAATTGCTCGGCGAACTTCCGCGGAGCATTCACGATGTCGGCGAGTTTCAGAATTTCGTCGACTCCCGGCTTCGGTGAACCGGTATCGATCGCCACCAAACCTCCATGAGATTTGACTACTCTCGCTGTTTCAATCGCTATCTCACCCGGCCAGCCATCTAGATGCAGAAGCTGGCACTGTGAAAGGTCTTCTTTCCTTAACCGCGTCTCGATCCCTGTTCTACAGTTTCGAACCGTACAGGAAGTCCGTCTCCCCGAAGGTTGTTCCAGCCAGACTTGGGAGACAGACGTTGCTTGCGAAGTGTCGATCGAGTGTTCGAATTCAATCCCGCGCTGGCTGAGCGAGTTCTCAACCAGCTGTCCCCACGGGTCACTTCCCCAGCTTCCAATGAAGCGACACCGGTGTCCAAACTTCACCAGTTGCGAAAGCGCAATGGGCACCGGACCTCCAATTTGAGTCAGTGACGCGACCGCTTCGTTCTTGGAGTCGACGTTCGGATATCTCTCGACTGTCATGATGTGATCGACCACCACAAGACCGAGGCCGAGAATGTGACCTGATTTATCCTTCAATGAAGCTCTTCCCCGTTTCTCAAATGGTCGCCGGAACAAGTCGTCCAATGCAACAATTCGTCACATCGACTTCACGAACGCCAAGTCCGACGGTCGCGAGTTTGGCTCACATTTTGGCCGATTCAAGAGAGCCTGCAAGATGGTCAACACGGCAAGTCAGAACAAAATGGGAGTTGTTCGACCACCGTTCATGAAGTAACATCAACCGAGACTAATGCGACAGGCATTGGTCACCTACCGAAACTCCACCAGCCATTTGCGACTGCGACGCGGCCACCGACTGCATCTGTTCACATCGCCTCAATCTGTGTGAACTTTTCCCCGCCACTTGAGCGGTTTCCGACTCCGATTGAAGGTCAGCTCGAATCGTTCCATCCTACCAGTAAGAGTCGCTCTCACGCGGGAGCGGAGTGAAGTGAGATGACACACACCAACAACAGCAATCTCAACACTCACAGAAGCTGGAGTCGCCGCGAGTTTCTCTCGAGATCCGGAGGAGGTTTGGGAGCACTCGCATGTGCCAGCCTGCTCGCCACAGAACAGCAAGCCCAAGCAAACCAGACCGCCCGAGCCCCACACTTCGCACCCCGCGTCAAGCAAGTCATCTACCTGTTCATGCATGGCGGTCCCAGCCATGTCGACTTGTTCGATCCGAAACCGGTCCTCGAAAAGTATGCAGGGAAACCTCTGCCTGAGAGTTTCGGAAATGTGATGACTCGGCGGAAAGTCGGTCAAAACCCACTTCTGCCAAGCGTTAAGAAATTCCGAAAGCATGGCGAGTCAGGAATTGAGGTCAGTGAGTTTCTTCCTCATCTGGCTGGCCAAGTCGACGAACTCTGCGTCCTCCGAGGGGTTCACGGAGACAGCGTGAACCATCCGCAGTCAGTGTATCAAATGAACACTGGAAGCATTTTGATGGGCAAGCCAAGTCTGGGCAGTTGGGTCTCTTATGGTTTAGGAACGGAGAACCAAAACCTGCCGGGATTTGTCGTCATGCCCGATCGCGGAACCGGAATCAAAGGTGGTCCGCCAGCTTGGGGAAGTGGATTTCTGCCAGCGACCTACCAGGGGACGACTGTTCGAACCGGAGAGACGCCGATCCTGCATCTGGATCGCCCAAAAGGCATCAACGAACACCAACAGCGAAACATGCTGGACTTCATCAACTCCCAGAATCGCGAACATCTTCGGGCACGAGGATTGGATGGAGAACTTGAAGCACGCATCGAGTCTTACGAACTCGCATTTCGAATGCAGGCTGCCGCACCAGAAGCAATGAACTTTCGTGAGGAACCTTCTCACATCCAACAGCTTTATGGAATCGACCAACCGGAAACGAACGAATTCGGAACTCGTTGCCTGCTCGCACGAAGACTGATCGAGCGTGGAGTTCGGTTTGTTCAATTGTACTCTGGAGACACCAACGGCTGGGACGCTCACGCCGACGTCCTCCAGAACCATTCGCATTACTGCCAGGCCACGGATCTGCCAATTGCCGGTCTGCTGACGGATTTGCGGCAACGTGGTTTGCTGGATGAAACACTCGTCATCTGGGGCGGAGAATTCGGGCGAATGCCGATGAGCGAGCAGGGAAAAGGTCGAGATCACAATCCGTGGGGCTACACCGTTTGGATGGCTGGAGGAGGCGTGAAACCGGGCTTCACTTATGGAGCGACTGACGACGTCGGATTGCGGGCAGTCGAGCAGACCGTGCATATCCACGATTTACATGCCACGATTCTCCACCTGCTCGGATTTGATCACGAACTGCTGACATACTTTCACAATGGTCGCGACGAAAGGTTAACTGACGTCGCTGGCCGAGTTGTCCATGAGATTCTGGCGTGAACGATCTTTCGAAACTGCTGTCAAAACTCTGTTGCTCCGTCTTCTGCATTTCCGTCCTGAGTTGGACAGGTTTGGAACTCGCACACGCTTCCAAACCGTCAGCGAGTAACGAATCTGAAACGGAACATGTCAGCCTCGACGAACCGGAGATAACGGAAGCAGATCGCGACTATTGGGCTTACCAACCGGTGGAGCGCCCTCCTGTACCGGAAGTGGCCAACATTGACCTCTGCAACAATCCGATCGACCAATTCATTATCGCTCGATTGGAAGACAAAGGTCTGAAACCCGTTCCGCTGGCGACCAAACAACAGTTGATCCGGCGAGTCACATTCGACTTAATCGGACTGCCTCCCACGCAAAGTGAGATCGCAGAATTTCTGGAAGACAACTCTCCGGATGCGTACGAGAGACTTGTCACGGCGCTCCTGAATCGCCCCGGCTATGGCGAAAGATGGGCGCAGCACTGGTTGGACCTCGTTCGCTTCGCAGAAACCGACGGGTTCGAACATGATCATGTGCGTCCCGAAGCTTGGAGATATCGAGACTGGGTCATCAAAGCGTTCAACGATGGTCTACCTTACGACGAGTTTCTGCGACTTCAAATCGCCGGTGATGAAATCGCTCCCGACTCATCAGATGCTCTCATCGCGACGGGATTTCTTCTCGCGGGTCCAGATATGCCCGATATCAACCTTCAGGAAGAACGACGCCACAACTTCCTGAACGGCATCGCAGCCAACATTGGTGAAGTCATTCTGGGTCTTCGTTTCGGATGTGCCCAATGCCACCATCACCGGACTGATCCAATCTCGCAGCAGGACTTCTATCGTATCCGTTCTTTCTTCGAACCACTCGATCTGTTCAAAGACCATTCACTACCCGAAGCAGGCGCAGAACCTTCAAAAGCCCGCGTCGCCAAGAACCTCGCGAAGAATGTCCCTGTGAGTAAGGTCTACATGAAGGGAGACTTCCGCCGCCCGGGACCAGAGATCTCTCCACAGTTTCCTCGAGTCATTCAAACGAATGCTGAGCTGCAGGAACTGGATGAATCGGCGCACGGTCGACGAATTGCATTCGCGCAGTGGTTGACGGCTCCCGATCATCCATTGACCGCACGAGTCATTGTGAATCGCATCTGGCATCACCATTTCGGGGAAGGTCTGATTGGAACCACGAGCGACTTCGGTTGGATGGGGGATTCCGCCACACATCCCAAACTGCTCGATTGGCTCGCTGCGGAACTCATCGACTCGGGCTGGAACCTGAAGGCACTCCACTCACTCATTGTGAATTCCGCGACGTACCAGCGTGCGAGTCTTCCCACCGAAAACCTGTCAGCAGAAGACAAGGCCATTTGGGAAGAACTCATTGAACAGGATCGGAACAACCGCCTGCTCGGTCGACGCAACCGGCGACGACTCGAATCAGAAGCGATTCGTGACAGCATGCTCTCCGTGTCGGGAGAATTGAACCGTCAAACCGGCGGACCGGGAGTTCGCACCGAACTTCCCAAAGCAGTGACGTCGACGCTCCTGAAAAACCATTGGAAGGTCACTGAAGATCCTGCTGAACATGATCGGCGCACGATTTATCTGTTCATGCGAAGAAACTTGCGATTGCCGTTCCTCGAAGCCTTCGACAAACCCGACGCCAATTTGAGCTGTCCAGTCCGAAGCAAGACAACCATCGCTCCTCAAGCACTGCACTTGCTCAACTCAGATTTTGCAAGAGAACGCGCAACAGCCTTTGCAGCGAGGTTGACTCAGGAAGTCGATTCAGGAGCCGACTCGCAGCCCGAACGCATCAACCTCGCGTACGATTTGTGCTTCAGTCGAAAACCGAACGTGCAAGAGCTTACGAACTGTCTCGCCTTTTTGAACGATCATCCTGACGATGAAGTCGCTCTTATCGACTTGTGCCACGCCTTGATGAATCTCAACGAGTTTATCTACATCGACTGACGACATGCGCTGACGCGGCAAACTCAAGCAATCACAGCGCATGTCGAAAGCACCGCAATGTTTTCAATTCGACGATGTAAACAAGACTGCTAATTCTCTTCAACAAGATACTGCAGCCTTCGCTGAACGGTGTCGTTCTTGAGAACTGAAGGGCTCAGCATTTCTTGTGTTAACTCGAATTCATACCCAGGCTGTCCATCTCGAAGAAGCGTCAGGCTGTTAAGAATCAACCCTGCTTCAATACCGTCTTGTGTCTCTTTGAGAGCTCCCAGAATGACTTCTTGCGGCGGCACACCCGCAGTGAGGGCCAAGAACTCGGCCGCTCGGACTCGGACCAACGGTTCGTCATCGCTCTCAGCGAGCTTCTTTGCTCGTCTGGTGAACTGCTTGGCTGCGTCTCCCTGCACGGTGCATGAAATCAGTCCCCAATATCGTTCCCAGGGGTTTTCAGAATTCAATGCTTTGCGAAGTCCGGGCTTAGCTTCATCGAATGAAACAAGGCTGAGATCGGCAATCTCGACCAGCTTTACAATTTCCTTCTGGCGCTCTTGGCCAAACTTCTTCGGATTGTCGAACGCTTGCTTGGCGAGTTCGCTCTCCGGGTAAAAACTCAAATCCGGCAAGTCTGAGACAAACGATGACATGAGGGTCCTCATCTCCTTCAGTTTGTCTGCATGCGCCGGATCTCCGGCAAGGTTGGCCACCTCATGCGGATCAGCTTCGATGTCGAACAGCATCTCTGCCGGGCGAGGTCGGAAGAACTGCGATTGAACTTCATTCAGTTCACCTTGCTCGAAGCGTTCACGCCACTCCTGATAAGCCAGCATGATGTAGCGGTAGTTGTTCTGAAGCCCATCAACGTTGAACGGCTGATAGTTGCGAACGTACTCGTATTTTCCTTTTCGAATCGTTCTGACGACGTCGTACTTCTCATCAAATCGGTCAGCGTAGCCGAATGCGAAATCGCGAGACGCAACTTCCTGCGACTTGATCCCCTTTCCGAGGAATGCCTTTCCATCGATACCCGTTGGAACCTCCACACCTGCGAGATTGAGGGCGGTTGGTCCGAAATCGACGAAGCTCACAAATCCGTTTTGTCTGCTTCCGATTGATTCATCGACGAGATGCTTCCAGTTCTCAGGGACCCGCACTACCAGCGGAATGTGCAGCCCGCTTTCGTAAGCATATCCCTTTCCGCGAGGCAGGACGCCACCGTGGTCTCCGAAGTAGAAGATGAACGTCTCTTCCAGAAGTCCATCCTCTTCGAGTGCTTTCACAACGTCGCCGATTTCACGATCGACCATTTGAATTCGATCGTGGTAGCGAGCATAGGTGTATCGAAAGGTTTCCGTATCGGGATGGTAAGGAGCAACGAATACACTCTCGGGGTCGGTGCTGGTCTTCTCATTCAGCAATGTCTTCCGGGGAAAATGCAACGAGCTTTCGTGTGTCGTCTTGAAGCTCTGTTTGTAAAAGAATGGCTGCCCCGGAGCTCGTTTTCTCCATGAAGCCTTTCCGGAGGATTCATCCCAAACGCCTTCTCCTTCGATTGCGTTGTAGTCTTTCTTGCTGTTGTTCGCTGTGTAGTAACCCGCCTCTCTCAAGTAGTTCGGAAACATCCGCAACCCCTCAGGCATCGGAACCAGTTTCGACCGACGGTGATACTGTGTTCCAATGCGAGGTCCGTAACACGACGTAATCAAAGTCGTTCGCGCGACGCTGCAGACCGGGCTGTTGGAGAACGCGTGATCATAGATGATCCCGTGTTCGGCCAAGGCTGCGATGTGAGGAGTCTCAGCACCGTGCTCGTCGAAAAGTTTAAGGAAGTGCTTGGAGTTGTCTTCTGAAATCAGCCAAACAATGTTCGGTCGCTTCAACGAATCTGTTGCATTCGCTTCGGCTGCGTTCGCATCAATCCCTGAAACCAGAGTGATCAAAACTGCAAACACCGTGTGCGCGACATGTCGCAACGGAAGAAAACGAGCCATACAAAACCTCTTGGCGCAAAGATGTCGAGTGAGAACTGGTCGCTTAGGACATCTTGAGAGTTTTTGATTTGTTCAGCAATCCAAACGGAGACCGATGCTCTTCATTTGGACCATTTTCACAGATTCGCTGTCATAGCGATCACTCGAGCTGATGACGACTTCTGGAAAGCCGGACCAGCAGCAGGTGAAGAAACGTGCTCTCTGACGGACTTCAAAGCATTTGCTAATTTTGTGTGCACGATCTCGCACGAGCAAGCACAGCCTTTTAACTTCTGAAACAGTGCAAGCGAGTGCACAGAAAAGAGCAACTTGCTCTAGCGATCGCCGTCCGAGTCTGTGGTCTCGTTATTCGGCTTTCGATGTTCCATGAGGTCACGGACGATCGCAATTTGTGCCCGAACCCAGCGTCGATACTCTTCAGCGGAATCAAACGAGTACTCAAGGATCGAATTGTGATTCAAATAGGCTCTTGCTGACGATGACAACGCGATGTGAGGTGCAAACTTCACGATGTCACGGACTAGCAATTCGAAATTCGTGGTCGCCGAACTCGATTTTCTCTCTCCGAGATACTCGTAGTTCATCTCCTGTTCTTCGATTCGAAAACAACGATCAGGATGGTGAGTCGTGATCCACAACTCTCTCGCTTTTGGAAGCGAACTCGCTCGTTTTGTCGTCGAAGACGGGCCGGGACTGGACGCAGTCGTGAAGCGATCGGCCGGATTTTCGTTGTAAGAGAATGGGATCATGCCGACGGAGAGGAAGGCAAAACTCGTCCACGGTAGAACGGCAAATTTGCTTCCATCGAGTCCGACGAGTTCAAATCCGTCGGGGTGACACCGCACATGATGCAGCTTGGGAGAGTGTTCGAGGTCCGGAAGCGTTTCGTCACTCGCAACGGTGACACGGCACCCCGCCGAGAGAAAGTCCCTCGCAACTTTCAGAGCCGTTCCCTGCTCAAGATCGACAGCCACGATCCCTGGAAGATCATGAATTTTCTTGAGTGCATCCGTCGGGTGCATCTTCAGATTCTCAACGAGAATCTCATGCAGCGGAAGTCGATCTTTGGGCAGCGACTGTACAATCACCAGATAATGATTCGCGGATTCCATGACTTCCTACACGATTGCGCAACGATAGATTCCGACTCCAGTATAGAACCGTCGGCGCGGAGATGGAATCGTTTGCACAATCGCGCAATGAGCAAGACGCACTGCTCTCCTCATCGCGATTCATTCTACGACGAATCAGCGTCTGCTCAAACACGAGAGCGAATGAGGTGGAACAGCGAACCGCTTTAGCTTGCCTGGAGGCCTTCTTTTCCGATGCGGAAGCAGTAATCCCCGAAGGATTCCTGCTCTTGTCGTTCCTCTCGGTAACGCGCCAGAATTGGTGAGACGACCTGGCTGATCTCCGCTTCCGGGACTAAATCCTGAAACAGAAATCCAAGACGTGTTCCTTCAGGATTTCCGCCAAGATAGACGGTGTACTTGCCACGCGCCTTACCGACCAATCCGATGTCCGGAGTATACGGTCGAGCACATCCGTTCGGGCATCCAGTCATGTGAACAGTGATGCGTTCCCCAGCGAGACCATTATCGGCCATCGTCTGTTCCAGTGCCTCAATGACGTTAGGCATGATGCGTTCAGATTCTGTGACTGCGAGCCCACACGTTGGAAGCGCGGGGCAGGCAATCGCGTATCGTCGAATCAGAGACAGATCCTCTGCCAGCGCAACTCCGTGAGACTTCAGAATCTCTTCGATGTCCGCTCGATCATTGGGATCGACATCACATAGAAGAATTCCCTGAAGTGCAGTCAGGCGGGTTTCCATGCCGTACTTGCGGAGAATGACACGCAGAGCGGTCTTGAGCCGGAAGTCACCCTCATCTTTGATCCGTCCGTTGTCGACGTTGATCCCGAGGTACAGCTTTCCGTCACCTTGTTCGCGCCACCCCAGATGGTCATCGACACCGGTGACATCCGTTGGATGCGGTTCAGGCAACGCGCCTCCGAAGTACTCTTCGACCTTCTCCTTGAATTTCGGCAGTCCCCAGTCTGCGATGAGATACTTCATTCGAGCATATTTTCGATCTGCCCGATTCCCGAAATCTCGTTGAACTTTCACAACGGCTTCGCAGACTGCGACAACTTGCTCTGTTGTTGCGAAGGTCATCTTGAAACCAACGGCCGGGAAAGTGTCCTTCTTGGCAGGAGTCATCCCCTGCCCACCTCCAACGAGAACGTTGTAGCCGATGATCTTTCCCGATTCGACAATCGCCATGAGTCCCAAGTCCTGGGTGTAGATGTCGACGCAATTGTCCTCTGGCAGCGCGATCCCCATTTTGAATTTTCGAGGCAGATACGTGCGACCGTAGATTGGCTCGTTGAAGTCAACCTGAGCAACTTTGACTTTTTCATCTCCGTCAGTCAGCCAGATTTCGGAATAGGCAGAACTTCTTGGAGCGAAGTGCATCGCCAGTTTGCCAGCGAGAGATTGCATCTCGTCATGAACCGGACTGTTTGCAACAGGGGCCGGGCAGCACATGAAGTTTCGGCAAACATCCCCACAAGCAGAGAGGGTCGAAAGCTTGATGTCATTGATCGCCCGGATCGTTGACTTCAAATTCCCTTTGATAACGCCATGAAGCTGGAATCCCTGACGATCGGTGACACGCAGGGTCTGATTGCCATACTCATCAGCGAGGTCGAGTTCCGCGAGAAACTGCTCGGCACTTACTTTTCCGCCCGGAATTCGGCTACGGACCATGAACGAGTAGGCTTTGTTGCCGCCGCTTCGCTCGTCCCTGTTGTCTTGCTGATAGGTTCCATGAAACTTCAACAGTTGAGCATTGTCACCCTGGACTGTTGGTTCAGAATCGAGAAGGTCTTCGGCAATTGTTCCTCGCAAGAAACCGCTGGTTTCCTTCACTCCTTCCAGCTTACTGAGTTTCTCATCCGCCATTGACCTCTCCTCAATCCATCTTCATGCAAGTAAAATTGCTCACCTAAGTTTTCAAATCAACTGCCCGAACGACAGATTAACAGGTCTCCGAACTTGATGTCGAGACCTTTGAATTACTGTCTCAGATGCAGAAATCGCTCGCCAGGTTCACCAAAACGAACCGGCGATCAGCAAACTCCCAGTCGTAGGAATTGCCATTTTGATCCAAGAGCGAGCCTGGCTCGGCGGAACTTTCGCCACTTCGAACAAACTCATTGGATCAGGAAATTGGCCGATCGAGCAGATCGGGACATTTCCTTCAGTTTCTTGATTACTCGCCGGGCGGTTCAGTGTCGACATCGTGCCATTTCATGGCTTGAAGCATCGGCTCAATTCGAAGAACCACAATTCCGCCTTGAAATAACCTGACCGTGCCCGTCGACTCCGAAACGGCAATTGCAATCGCATTCGTCGCTTTGGAGATCGCAGCAGCAGCCCAGTGGCGAGATCCCAGTCCCTTGGAAAGCGTCAATTCTTCGGCAGGTGCGTCCAGCATTCGACCAGCCCCCATCACACATCCGTCTGAGGAGATCACGAAGGCACCGTCGATCTGGGCGATTTCCTTCATGCTTTCCCGAACACGCGGGCTTGTGATCATTTTCTCTTTTTTAGGGTATCCTCGAAACGGGTCGTGAATCCCTTCATGAGACATTTCAAGCACTTTGCGGTGGTTTCCGACCACGAACAACGTGCCCACCTTTTTCCCTTCGCGACCCTCACGCCCGACTTCCACAGCCAAGTCGACAACTTTCCGAAGCGTCTGCAACGGAACCTGAGTTTCCAGTCGCTGCAGATCTCGTGTCGTCAAGCGAGCAAGATGTTCGCTCAGGTTGATCAGGCTGACTGTGTCGAGATTTTCTCTTTCAAAACCAGCATAAACCGCGATGATTCGATCGCCCGTTTGGACCAGATCGTCTGCGATCGCTTCGAGCAGTGATTGGCTCAATTGAATTTGCCGGGTTTGTGGCTCTTCATTGAGCGGGACGAGAGTCAGTCCGTCGTCCAGTACTGCCTGCTGAACTTCGGGGAGATGCGAAGCGACAATGAGAGGAATTCCCCTCAGAAGTTTTTTCACTTCTTCGAAGTCGTAAGCGATTTCTGCGAGCAAAATTGCAGCGCGACATTCCGCGTCCACAGCCAGTTTCCGGGCGGCCTTAAGCAGTCGCACAAGCGATGCTGGAAGCTCGGTTCTGGGCATGCAATTTCCATATCAGCAGGGTGACTTCTGGCGAGGTCATGGTTGTGGAATCCGCACGAATTCAAATTCGAAGAGACTGAAGATGCCCATCAAAGTCTCAATTTGAGTGCGACACTCTCGATGACGCCTTCGAAATATTTTCGGGAATCCATCACGCCATGGGAGCCGAAGTGTATGGAAATTCCCGGTCAGGTCAAACCAACGAACTGGACTTTGACAACCGGTGAACTTCGACTAGACGCGAGATTCTTCCCGGCCTGTTCGGGGACGGCACCTTCACTTCTGATTCGCAGTAACTCGCACGTGGAAATGCTGTTTCCGAGCGAAATGAACGCGTGCAACCGTCTGACGCGACACGATCAAAGTGGCCTAAAACAGACCTTCACCGAATTCATCGGAGCGTGCGGTTTCTGAATTGGCCGTTTTTCGAGAGCGTGTGGATCGACTCGGCCGAGGGCTCTGACGCTGCTGGCGTTCATCCATGCGGACTTTCATTCCACCGCCAGCCCGACTCGGACGCCCTTTGACATCCTTCGTTGCTTCACCGTTTCTGCGAACCGGTTGACGGTTTCGATCCCGCTGCGGCAGTTCAGGTTCGCTCTCTCCCATGCTGATCGCGACCGCATCGAATTCGCCGTAATCGTCGTAACGACACACGTATTCTGCAGTTTGAGCGAGAACAACTTCCTGCTCGTAAGCCGTGATGACACACTCTTGAATCATGTCACGGCATTCTGAATGAATTGGGTGCGCGATGTCGGCGTAGAGTTTGGCTTTCCCATCAGAGTGCTTGTGCGAGCGATCATCATTCAAAGCGACACCGCAGTGATTGCAATAAGCTGCGCGCAGCTGGTTCTTGCCTCCACACTTCGGACACCGATCAGTCAGTTTTCTGCTCGGCATCGCAACGAACGGACCTTTCGTGCCTCGAATAATCTTGAGATCGCGAATCACAAACGCAGAATCAAAAGTAATCGAACAGAATCCAAGGAGTCTGTCTTCGTACTCGCATTCCATGAGTTTAATACGCACTTCTGTAATGTTCATTGGTCGCTCCTCGCTCTCTGAAATTGGACAAAACTCGCCCACCCCAAAGAAAAACTCCGGTCCTGGCCTCTGGACTGACATTGAATTGAACTGGTGTCATACTCCCGATGTCGTTACCCAAACTCTTCCAATCCCTCGGCTTTGCAGCCTCGCAGCGACCCGCCGGGCATGACGTGCGTTTCGGCAAATCCCGAAACACGCTGAGCCACTCCCGGTCATTCCGCTGGCCACCCCACTTTCGTGAGACAGATTCAGCAAAACCGACTTCACGTCTGCATTCAATGTTTCCGCAGCAGGCTGTAAGGAGTTTTCAATCACAGAACTCCAGACAACTTGCGAATTTGATTCCGTCCAGCGACCTTCCGAATCGGCCGCCTCTTGAGTATTTCCATTCCCTCGAGTGTTTTCAGCGAGACGTTTCCAAAGTCGGAAAACTTCTCCAGTGGCCAATCCCGAACGTGGCTTCACGATGACGAAGTGAACGAGTCGGCCTAATCGAGCTGGCTCAATCTTCTCTCCTCGCCCTGTGCAAATCGCGATGGGGAATGAGTCGAGGAAAAAGTTCAGATCACTTCCGAGCTGTGCTGCGAGAGAATGCAGGCGATCGCGGGTTAAGTTCAGTTCCCACAATTGATTCAGTGCGACGAGTGTCGCGGCCGCATCGCTGGAGCCGCCGCCCATGCCTGCTTCGCTGGGAATCCGCTTCTGTAAATGAATGGAAACCCCTTTGGAGCAATTGGTTTCCGATTGAATCAAGCGAGCTGCTTTGGTGATCAGATTTCGTTCATCGTTCGGGCACTCAAAAGAATTTTGCGAATGCCGGTGCCCAAGATCTCCGTCAGAAACGGAAAGATGAATGTCTGATTCAGGAAGCAGCCTGAATGAAAGAGAATCAAAAATGCCCACAGAAATCATTACTGTGTGCAGGTCATGGAACCCGTCGGGACGCTCTCCCAAAACCTGTAATGACAGGTTGAGCTTTGCAGGGGCAAGTACGTTCAAACACGTACCCTGACGATGAATCCGCATGGGAGACACGTTTCTGTGTAGGATCGAATTGTCGATGTTTTCAACGAATGTTGCCTTGGAATCGATGACGCCGATTCCTCGGGATTTGCGAGATGACTCGCAGCATCAGATAGGATTTTGTCGATCTTACGGGCGGAAATACTAAAGTCAAGAGTTGACTTCTTGAGCAAGCTATTTGGTAAAGAATTCCGGGCGGGCCAAAGAGAAAGATCGCGGGCAAACTGTGTGGTTTCCCCTGCTTCATGCCATCAGTCTTCACTGTTGAATAAGACCAGAATCACCATCAAATTCAGTCGGCATCGATTCTCACGGGCGTTCATTGAGTGCGGCGACTTGAGTCGAAACTCCCGAAGTCGTCACGATTCAGCAACCTCTCGTCGTCTGTGACTGTTCAATTTGACAGATTCAAGGATTGTGAACATCGTGCCGATAACTCAGGGGCACTGAATGCCGGACACAATGTCACGGAACTCGCTTTCAAGCGATTGGTGGAGTTTCACGGAGGACCATCATGAAGCCGCGTTTACGTCTGTTCACTGGAGAAGACGAGACTTTTGCCCCGGAACCACCAACCATCACGATGACTTTCGGCGAGTTACTGGAAGTGATCAAGGATGCATCCCGGTCGGGGCGAACGTGGATCGAAGACTTTCACAACGATGATGTCCAGATCCCCGAAGATCTCTACGACGTTCTGACGGAATACCGTCGACTCCGCCCCGGAGCGTGAGTCGCTGACCAACATCCAGCAGGTGACTGATTCGCAGCTTTCATCTTTGAGCGAGTCCGACTCAACTCGATTTTCAGTGGAAGAATCGCTTTAAACTCGTCACGACGACCCATTTCTTCCGCCCGCCGAATCAGTCACATCGATCCACGCATGAAGTGGAACGCGAACAATTCGACCGCTTTCTCAAATCGATGATTGGGTCGGCACCTGCTCTCAGACGAAATTCTTTCGTTTGATTGAAAGACGAGCTATTCGCTCTCAAAGCTCTGCAGAGAAGCTGAGAGCGTTCCGTCGGCATTAAAGAATGCTGAACGCGATTTGTTCTCAAGCAAGTTGTGAAACCATGCGAGTGGTCTATCCCCCAGCCTGGACTGCATGAGCTTTCGCGCGAGCGTCTTCTGCTTCTTGAATCATTCCGCATTTGACGTAGATCACCGACAACTGCGTATACGAGAACGCGTCGTTCGGATTGATTTCGCAAACTTTCTTGGCGTGCTCGACCGCCCCCGGAAAATCTCCCATTCGCTGCAGATAGACAGCCAATGCGGAATGGGTGTCCGAATGATTCGGATCGATTTCCAAGACTTCTTTCAGCTTTGCCACAGCCGCAGGAAGATCCCCCTGATTCTTCAGTTCAATGGCTTCGTCGTAGATCTCGTGTGGACTGGGCATTGTCCGCTGTTCCTCGTTTTTTCTTGAAAGCACAAAAGCTGGGGAACACTTTTCTCTCCCCGAGTGTCACGCTGACGAGTCTCCTTGTCAGCCAATAAACCATCATATGGTTCATCATCTGAATGAGAAGCCTTGAGCATTGATCGATTCCGAATATCGAACCAGATCACCGGAGCCTGCAATCAACTCCAGTTGATGTTCGCTGATAAAACTTGGAGAGCCAACGAGCGAAAGCAGAATTTCAGAGAAACAAACTGTTCCGTGAAAATCTCATCAAAACATGGTTTGACGCCTTCGTCTCTGCTCGGTAGTTTACGCCGCATACACAAGATTTGCGGATCACAGAAATTGATCCAACGCTGCTCAACGACAAACCTGGAACAAGGGTCCAAAAAATACCTGATTTCAGGAAAGTCCGCGTTGTGACGATCCGATCAAATAGCAGTCAGCAAATGACTTTGGCGCAGTAGCCAAGTGGCCTAAGGCGACGGATTGCAAATCCGTTATTCCCCGGTTCGAATCCGGGCTGCGCCTCTCATCAAAGCCTCATCAATCACATTGATTGGTGAGGCTTTCTTCGTGGCCTGTTCTCAAGCCGTCAGCTGCTTCAATACAGCTCCGAATCGGCCCAATCTAGACAACAGTCCGGTGCGATTCTTCTTTTCAGTGCGGCAAATCACAAATTCGCCGTTCGAGCATGCCGATATTCAACTGTGGAACAGCTCATCATTTGATTTGTGGATTCGTTGTGAAAGCGATTCCCGAACGAGACTCAGTCGAACAAGCCAGCGAAACAGTTGTGAAGCGCAATTCACACCGAAGACGGCGCAACTTCACGGCTCTTTTTCACCGAAGCTACAGCGTCATTGGTGCTCGGACTGATCTCTGCCCCAGCATGAAAAGGATTTCACCCGAATGAAACGGACTGCACTATATTCCATCGCTCTTGTCCTTTTCGCGACAGCATTCTCCCACACAAGTCAGGGAGCGCCACCGTTTCTGCCGACAAAGTCTGCCGGGGCGAATCAAGGCGATGCCGTTCAATGGCAAACAAATCTGCACAGCGCTCACAAGATCGCCACTACCGAGAACAAGCCGATGCTGGTTGTGTTTGGGGCCGACTGGTGTCACTTCTGCAAGAAGCTGGAAAAGGAGACTTTGACCTCTCCTGAGGTCAGCAAATACGTCAATGACAGCTTCGTCGCAGTCCATCTCGATGCAGACACAGACAAAAAGGCCGCTGAGATTCTCAACGTGACGGGACTTCCCTGCACAATCGTTCTCAGCCCAAAAGCGGATCTGCTGGGACGCATCGACGGCTACTACACACCTGGCCCCTTCTACCAAAAACTCGCAGAGGCCAAGCAGAAGCATCAGGTCGTTCAACGGACTTCGATTACGAAGTAATCGAAGTCGATACCCACAACAAAAAACGAGAGCACCGGGTGAACCGGTCTCTCGTTTTAAGTTGAGGAATGGCAATCAGCGCGAATCGCTATGTCACGTCAGGATTTTGACACGACTCCGCGTTTCTTTTCGATGAGATCGAGAAGGTCTTTTTGTGGGGTCGCAAATTTCGCGAGCCCTTCTTTCATCAGATCATCTTCCATGAGTGCGAAGTCGACCTTCTCGTCGATTTCGCTGCAGACCTCGTCAGAAGGAAAATCACCGACGCGTGACTCAAAGGTTTTTCCAGACATCTCCTGCACTGCGGTATTCGTTCCGGGCGGGTTCGTCTGAATATCAGAACCGGCAAGTGCAGCGACGTATTTGTCCTTGGGATCTTCGGGCATCTTGGTTCCCATGCTGGCAAAGATCATCTCTTGTTGCAGCGGAAGCCCTTTGTCTGCCCAGAACTCTTTGTTCTCTTTCCAAATTCTCTTGGCATTCAGAATTCCAACCTGACCCTGAGCCGCATCGGACAAATTGGAGTACTTCTTGTCGGTGTAGGCATCGATGCGACTGACGAAAATACTGTAAACCGACTTGAGCGTTTTCGGGTCTTGTCGCTGTTGCGCCCCTTTCCAGATGTTGTCGCGGGCAATCTCATACTGACGCGATGAGAAAATGAGCGTGACGTTCAACGTGACCCCGGCTGCCGAAAGGCGTTCCAGAGCCGCAAGTCCCCCTGGAGTGGCGGGAACTTTGATCATGCGGTTCGTATGCCCTGCTGACCACTTCTTTCCGAGCTCCACGTAACGATCTGCCCTCTCTTCCACGGAGAGCGAACAGTCTTCATCTTCGAGGAGTGGATCAAGCTCGAAGCTTACATACCCATCGTTGCCGTTGGTCTTCTTGTGAATCTCTTCGAACTCTTTTTGCGCACGCCGAACGAGCCGATCGGTCAACTCCCAGGCGATCGCTTCGTTGTCTAAGCCCTGTTCGACCAGATCGGAAATCTCTTCATCAAAACGCCCCGACTTAATGAGATCGGAAACAATCGCAGGGTTTGATGTGGCACCGGTGGCTCCGAAGGAAAGATTCTCTTTCACAAGGTCCGGGTCGACGCTGTCGAGCCAGAGCTTCGTTCCGGACTGGACCAACGATTCGAGCGGTGTAACCACGGGAAACTCCTAGATCAGAAGAATGAAATCAACGTCAAGACTTGTTCAATCACCATGAGCAATTCGCGTACAGAGTGCAACCGGAAAGGTCGATTTCACTCTGATGCAACGCCCGATTGAATCGACTATTCGCTAGGAGTGAGACTCTGCGACAAATCCAGAAGCTGATCGACAATCTTCTCCGAAGCATCCAACTGAACATTGTTAGTCCCGAGCCACGTTTCGTAGCCTCCCAATTCATGCTGAGCGGGAGTCGGAAGATACCCGTAAGATCCATTGGCGAGTTCGATCGTAAATGCATCGTCGAATGGAGAGCGGTCTTTGAGTTCCAGTCCGATCTCGGTAAAGACTTCGAACGGAATCGCATGCACTGCAAGATCGCCGATGCGAATCACCTGAAGTGGTACTTCGATCGACTGCGGACCGCTTTCAATCCGCTTGATCCGATCAATGTAGGTCAGCACATGCCGGTGTCGTTCTTTCTCAGGCAGATCCATGACTGAGGTGAAGTACTCTTTCATCTCCGGAGTCGGTTGGCGCACCTGAAGTTGCAAGGTGGACTTTGCAGATCCCAGCTCGACGTAGTCGTTCCAGGTGATCTCTGTATAAGCTGCAATCACACGTTTGGCCAACTTCTCTGCGACGATCTGCATTTGTTCGTAGGGCTCACGAGAAGGACGTTTCCCGGTGAAGTTGATGTTGTTGACATCGCCGCTGGTTCCGTTGGTCATCATCCCGACGAACCGAGGATACTGCGCTTCGGGATCGAAGTGTCGCTGAAGCAAGTCAGCAAAAATCCCGAAATAATCGGCAGAGACTTCTCCCGACTGGACTCCTCCAACATAGTGCAGCGAGTAATTTGCCAGGAGCGCCAGCGGCTTTCCTTCTTTGGACTCGACAGCGATGAAAGAGACTTCGGGATCAACCGGGCCGGCCGGGCGAACGAGAGTCGCACTGCCTCGCGGCGGATTCATGCGGACCTTGTCGACGCCTCCGAATGGATTCGTCAGCAAGTCCGGATCAGTTACATACCAGCGGCGATTGAACAACTCCGAGGCTTCCTCGACGCTTCCCCATCCAATGCGGGCAGGAACCATCTGATTGAGCGCGCGTCTGACGCAATCTGTAATTCGCTGGGCAAGAAACTCCTGATAGCTGGCGAGGTTGGAAACTGCTTCAGTTTTGCTGCGTCCTCGAGCTGTCGTAGCGGAATGAGTGTGTGTCGAAGCCATCAGAATGTTGTCGACATTCAGATCTGTTTGTTCCGCGATCTGTTCGCGGGCAGCATCGAAGACTTCGCGAGGAATCCCGACGTTGTCACAAATCACAAACCCCAACGTTGTCTCTCCATCGTTGAGAATCAAACATCGTGCATGGAGTTCATCGTGAATATGTGTGCAAGGAATCGGTGCCCACCCCCCAACGATCAATTCCCCGAGCGGAGGAGTAATGTTGCTCGTCGCTGCCCCTGCTAGAAAGACCCGGTCTTCGGCACGAACAGTGGTTGCCAAGCAAAGCACCACACAGACACACGCAATCGAGCAACGTCGTAACATGTTCATCTTCACCTCGATTTAAAGGGATCGATACGACAACCAGCATACCGATTCTTCCGCCCCAAACCATCCCACCAGTTCAATGCTCCATCCCCCACGGATCGAGAGTCCGTGTCAATGCAAGAAAGCTGGCAAAGCACACGATAAGTGCTTTGCCAGCTTTCGATGTCATCTCAAGAACCTCATTGCGAGTCTGTCCTCACGAACGGTTCGCAATCGTGCATTCGGTGACCATAAAGTGACATTTCAATCACTCGGTCGAATGCACTGCGGAAACGACTGTCACTAACCAGCGACAGCAGCTTTAAGGTCTTCGACTTTGTCAGTGTTTTCCCAAGTGAACGCTTCACCTTTTCGTCCGAAGTGACCACCTTCGGCAGTCTGTCGGAAGACAGGGCGACGCAACTGGAGATGATCAATGATTCCCTGTGGATTCAGTGGGAAGACTTTTCGAACGGCCGCTTCAAGACGACTTTCATCGACAGTTGAAGTTCCGTTGGAGTCGACGCGAATACTCACTGGATCGACAACGCCAATCGCGTATGCAAGTTGAACTTCGCACTCGGTCGCCAGTCCAGCAGCGACGATGTTCTTCGCAACGTAGCGAGCCATGTAGGCAGCTGAGCGGTCGACTTTGGTCGAATCTTTTCCGCTGAACGCTCCACCGCCGTGTCGTCCCCAACCGCCGTATGTGTCGACGATGATCTTTCGTCCGGTCAGTCCACAATCACCGTGTGGTCCACCAATCAGGAACTGGCCAGTCGGGTTGACGTGATACTTCGTTGAAGCGTTGAGCAACTCCGAAGGAACTGTTGCAGGGATGATGGTTTCTCGAATGTAAGCTTCGATTTCATCGCGTTTCACAGAGTCACGGTGCTGTGTCGAAAGCACGATCGCTGTGATTTCGGCAGGCTTTCCGTTTCCATATCGGACAGAAACCTGACTCTTGCTGTCCGGGAGCAACCAGTCAACGTCTTTGCTGAATCGCTTTTCGTTGAGGTGGTTCAGAATGCGGTGAGACAACGCAATCGGAAGCGGCATGAGCTCTTCGGTCTGATCGCAAGCGTAACCGAACATCAAGCCCTGATCGCCTGCACCATCAGCATCGACACCCATGGCGATGTCGGCACTCTGCTGATGAAGCAGAACATCAACTTTACAGGTATCAGCATTGAATCCGATGTCGTCGCTGGTGTAACCGATTTCACGGACCACGTTCCGAGCGATCTTTTCGACTTCGTCTTTCGAGATGTCTGGAGAAGTGCGGATCTCTCCAGCGAGGCAGAGATAGTCAGTTGTGCACAACGTCTCGCAGGCACAACGAGAATTTGGATCTTGCGCGAGAAGCGCATCAAGAACACCGTCGGAGATCTGATCCGAAACCTTGTCCGGATGCCCCATGCTGACCGCTTCGCTTGTAAAAATAAAGTTCTTCGACATTGTGTTCCTCAGAAAGTGAAGTCACCACCAGATCAACAATCCCAGCGTCGTTCTGCAACTCGCGAACTTGAATGCCCACTGAGCAGATTCAGAGTGTTGATCTGCGACGGGAATTGTCTCGGCAACAGTTTCGGACAGTCTCCAGAGACAATCGGAGATGTCGGATTGCTGAAAATTAAGCGAAGTATGTTAGCTTTTCGCAATCTCGAACGCCAGTACTTCGCCGTCTTGCCCAATAACAGAACTCATGAACGGGTGAGAAAGAAGGCCTCAATGCCCCATTTCATCAGATTCTACGAATCGGGATTCCAAGAATCGCCCGTCTTGCCTGATCCATCGACAACGCGGATTTCCTGATTACGCAGATTGCACCACCCGATGTTCGTTAGCGATTTGGCCAGCTCATAAAAATAAACATCGACCAGTCCGTCTGCTGAAATCTGCTCGATCGAAGGGCAAACTTCCGGGAGGTCGATCGACTTCACGAGAATCAGCGATGAATCACCCAGTTGAATCGCCAGCGAAGCAGCGATCGAGTCACTTGTCACATCCCAACTGGCTGGCAAATCCGCATGCTGGCCGTAATCGCTGGCAGGATCATAAATCACAGTATGTCCCTGCTTCCAAGCCGAATCGAAATCGGAGAGAGCATGAACGATCGTGGAATTTTCGATGAGTTGTTCGAGAAGCTGGCACGACATCGACATCGCCCTAATCGCGAGCTCGTGTGAGGTTTGTGGACTGAGTTCGTGAATTCGGTCGAGTGAACGGACTGCGTCAGCGAACACCCCGCCGCCAGGGACCAGAACGACTCGATGTTGTTCGAATTGTTCGACCAACTCTCTGAGGCGTCGCGAAAGATCTGGAAGTGTGAACAGACTTCCACCGATTTTCATGACGATGATCGAGCCCCGAGTTGGATGACTCGTCATTCCGATTTGCTCTCGTTTTGAATTCGTTCCAGAAGCGGATCGTTCAATTCTTCGAGCCTGTGAAGAATCTTGCTGCGAAGTTCGGCAGCGACAGCTTGTATGGCTGGGTCGTCCGAGTCAATCAGGTTCTGTAACTCGCCCGAATCGTTTTGCAGGTCATAGAGTTCGTCACGCCCTGGATTTGCGAAATCAACGACAAGTTTCCATTGGTGAGTCCGCCAGCATCGCATGTCCACAAACGCGCCGTGTCGCATGCTGTACTCGGCATAAAGGTCATTCGGCCAAGCGATTCGCAGCCCTTTCAGCATCGGCGTGAAGTCACGTCCACGCAGATTCAATCCATTCGGAATCTCGATGTCGGCCATTCCGAGCAGTGTCGGAAACCAGTCGAGATTGGTCATTGTCTGAAGCACGGTCTGCCCCTGCGGCAGAGCATCTGGCCAGCGAATGACGGTCGGAACTCGTAACGCCTGATCGTAAAGATTCGGTCGCCGCTTACGATCAATGTTGTCCCATTGCTGTTCCGGCAAATCATTGAGCATCCAGTGCGCGTTCCCTTTGAACCACAAACCGTGATGGCCGTTGTGATAGCCGTGATCGCTGGTGTAAACAACGATCGTATTCTCTGAGAGATTGAGTTCATCGAGCAGATCGAGGATGCGTCCGACATTCCGATCGACGCTGGCCACGCTCGCGTAATATTCGCGAGTCATTTTCTTGACACGTTCCACATCGAGATCTGGATGACTCGGCTCCGGAAGTTGCGGATCGAGGTCTCGATACGGTTCCCAGTCTTCGTCCCGAGTTGGCAGCCAAGCTGCATGCGGCTCGCGATAATGAATGGAAACCAGAAACGGCTCACTCTGGTTTCTGGTCATAAAGTCCAACGCGTAATCGGTGACCAGATCGACAGTGAAGCCTTCTTGCTTCACGTCTTCTCCGTTGACTTCAAGGACCGGATCTTTGGGAGGACATCCACCATCTCGGATGCCCATGAACTCATCGTATCCAAACACGGTTGGATGAAACCGATCTTCCGTTCCGAGGTGCCACTTCCCGGAGAGACAAGTCGCGTAGCCAGCTTGTTGCAAGAGTTCCATCCACGTGACAGCTTCCGGATCGAGGCCAAGTTCTGCTTCAGCAGTGGGATGAATCCAGTCGAGAATTCCGAATTCGGTCGAATACCGACCTGTGACCAGACCAGCACGCGAAGGGCTGCAAACAGGAGTCACGGTAAATGCGTTGGGAATGACAATTCCGCTGGCAGCCAGGCGATCAATGTTTGGAGTCTTCAAGTCCGGGTTTCCGCTGAAGCCCGTGGCCGTCGGTGCTTGATCGTCGGTGTAGATGAACACGATGTTCGGCCGCTCAGCACACACAACCGATGGCAAAAAGAGAAGAAGTCCGAGAAGCCCAAAAATCATTCGTCGAAGCTTGGTCATGAAATGGCTCTCTTGGATGAAAGAGGTTGGATGAAGATCGTCTTAAAAACTGGCACGCGTCATCGTCGTCTTTCCAGAAGCTCCGAACAAGAGATCGACTGCTGGACTTAAGTGGCTGACCAGATTTCTAACTGACTCGGCGCTGCAGTTCACAGCTACGTTCGCAACATTCAATCCTTCATAGACTTACGCAATCACGCAGCGGATTTCATCGCGAAGCAGAAGGATTCTCCCACTCCTGAGCTTCTGACGTATACAATATTTGCAGCGTCCCAAATGGATTGACCCGGACCACGGAAACACTTCTCGAACAGTTTTTCGGAAAGGTTTGACGATGACGACCGCGAAGAAGATTGCCGCGAGGAATTCGAAGAAGACCACGTTGTCGAAGACCAACAACACCTCTTCTCCGCCAACGATTGGCGGCTATTTGATTCAGCGACTTCAGGACTACGGCCTGAAAGACATGTTCGGGATTCCGGGAGATTTCGTTCTGGGATTTTACGGGCTGCTCGAAGAATCGCCGATCCGCATGATCGGCTGTACTCGCGAGGATTGTGCGGGTTACGCGGCGGACGCCTATGCTCGAATTCATGGACTCGGAGCAGTCTGCGTGACTTATTGTGTTGGTGGGCTGAGCACGTGCAATTCCATCGCAGGAGCCTTCGCTGAGAAGTCTCCGGTCGTCGTGATCAGCGGCGCTCCCGGTGTGCAAGAGCGGCGAAACGATCCGTTGCTTCACCACCGGGTTCGAGACTTCGGAACTCAACGTGAAGTCTTCGAAAAAATCACGATCGCGAGCGCTGACCTTCACGATCCGCTCACAGCCTTCCGTGAAATTGACCGATGTTTGGACGCAGCTGTTCGATACAAACGTCCTGTCTATCTTGAACTTCCAAGAGATCGAGTTCATTCCCCAGCCATCGCGCCGCATGCGCCCCCCACGTTTGATCGCACCAGCCACCCTGATGCTCTGAAGGCTGCGATTGGCGAAGCACGTGAGCGCATCGCAAAAGCCAAACAGCCCGTCATTCTCGCGGGGATTGAGGTTCATCGCTTCGGTCTGCGCGAGCAGATTCTGGAGCTTGCTGAGCAGAATCAAATTCCCATGTGCGCAACATTGCTCGGCAAGTCAGTCATCAGCGAGCGACACCCGCTGTATCTCGGCGTTTACGAAGGAGCGATGGGGCGCCGCGAGGTGACGGAATATGTTGAGAACAGCGACTGTCTCATCATGCTCGGCGCCTTCATGACGGACATCAATCTCGGAATTTATACTGCCAAGCTCGATGCCCAAAACTGCATTTCTGCCACGACCGAACAGCTTCGAATCGGTCATCACCACTTTCACGATGTCCTGTTTGAAGACTTCGTGAACACTCTTCAAGAGGCCCCGATCCGGCCGGACGCAGAAGCAATTGAAATTCCGAAACGGCAGGTTCTCAAGAAGAGTAAATCGACGGATGCCGACGCTGTCACGATTCAAAGTCTGTTCGGGCATATCGATCAGATTCTGGATGACAACATGGTCGTCATCGCAGACGTGGGAGACTCTCTGTTCGCGTCATCTGATCTAACAATTCACAAGCACACAGAATACTTGAGCCCAGCGTACTATACGTCGATGGGATTTGCGGTCCCGGCTGCTTTGGGAGTGCAAACCGCTGACAAAAACTTGCGGCCAATTGTTCTGGTCGGCGATGGTGCCTTCCAGATGACGTGCATGGAATTGAGTTCGATCGTGCGAAATCACTTCAACCCGATTGTTGTCGTGCTCAACAATAAGGGTTACACAACCGAACGTTTCCTGCAGGAAGGTCCATTCAACGACATACTTAACTGGAATTATCATCGTATTCCCGATCTCTTCGGGGCTGGTTGGGGATTCGAAGTGAGAACGCTCGGAGAATTGAAGCAGTCGATGGCAGCTGCCCTCGCTCACAAAGATGCGTTCAGTTTGCTGAATGTGCATCTTGAGCCGAACGATATCAGCCCTGCCCTGGAGCGACTCGCAGAAAAAATGAGCCAGACACTCTGATCGGATCCATATTGTCTGAAGATCATCAGGCTGTCATTTTGAGTCGATGGATGCCTGCGAAAACACTATGATTTCCGCACTTCCATGACGCTCTCAGCGTACCTTCCAATCTTGAATACAAAAGCCTTCCTGAAAGGGAGCTTTTTCGAGTCATGCCATCAGACCTTCCGTCATTCCCGGTTTCCATTGCCTGTCCCAACTGCGCCCGGAAACTGAAAGTCGAGAAACCGGAACTCCTCGGAAAAAAAGTCAAATGTCCGAAGTGCCAGACTCCCTTCGTCCTCAAGCTTCCGCCACCTGTGGAGGAAGTCGTCGAGCTTGAACTCGTCGATGACGATCCACCCGTCGGAACCTCTCCTCAGTGGATTCCTGACAATGAATCCTCGGCAGCATCGAGTGCTCCGAGTTCGTTCCCTGATTTTTCTGCACCACCAGAAACTCCAAAGCCCGCGAGTTCCCCGTCGCTGATTGTTCCGACAGAAGACTCAGCCACGAGTTCGCTTGAGCGACTCAAACGTCGTCGCAAAAAGGGGCGAGGTGGGTTGATTGTTACTGCTGTTTTTCTTCTGGCTGCAGTTGGTGTCGTCGGTTACCTGGCCACAATCGCTCAGAAAAAACCGGCGCCCATTGCAAATTCAGGGGCGCCTCAGAACTCTCCTGGTACAGAATCCGTCTCCGCCGATGAGCCCTACAGTCGAGCGATGCTGGAGAATCGACCTCAAATCGTCGAAGAGTTCAGCCCGACCAGTGGTGAACCAATCGAACTCTATTTGATGCCCAGTGGTGTCAACTTTGTGGTTCACTTTCGACCTGCGGACCTCTGGTCTGACTCACGCGATGCTCAAATATTGCGTGCAAGTCTGACAGAAAACGTAACCAACTGGCTGGAAACCACTCTGCAGGAGCTGTGTCACCGCTCTCCGTCAGAAATCGAAGAAGTCGTTCTGGGATACATCATCGGCGCGCGTGGAACGACTCCCGACTTGTGTGCAGTGATTCACCTGAAGTCGCCGGAGAAGATGTCGACTCTTATCGACGAATTTAAAGGTGAATACCTCTACGACATTACCGAGCGTCCCGACTTGCGAATCAAAGTCAACGAGACTCAGGGCTCGCTGATCAAAGACGAGCAGACTATTGCCATCCTCCCAGCTCATCTCGCTGGCGAACTCGAATACTCGATCGACACTCCGAACCGCGATATCAGCGAAGGTATGGATCACCTGCTGCGGGAAACTGATCGCGACAAATTGTTCACCGTTGTCGGGAACGTGGCTGACCTTCGTCGGCACACTGATGTCCTGTTCCCGCCCGCCAGCCAGCAGATCATTCAACAGTCACTCGATTGGCTGGGAGATGATGTCGAAATGGTGAGTTGGGAAGTCAATCCCTCTCCGTACCTGCACTCTGAACTCATGCTGCGCGTGACGAATACGTCTTCACCCACAAAAGTGAAGGAGCGCCTCCAGCAACAATTCGCCGCCTTGCCTGAGAGGCTGTGGAAAGATGTATGCCTCAAAATGGCTCCCTCGGAAATGAGGTTCCGGCAGTTCATCGGACGACTGCCAGCGATGGTCGAAGCGGTTCGACAATCGACCGTCACGAATACTGCCACTCGCTATCTGACGATGACGACGGTTCTCCCCCAGAAGGCAGCCCCGAATCTCGCACTCGCGACTTTATTCACACTCGACGAAGCTTCCCGTACCGATTTCACTCAAACAGTCGACACACAACCGCAAACGGATGAGCCACAAAAGTCCGTGCGAGAACGTTTGAAGAATCCAGTCGATGCGGAATTCAACCGAATGCCGCTCGAGAAAGCGTTCACCTACTTGTGTGAAGAAATCGGAGTCGTTCTCGAGGTCGACGGCATCGCTCTGGAAAACGCGGGGTTCACACGAAACATGCCGCAAACTTTCAATCTCGGAATCGTGCCTGCGGAACGAGCGATGGCAGAGATCGTGAATACGTATCAGGAGCCGGGGCGAACGATGGCGATTTCCGTCGATGAGTCTCAGAACAAAATCATTCTCACCACGAAGAAATTCGCTGATCAGCGAGGCTTGGAAATCTACGAATTCAGTGCCAACTGACCGTCCCTCAGCAGTCGTCAGATAAATCGTCTGTGACTGAATCTGAACTCACGAAGAGACGACTTCTTCAGAGACCTGACCATCTTCTTGCTCAGCCCGGGAAAGAACCTTGTCCGGTCGAAGTAGAGAGACCCACCAAACCCCCAAGCCGGTCAGAAGTAGTGGGAGAATGGGAAAGTCAATCTGCGAGAAGAGTGAGAGAGCAATTCGCCGACCGAAGTAGATTCGGTACGCCGGTTGGACAAACCTGTACCAGTGAAAGTACTCGTAAACGACAAGTACAAGAATCGCACTGACAGCGACGCAAACAGTTGTCATCCCGGTGATTCGGGTGACCCGTTTCGAACATTTGGCACAAACAATGACTGCGAAGGGGAGAAGAAAAAGCCCCCACACCAGGTGACAGGAAATAACCGCCGCGATCGGGGCAGAGCATCCCCACACCCCGCAAAACGTTGTATCCCAGTTCGTTTTTTTATCGCTGATCGAGAGTGCAAAGTACACAGCGAGCCCCCACAGACTCGCCAGCCCGAAGTAAGCCATCAGACGCGGCCATTGTGCTCGTGTGCTTTGAATTGACATATCTGTTGTGTGCATCATCAAGTTGATCTTCACAAACTCAAGATCGCGGACGAAAGCAAATCACGACCAGCGATCAACGCGTGCTTCAATCAAACTCACCGGTCGCGTCGCCTGTCTCGTACATGTTTACTGTGCCTCACACTCGCCGTTGGATTCGAGTACCCGATGGAGAAAACCGGGGGAGACAATTTCCCGCTTTCGGCCACCTTCATCAAGTTCGACTTTCAAGAACTCTGCATCGTAGCCTCGGGATAACTTCTCGATCGACTCTCGATCTCTCATCACGCTGAGAGCAGAAGCAAGACTGTCCGCCTCCATCCCGGTTGAGGCAATCACTGTCACCGAAGCGGGGACAGTAACTCCCAGTCCGGTCTGCGGATTGACGAGATGCGAATATCGTTTCCCGTCGATCTCAAGATACTGATAAGTGTCACCGGAAGTCGCCACTCCGCAGTTGTTGACCTTCAAAATTCGACGCGTCGCCTGTTCCCCGTCGCTGGCATCTCGCTGTTCGACTTCAACTCTCCAGAACTGACGCCCGGGAGGAGGGTCACCAGCGACGAGATCGCCACCCGCATCAATCAGAACACGAGTGACCCCGTGTTGCTTCATCGCTTCGAGAGCAACATCAGCTGCGTACCCCTTCGCAATCCCGCCGAGGTCCAGTTGCATCCTCTCTTTGAGAAGCGTGACTGTTCGTCGTTCTGGATCTAAGTCGAGAGATCGATACCCAACTCTTTGGCGAGCCTCTTCCAGTCGACCGAAATCCGGAAGTTCTTCTTTCCGCCTCGCCAGACGCCACAATCGCCCGACCGGTCCAATTGTCACATCAAAGGCCCCTTGTGTTTCCCCTGAAAGTCGCTGGGCAGCGCTCAAAACTTTGAAGAGATCGTTACTTACGGAAACTGGTTCTCCAAGTTGGGCACTTTGGCAAAGCTGCATCAACTCGCTGTCCGGATCGTAGTCGCTCATGATCCGATCAATTTCGCGAAAACGGTCGAAAGCAGCGGTCGAAGCGACGTTTGCGGCAGCTTGTGTTGGGGCATACAATGTAAGGGTGACGGGTATCCCCATCCGAATTTGGAGGAACTCGTACCGATCCAGCTGCTCTGCAGTTGTCGTCGCTTGCTCCTGCCCCAAGGCGTCTTGAATGTCGACACAGGGGGAGCCAAAGAGCAAAACTGTTGCCAGTCCAACCCACCTGATCCAGCAACTTTGATGTTCATCCATCGCAACCTCTTCTTGCTGGACGACTTTGAATTGAAAGGCCTTTCATGTTGACAGTACGCCTTGACCAGTGCATCTGGCAAGCCGCAGTTGGCGTGATCGTGATGTCGATTGTCATGCCAACCATGGCTGCCGACCCCGATCCGAACGATCCTTATCTCCGCGATCCCAACAGCGTCGCTTCCGCAGAAGAGGAGATGAAGCCGTACGTCCAAAAGCTGCGTGATACGGAAATCTCGTTCGAGATGGTTCCCATCCCCGGTGGCGAATTCCTGATGGGAAGTCCGGAAGGCGAAGAGAATCGCGAGTCGGATGAAGGCCCGCAACACAAGGTCAAGGTCGCTCCATTCTGGATGGGCAAACACGAAGTCACTTGGGATGAGTACGACACCTGGCGGCTCAATCTCGACATCCAGCGACGTGAACTCTTCGGGCGTGAAGCAGACGATGTCGACAAAAAAGCCGACGGAGTGACTCGTCCGACCAAAGAGTACACCGACATGACTTTCGGAATGGGTCACGACGGCTTCCCAGCCATCTGCATGACCCAACTCGCAGCCAAAATGTACTGTGCATGGCTGACAGAAAGAACCGGTCAATACTATCGGCTCCCCACCGAAGCTGAGTGGGAATACGCTTGCCGAGCCGGTTCAACGACGGCCTACTCCTTCGGAGACGATCCCGCAGACCTCGATGAATACGGCTGGTACTACGACAACTCCGACGAAGCCTATCACAAGGTCGGACAGAAAAAGCCGAATGCATGGGGCCTGTACGACATGCACGGCAACGTCGCTGAATGGTGCCTCGATCAGTATCAAGAGGATTTCTATTCCCAGTTCAACCCGAACTCTGTCGCAGCGAATCCTTACCTTCCACCAAGCAGCCTGTACCCTCGCGTCACACGCGGTGGGTCATGGTTCGATGACCCGGAATGGTTGCGAAGCGCGAAACGAATTCCGTCGAGCGAAGACTGGAAGATCCAAGACCCACAGCTTCCTCAAAGTATGTGGTATCACACCGACGCCGATTTCGTTGGATTCCGTGTGGTCCGACCGTTGACTCCTCCGACTGACGAAGAGATTCAGGAAAAGGTTCTGTACCCGGACATTCCTGATGAGTTGCGAAAGTAAAAGCGAATTGAAAGGTGAGCCCGTCACTTCGATTCAATGACTGACGAGCCCGGTTGCATATGTGACCGGGCTTTTTCATTTCAGCCGTGATTGAACATCGACGACGCATCGGCGGTGGGCAGACTCCAGACACTTCAACAGAATCTCCGTAACGTGGCGGGCAAAGTGGACGTTGCTAATCGGAGGCTGACATCCTTCTTGGATGCAATTGATCCAGTGTTGATGACCGCTGATGTCGGGAAACGAAGACAAATCCAACTTCGATTCGATCAACGGGGCGTCTTCATCAACCATTGAACTTGGACGCAAGTGAAGCAAATCACCCGTGAGACTTGGATTCACCACTTTCGCTTCCGATCCATGGATTGAGAAACCGCAAGTCCTCGCTCCATCGCACCAGCCGGTTTCTGCTGTCCCGAGAGCGCCGTTTTCAAACTCCAGAATAGCCGTCGCTGTATCTTCCAGTTGAGTCGGCTTGTGAAGCGTCGCCATCCGGCAAGTCACCGATTTCACAGACCCCAAAATCGCAACCAGATGGGCAATCGCATATACGCCCATGTCAAAGAGTGCTCCGACCTCAGCATGTTCAGCATCGAAGAACCACAACTCGTTTTCCGGTTCTTCCTGGAGGATCTGCTGAATTGTTGCGTAGTAGACTTCAGGTCCACCGTGACTGAATCGAGCCGTCGCTGATGAAACGACTCCCAGATTCCCCTCCTCGACCATTTTTCGAGCAGCTAAAACATGCGGCTTTGAGACGTAAGGAAGCGCAAAGACGATCCGGTCCGACGAATCCACCGCTTCTACGAACTGATCGGCTTCTTCAAAAGAAGTACTCAGCGGCTTCTGCATGAAGACGTGCTTGCCTTCCGCGAGAGCAGTCAATCCATAGCTCACATGGAGCGGATGCGGGAGCGCGATGACGACTGCATCAATACTCTTGTCAGCCAAAATCTCATCGTAGGAGTTGGTCGTGCGCGGAACTTTGAAAAGCTCACTCAGTCTTTTGAGACGGCTCTCTTTCCGGCCTCCCAGAACCGCAATTTCCACTTCGGCAATTTCTGCCAGTTCGGGGAGATGCAGCTTCGCCGCAATGCCACCAGCCCCAATGATGCCGACTCTGATTTTCTCCATCTCACACGCCTCTCTGCTCAAATTGGGATTCAAATCTCGCCAGATCCAATGACGGAATCTTCAGAAATCGTTGCAGAACGACAAACACGGGAAGCTGTAACTTGCATGAGAGGTCCCATTTCGAATGGAGTCCTCATTGCTATGTGGACGATAACGATTCGGGGGATCTTCCGCATTTGCGCGAAGAAATGATTTGTAAGTGGCGGAAGGAATCCGCGTGAGAACAACTTTGAATCGGGTTTCACGTATCTCGAACGAGCAACCTCGATAGATCACTGACACAACCCGTGCCTGTAAGTGCCTGCAGGCAAGTGGCTTGTTCTCGTCATACTCACCGGCAGCACCGGTTGATCATTTTCGGCTCCCGTCGCATACACCAATTGCATGAACTCAGAGCCATGACGCCTCAGCCATCACACCGCCTGAAGTCGATTCGCAAACTCTTTGGCCGGAGTATTCTCTGTCTGGCCGGAGTCGCTGGCCTTCTTAATGAAGGGACCGCACAGACTCCCGAATCGGCCCCGATCTTTTCGAAGTCAAACAAGTTCCGCATTCCGTTTGATTTCGATCCGGCCGAATTGAAAAGACTCGGCGCGAACGAAATTCAACTCTTCGTTTCCGACAATCGTGGAGCCAGTTGGAAGCGGCACGAATCTGTCGACCCAGCTGCAAATTCATTCGTCTTTAAAGCTCAGTCAGACGGAGAATACTGGTTCTCAGTCAGAACACTGGCTGCCGGAGGATTGACCTATCCTGCCGGTCCTCACGTCGCTGGATTGAAAGTCATCGTTGATTCCGCATCGCCTCGATTGAGTGTGGAAGTGGAAGAAACGGCATCCGGGCGAATCGAAATGAAGTGGGATGCGCAAGACGATTTTCTCGTTTCCGATTCCTTGAAAATCGATGTCTTCAATGCCCAGTCGAAATCCTGGGAACCGGTGGCGATCAATCGAGATCCCAGTGGACGCGTTTCGTGGACTGTCGACTCAGCCGGAGTCGTCGAAGTACGCGCCTCGGTTGAAGATCTCGCCGGAAATCATGCGGAATCCTCCGCTCAAACAATCGTTGCTGGGCTGGCCCTTCCAAATTCTCCGGGGCGAACTTCCGCCGCTCCCGTCGCAGCGAATCAGCCCTCCGGGAACCCATTCGAGCACCTGAATCAGCCTCGCCCCGAGACTTCACAGCCGAAGACTCCGGTGAACCTCGCTTCTGATCCGAAAGAGAAAGTCGAGAAGTCTGTCATTCGACCTGCGTCGGAAGCCAACGAATCTCCAGTCAAACCGGAGACATCTCGTCAATCATCTGCTCCTGTCTGGGCGACGGATTCAACCGCGTCCGAACCAGCCAACCCTGAAGTTCAGGCTGACACTTCCAATCCATTCCCGGCTGAATCGGAAGCATTGCCAGCGACTGAAGCCGTGAGTCCTGCAACATCGTCGACTTCGATTGAACCGATGATCAAAGGGGCGAATCAAAAGGCTCCAGTGTCAGCAGTTCGTCCGGTGAAACCTCAGGAGACATTGCCTGAAACTGACGAGCAGAAACTCGTCGTCCCGGAAGCGACTACACAACCTGAATCGAAGCCGCAAACAAAAATCGTCGAAGAGCGAAACCAACCTGTTCTGCCACCGCGTTCTGAACGCGGACATGTTGTGAACTCCGCTACCTTCGAAATTGGCTATCAGGTCGATGGAGTTGGTCCGACTGGAGTGAACAGCATTGAACTGTATATCACCGAAGATCGAGGTCAGAAGTGGTATCACTATGGAAGTGATGTCGATCGGATTTCCCCCATTAACGTGACCGTTCCGCGTGATGGAGAATACGGATTCTCGTTTCGCGTTCGAAACGGAGCTGGCGTCTTGAGCACACCTCCGCAACCGGGAGAAGCACCGGAAATTACCGTCTTCGTTGACCGGACTCCTCCACGAATCACTCTGAATCCCGTTCAGTACCTCAGCCCAGAGAATCTCGATCAGCTGGTCATCAGCTGGAAGATCGAAGAAGTGGAGCTGTCCAAAGCTCCGGTCGTTTTGTCGTACGCAACATTTCCGACAGGTCCATGGACTCCTATTGCCAAACCTATGGAAGACGTTGAACGATATGTCTGGAGCTTACCGAACCATCTGAACTCCGAATTCTTCATTCGAATCGAAGCTCGAGATTCGGCCAACAACACAGGTTATGTGCGAACCAGTGAAGCGTTCGTTCGTGACACATCGCAGCCACGAGCACAGGTTACTGGCGTCGAGCCAATTCAACAGCAGTAACTCGTCGAATGATCAGCAAGACGGTCTTTGAATCGCCAAGCTGCTCAGTCTCGCAGCCGCTCCTTAGATTGACGTACTTGCTACTGCACAGAGTTCAAGAATTGTGCGCCCGCGTAAACAGTTGCGGCGCACTGAATGGACCCCAGAATCTGATCGCCGCTCAGGCCGAGCTTCTTGGCTTTTTCAACATGCCCAGCTGTGCATGGCTGGCAGGCGTTCAAGTCGCTGATCGCAACATTGATCAATTCGACAAGGTCATCACCCAGCGAAGTGTTGGAGAAGGTATGGGCTCGAAGACCGACTCCCATTCCGTCGAACAGATCGGTTCCGCTGATGTCGCGAAACTTGAAGAAGGTGTTGTACATGTAGTTGGTCGACGCAACAGCCAGAATCTCTGCGATCTGCTGATCGCTGAATCCAAGCTTCGAACAGCGTGACCGAAAGTAGTCTCCCCAAGCCTTCGATTTGGCGTGAGCAGCAACAGCCAATGCGATTGCCGATCGCGTCTTGGCATCAATCGCTCCGTCCGAGTACACGAACTTCTTGAAGTTCATGTAGAAGTCTTTCAGGAACGGCTCGACGTGCGCGTAGACGAGAAATGGCTCGGGAAGTTCTTCTCCGTCGAGCATATCTCGGACTCGGTCCAGAAGTTTTGCTGCGTCTTCAGACGCATTCTCAGGATTAATCGGTGAAAGAAAAGCCGACATGAAAGAGACTCCTGATTCTTCAGGCTGAGCAAGATTGACAGGTCTGAAAAGCGGGGGAGCCCATTTGCTCCCCCGTTGATCAGTGTCCGACGATTTCGATCCAATCGATTCAACGGAACGCATCGCCGCGAATCCAATGAAACTTGAAGAGGCCTAGCTGAGAGTCTCTTCGCCTTTCTTCCAGTTACATGGACAGAGTTTGTCTGTCTGCAATGCATCCAGAACTCGCAAGACTTCGTCCACGTTTCGACCAACGCTCAAGTCGTGAATCGCTGACCAGCGAACGACTCCGTTTGGATCGATCAGGAAGATTCCGCGATAAGCGATTCCGGCATCTTCTTTGAGAACGCCGTAATCACGTGAAAGCTGATGAGTTGTATCAGCGAGCATTGGGTACTTCAGCTTCGCCAGGTCGTCGTGGCTGTCACACCAGCCTTTGTGCGAGTAAACGCTGTCGGTGCTGGCAGTCAGAACGGCACATTCGCGATCTTCAAACTCGCCGAGGTTGTCGTTGAACGAAACGAGTTCCGTTGGACAGACAAAGGTGAAATCGAGTGGATAGAAGAAGAGACAAACCCACTTGCCTTTGAAGTCTGCCAGTGAAAGATCTCCGAACTGCGCGTCCGAACCATCTTTGGTGCGATCGTAAGCCTGGACTTTGAAATCTGGAGCGGGTTGACCGACTTGTGCACTCATCTTTGCTATCTCCTGAAGAGTTTGCTTGAGAAATTGAGAATCAGCTTTGCCCTGCCCGGCAGGGATATCGATATCAAATTGGCGGGAAAGGGATGAAAAACGTGTCAGCCTGCACCGTTGGCAGCCATCATCGCAGAGTCATCACAACACAGAGTCAACACACTTCCGCGGGGTTGCCATCCCTTCCGGAAAGAGATTCTACATCGACTTCGATTGCAGCGTTCGGCGTCTTGGACCAATGACGGTTGATCCGAGAAATCACGGACTGAGCACTTCCCAATCACTCTGTGGAGTATAGCCACCCGAAACTTGACTTCAAGGAGTGGAATTCCCCACCTCTACCTGCCAGACTGAAAATGCCAGTCGCTGATACCGCCAGTGACTCAACGCATCCAAACGCACAGATTCGTCTGCAGATATGACTGTCCCTCCCGATTCCAACCGACGCGATTTTCTCACTGGCCGAGCCGCCAAACGTGAGATTCGTCATGCGGGAGATGAAATCGCTGATGCAATTCTGGACGAACCACAAGAAGCGACTGCTCCAATTGCGGGTGACACCGTTCGTCTCGAAACGCGAGCCATGGGATGTGGCTGGTCGGTCATTCTGAACCCCGGAGCCCCGCGTCAGGTGATGGTCGCTTCCGACGCTTTCGATCGCGTCCGCGACGCGGAACAGATGCTAACAATCTATCGCGACGACAGCGAAATCGCCGGAGTGAACAAAAACGCCGCCGAGAGACCCGTCTCGATTTCGGAATCGCTCGCAGAGTTCCTCTCAAAATGCTCGACACTTTATCGAGAGACCCACGGATGCTTCGATCCCGCCACAGGTCGATGGATTCAACTCTGGAAAGCAGCACGGGATGAGAATCGAATTCCCACGGATCAGGAAGTGGAAACCGCTTTGGAGCAATCCGGATTTCAGCATGTAAATCTCGGCGACGGCTCAGAGATCACCTTCGAACGTGACTTGCTACTCGACTTCGCCTCGATCGGTAAGGGCTATGGCATCGATGAAGCTGCCGAGCATTTGAGGTATGAAGAGATTGAAGCGTTTCTCGTCCATGGTGGTCAAAGCAGCCTGATTGCATGGGGAACACATGGCGGGCACGATGGATGGCCTGTCGGCCTGAAAAACCCGCTGTTCACCGATCAATCTTACGCCACCATTCTCCTCAAAAACGTTGCGATGGCGACCAGTGGTTCAAACATCCAATACTTTCGCCACGAAGGACGTCGATACGGACACTTACTCGACCCTCGAACCGGCTGGCCAGCGAGCGGATTGCTCTCCGTAAGCGTTCTCGCCCCTACAGCCACAGAAGCTGATGCACTATCGACAGCTTTCTATGTCATGGGACTCGACAACGCATTAAAGTATTGCGATGATCACCCTCAGGTCGGGGCAATTTTGGTCCCACCTCCCTCCCAGGGACGCCACCTGGAACCACACATCCGCAACATTGATCCCGAACTGATTCACTTCAGCAGCAACATCTCCTGATGCTTCGCTACGGGGAACACTGTTTTTGACTGCGGTCAAACTCGGGTTTCAGCAGGTGAGAATCGGGAGCTGAGGTGGATCTTTCAGGCATCCCGAACCTGCATCCAATTAAAGACCTACACAACTCATCTCGATTCGATCCTGTGCATCGTTCAAGATCGAATCTTCCACGGAGCGATTGAGTCCGGCAGTCAGACGTTACCGGCCAGTTGACTCCCATGACTGAACTCAACCTTGTCGAGGATACTGAGAGTGAAAGACCTTCGGCGAATCTCGTGGTTTGCGATTCTCCTGCTCGTTGTGCTGCGCGTGGCGATTGGCTGGCAACTCCTTTACGAAGGAATGTGGAAATACGGCACAATGAGCGGCCCTGATCCGTGGACCGCAGAGGGATACCTCAAGAATGCTCAGGGTCCGTTCCGTGACCATTTCCGCGAAATGACAGGCGATCCGGACGACCTGAACTGGCTCGACTACGATCGCATGAGTTCCAAGTGGTATTCGTGGCGCGACCGTTTCGCAGAGCACTACAAACTGAATCCGGAACAGAAAGCCGTCCTCGATATTCTGATCGATGCAGACGCAAACGCCGATTCTGCTCCGTCCGAAGAACCTCCGTTTCCGCCGATCTCAGTTCCCCTCGCTGCACTTCCAGAGTCTGTAAACCTCAAATCTTTCGCGAGTGTCGTTGAGTTTGACAACGGGCGTCTCGTAGCACTGGCCCCAATTCTTCCGAGCGAAGAAAGCAAGCTCAAAAACCTAGTCTCGTACGTACCGGGAGAAGGAGACGCTGAAGAGGGTGACGCAGTCGATCCCAAGCTCGCTTCCGAAATGGCGTTCTACAAAGCTGTTGAACAGCTCTCGACATACTCTCGTCGACCGATTGAAGCACAGCTCAACGAACTCAGCCGAGAATCTCGTCGGAAAGATTCCAATGTCGACGCTGAAAACCTCACAGCTGCTTCCAGCAAGTTGAACAGTGCAGTCAAACGAGAACTCCCGTTTCGACATCGTCTCGCAGCGAGCCTGCTTGGCGACCCGGACAACACAGGTGTGATCGGTCGCTTGAACGAACGCGGGTCCTTTGACTACGTCATGGGGACAGTGACAAGACAGGAAGAAGACGAAGCACGTCACAATGTTCGTTTCGGAAAAATTGAAGAGTACAAAAAGCTGCTCGATGAATACGAAGACACTCTGACAAACGCATCGATGCAGTATCAGACTGACCATGCTGCCATGTTGAGCCGCAAAGTGGCGATGACTCGCAATGAGCTTGTCGGTCCGATCCGCAGCCTCGAAAAAGAAATGCAAACCCTCGCGCTGAAACTCCTCACTCCTGAGCAGCTTTCTCACGGGGCACTCCCTCCAGAAGACA
Organism: Thalassoglobus sp. JC818; assembly: GCF_040717535.1. Taxonomy (NCBI): domain Bacteria; kingdom Pseudomonadati; phylum Planctomycetota; class Planctomycetia; order Planctomycetales; family Planctomycetaceae; genus Thalassoglobus; species Thalassoglobus sp. JC818. Next base: position 75,698 of record NZ_JBFEFI010000006.1, read on the forward strand.
CCCCGCTGTACCGTGCCGACATGATGGCGATGTGGGGATTGCTCATTCTGGGCTCACTGATCATCGTCGGACTGTTCACCCGCCTATCAGCGTTCGCGGCGGCCGTCATGGTCTTCTCGTTCTATCTTGTCGTTCCGCCATGGCCAGGCGTTCCACCAGCTCCCGGTCCGGAACACAGCTTCATCGTGAACAAGAACCTGATCGAAGTGATCGCGCTGTTGGCAATTGCTGCACTTCCAACTGGCCAATGGTTTGGAATTGACGGCTTCGTCTCGCGACTGTTCTTCGGAAGCAGTGATGCTGACAAGAAGAAGGCTGCCGAGAGTTAATCTGCCGCTTCGGAGACTGAAGAATGGCCAGTGATCTTGATGCTCTCATCAGTCGGATTCGAGATCACGACGAGGCTGCCCTTGCCGAATATGTCGATCTGCACAGATCACAGCTTCTCGCATTCATCGATCGACGAATGCGGGAAGCACTTCGCAAGAAAGTCGACCCTGTCGATGTCCTGCAAGAAGTCTCCGTGAGTTGTTTGGGTGCACTGAAGACAATCGACCTGACCGACCGAGATCCGTTTCGGTGGTTGTGTCAGCAAGCTGAGCGTCGGATCATCGACGAACACCGGCGGCACTTCGGAGCGAAAAAACGCTCTGCTCATCGAGAAGTTCCTCTGAATTCTCCACGTGGGAGCTGGTCGGAAAAAGGGCTGGAAGACTTTCTCGTCGCCAGCCTCACCTCCCCGAGCCATGCTTTCTCTAAGGGCCAAAAGGAATTGCAACTCGACACCGCCATGGAGCAACTCTCAGAGGATGCTCAAGTGGCTCTGCGTCTTCGCTATCTCGATGGACTCCCGAGCAAAGAGATCGCTGCGCGACTCGGAAAGTCGGATGCGTCCGTCCGCATCCTGCTTAGTCGCAGCCTCAAGAAACTCCAGAAAATCCTCTCCGAAAACGAAGAGTTCCAGACCTGGATACTTCAAAACAAACCTGATGACGAATGAGAACGCAGCTCACATCGACAACTCGATGACGTGAGACCGAACAAAAAACAGCACTTCATCTCAGCTCACTCGATCGATTCGAAAAGAACTTTGGAGCGCTGAGCGAAGTCAAAATCCTCCACTTTCATCGTTGACCAAAGAATGCCTCGCCATGGAATACCAGCCTCACTCTTCCCGCGACAACTTCAACATTCTTCAAGGCAGCTTGATACGCACATGCTACACGCTGTTGTTTTCTCTCTGCATTCAAATCACATCCAGCGCTGCTGAGCAACCGAACATTCTGTGGATTTCCGCTGAAGATATCAGTGCTCATCTCGGGTGTTATGGAGACCCGCACGCGATCACCCCGTCGCTCGACAAGCTTGCTGAAGAGGGAGTGCGATACTCTCATGCGTTCACTACAGCGGGAGTTTGTGCTCCCTGTCGCAGTGGAATCATCACCGGGATGTACCAGACGACTCTCGGCACACAGCACATGCGTGGCAACACAAATCTGCCTCCGCAAGTGCGTCCCTTCCCGATCTTGCTGCGAGAAGCTGGCTATTTCTGCACGAACAATTCCAAGCAGGACTACCAGTTCAAAACTCCCAAGGAGACTTGGGATGAGTCGAGCGGAAAAGCACACTGGCGGAACCGAAAAAACTCAAATCAGCCTTTCTTCTCTGTCTTCAACTTCACTGGATGTCACGAAAGCGGAATTGCCTCGACAGACAAGTACGAGACCGTCACGAAAGACCTGAGCGACTCAGAACGACAAGACGCCGACGAACTGACGACGTTTCCTCCGTATTATCCTGAGACAAAAGAAGCTCGCGAGGACTGGAAGAGAAACTACGAACTCATCACTGCTCTCGATCACTTTGCTGCCGACCTCATTGCTCAATTGAAGGAAGACGGCCTCTACGAGAAGACAATCATCTTCTTCTGGTCCGATCATGGAGTCGGCCTTCCGCGGGCCAAACGCTGGCTGTATGACTCCGGCACACACATTCCGTTGATCGTTCGAGTGCCTGAGCAGTTCCGAGTCGATGGTCAAGCGGTTCCTGGAAGTGTTTCCGATCAACTGGTCAGTTCGATCGACTTCGGTCCGACGGTCTTGAACCTGTCGGATGTTTCAATTCCCGACGTAATGCAGGGAATCCCGTTTCTGGGCCGCAACCTTCCGCCCGCACGTGACTATGTTTTCGGAGCCCGTGATCGGATGGATGAACGTTACGACATCATCCGCATGGTGCGTGATCATCGGTTCAAATACATCCGCAACTACGAACCGCTGAAAACGTACTACCAGTACATGAACACTCCGGAGAAAGGAGCGACGATGATGTCGCTTCGAGATGGCCACATCGCGGGGACTCTTTCTCCCGAAGCTGAGGCATATTTCGCTTCCACGAAACCCGTCGAAGAACTTTACGATTGCGAGGCAGACCCGTTCGAATTGAACAATCTGGCTAACGATCCCACGTACGCCGACACACTCAAGAAGCTGAGAGAGGTCCACCTCGCGTGGGTGAAGGAGACTCGCGATTTGGGACTCGTCGCCGAGCCGATTCTGGTCGAACGCGAAAAAGAACTCGGGCATCGATACGGAGTTCTCCGAGGAGATGGAGCCAATCAGGCTGCCGATCAAATTGCCGAAACTGCGAACCTGGCTTCGTCGGGACCGAAGGCAATTGGCGAGTTGACAGCCGCTCTGGATCACGAAGACTCTGCTGTCCGATACTGGGCAGCGACCGGGCTCGGCAACATCGGCCTGCCCGCCTCCGATTCGAAAGGCGCACTGGAAGCACATCTTGATGATGAATCACCTGTCGTTCAAATCGCAGTCGCCCGGGCGCTCAGCCGAATGAATTCACCGGAGGAAGCGCTGCCAGTCCTCACGAAGCAACTCGCGGATGGAGAACAGTGGGAACGCCTGCATGCAGCGATTGTTCTGGACGAAATGGATGAACTCGCCCGACCGGCAATCGACTCGATGCACGCAGCTCTGAAGCCCCGCCCGGACCTGTACGCCGACGGGAAATACGTCGTCCGCGTGATCAATCGCGCTCTCAATCAACTCGAAGGAACCGATCGAACCGTTCCATAAACTGTGATGAAGTTGCGACGCACTCGCCTGCATTTCTAACGTTGCAGGCGAAGCATTACCCTTCTTCGATCGCTGCCCCGAGGATGGAAAGTGGCCACTCAAAACGGCTGAGCAGTGATGCAATCGAAGCGGAGACAAGAATGGAATCGCACGCCGGAGAAGCATCGTCAATCCAGTACTTTCCCTGATCGTATGTGCGGACAGAGTTTTGCGATTGAAGTTTCAGTCGCGTGTCTGTCTTTTGAATTCCACCGGCATGCCCGTTACTCGCACAGGCGAATTCTTCCAGAATCCGTGACAGGATTTCCGGCGATCGTGCACATTCGAGGAGTCTCCGCACAACTGCCGAAGTCAGTTCCTGTCCACGTTCGTCGAAAAGGTGAAATGACTGACCGTCCGAACGAATCAGCACGCCAAAGTCGACGTGTCGTTCGCGGACCTGATACCGAAACTGCGTGAGTTGCCGACTGAAATTCGCTTCTGAAAAGTTGCTGGCGATCAGATCAACTTCGCAGTCAGCCAGTTGGAATTCTCTTTTCAGAAGCTTCAGCGTCCGCGGCTCTCCGCATGCGAGGGCGATCCGCAAAGGGAGAACTTCAGCAAACCATGCTTTGCACTGGGCTGCATAGATCGATTCCATTTCAACAGTCTGATAGTGCCCCGACTGCCGAGATGTCCGACTCGCCGGAGTGTTCAAAACCGACTCGAGCCGTTCATAGCCGCCTGTCTCTGACCAGCTTGCTCCCGATCCTTCGTAGACTTCGAGCCCGTTGACTCTTTCGGGATGAATTCCACCCGTCACGAACAGCCCGAGTGAAGCATGGAACTTGTAGTTGGCGAATTCGAAACAAGGTTGGCTGACCTGTCCCAGATCGGCGATCTCCCATCCCCATCGGCGCAGAACCTCCACGACTCCAATGACCAGATCACCCGATGAAGTCCTCCAGTCATGCCCGACGAGAACCCGCTTGAAAGTTGCCTCCGGGCGATTATTCATGTCCTCTTCAACGACCTGAAGAAGGTGTTCGACCACATCGGCGAGCGCGCTGCGGGTCAGATTGTTGAGATAGATCCCTCGGATACCATTCGAAGAAATCAGTGAACCGGTCGGCTCTGTGGACGGCGAGTGCTGCTGCAATCTGCGGACCACAGACTTTGGAAGTGAGCCCGTCTGAACCCGATGGATGCACTTTGCACACCGATCATAACCGGCAGCGAGACGGGCCAGATGCAGGGATTTCGAGATCGGTTGGCTCTCTCCCGGACAGCAGAATTCTCCCGGTGAGGCAGCGGCAATCTCTACGAAATTCCGTTTCGCCTCCGCCATTCCCTGGCACCTTCTTCAGTCGCTGGGTTGCAGTCCTGTCCGTATTCAATACAACGAACCAGATCGTACTTCCATTCTTCGAAGCAGGTCAATCTGGATCATGCACGCCACTGAACTCGCCCAGAACATCGACGATATCAAATCGGCTTCGCTGATCGTTTTGTTTGGCGGTGAGTTGCACCTGAAGTCAGAGTCGCTGGCGATTATCTGCAAAGATATCCTCGGAACTGCCCCGGAGGACTCGCTGGGGCTGACGCGGTTTTCAGGAAAAGAGACGGAATTTCGAACGGTTCGAGATGAAATGCAGACTGTCTCGATGTTTTCAACTTCGAAGGTTGTCCTCGTGGAGGACGCCGACGATTTCGTCTCAGCGAATCGCCCTGCCCTCGAGAAGCTGGCCGAGAAAGCTCCCGGAAAATCGAAGCTCATTCTTGATGTGGCGAAATGGCCGGGAAACACAAAGCTGGCGAAAAAAACCGCGAAGTCCGGACTCGTCGTCGAGTGTGCTGAACTAACCGGCGGACGTCTCAATTCCTGGCTGGTCGGGAGAGCGAAGTCGGAATACGAGAAGCAGTTAAGTCGTGACGCAGCCCAGTTGATGGGAGAACTGGCGGGGACCGGGCTAGGATTGCTTGATCAGGAGTTGCAAAAGCTCAGCTCTTACGTGGGCGATCGAACACAAATCGGCGTGGATGACGTCAGAAAACTTGTCGGCGGCTGGAAGGCTGAAACGACGTGGACGATGATCAACGCCATTCGAGATGACCAGATCGACACTGCTCTGAATTGCCTGGCGAAGCTGCTCCACGCTGGAGAAGCCCCTCAGAAGATTCTGGGCGGAATCAACTTCGTCTTTCGAAAGTTCGCCGAAGCGACCGAACGGTCACGGCAAGGAGCAACGCTTTCAAGTGCCCTCAAGGAAGCGGGCGTTTTCTTTCGAGATATCGAATCGGCCGAGCGCTATCTGCGCCGAATTCGCCGTCCGCGCGCTGAGCGGATTCTTCAGAAACTCACAGAAACCGACTACGGATTAAAGGGCGGCAGCATGCTCGCAGCTCCACTTCAAATGGAATCACTCATCCTGTGGCTGACCGGTTGCATAGACGACCCCGAGTGAAGCGAATCAGCGCGAGGCAATTTTGCTCAAACCGTCCGCAAGAGCAAGCGCAGCGTCCATCAAATGAGCAGAGTACAAGCGAGTGCACCGCCCCCGTGCTAACGGGTTAGTCGAAGAATTCGTCTGCGGGATCGAATTTTGGCATCACCATGTTGATGATTTTCATCTGACCGATCGCGCGATGCCTCGTCCCTGGCGGAATGAGAATGCACATTCCGGGACGGATCGGAACCTGCTCGTCATTGAGCTGCATCTTCGCATCCGGCCCGCACTCAAGAATGTAGTACGTTTCGGTGTGATGCTTGTGGTAGTGAACCCGCGCATCATCAGCGATTTCGGTCACGTGCACGGTCGCGGGATAGTCTTCCACATCCGCAAAGGCTCTGCGGGCTGTTCCGCAGGGGCATGGGGTTCCGGGAAGCGTTGAAAAGTCCACGATCTGATAAGAACTTTCGATCGATTTCACTTTCGATTCTCCTGAGATTCAAACAAGCGCACGAAGAGTTATGCGTTCGTGGACTTCGAGGGCATGCGGCCTGGATCGCTGAGATACAGAGTTAAGACGGCCAGATCTGCGGGGGTAATGCCGCTGATTCGACCGGCTTGCGCGACGTCACGCGGTTGAATTCGAGCGAATTTCTCGCGAGCCTCTTTGCGAAGCTGTGGAATCGCGGCGAAGTCGAACGTCGTTGGAATCGTCATATGTTGGGACTTGTTCTGTCTCGCAATCTCTTCCTGCTGACGCTTGATGTAACCGCTGTATTTAGTTTCGATTTGGACCTGCTCTCGAGCGCGATGACTCGTTGGAAGTTCCGCGAGTTCGGAGGACATCTCGCAGAGTTGCTGCCATTCAATTTCTGGTCGGCGCAACCATTCTTCGAGGGTATTGCCTTGGTGCCGAACCGATCGCAGGACTTTCTCAGCTTCGGCGATTTCGCGTTCGTACTGCTCCAGTTGATCTGAACGCTCTTTCGTGACGAGACCGATTTTCTCTCCGATTGGAGTCAAACGGCGATCAGCATTGTCCTGACGCAGCAGCAGCCGATATTCCGCTCGCGAGGTGAACATTCGGTAGGGTTCGTCAACGCCTTTGGTGACCAAGTCGTCGATCAAGACACCGAGATAAGCTTGTGCCCGGTCGAGAATGAACGGGGGCTTCTCTGCCAGTTTTAGAGCTGCATTGACTCCGGCGATCAGACCTTGCCCGGCTGCCTCTTCGTAGCCAGTCGTCCCATTGATTTGTCCGGCAAAGTACAAGCCGGCCACTCGTTTGGTTTCGAGAGTTCGAGTGAGCTGTGTCGGCGGAGCGAAGTCGTATTCGACCGCATAGCCGTATCGCATGATTTCTGCGTTTTCGAGGCCATCGATCGACCGGATCATAAGGTCCTGAACATCTCGCGGTAGACTGGTCGAGATTCCGTTGCAGTAATACTCGAGCGTCTGTCGACCTTCCGGTTCAAGAAAGATCTGATGCGAAGACTTGTCCGCGAATCGGACGACTTTGTCTTCGATTGATGGACAGTATCTTGGGCCGGTCGAATTGATCTGTCCGCTGTACATCGGAGCACGGTCGAGGTTGGCACGAATCGCATCATGGACTTTCGGATTCGTAGCTGTCAGCCAGCAGGGAATCTGCTCCTGCTCAATTCGATCTGTGAGATACGAGAACGGTTGCGGCTCGGCATCGCCGTCCTGAATTTCGAGTTTCGAAAAGTCGATCGTGCGGCCATTGAGCCGGGCCGGCGTACCGGTTTTGAAGCGTTCGAGTTCGAATCCAAGACCGACAAGGCTGTCGGACATTGTTTTCGTCGTCCCTTCACCAGCACGACCGCCTTGAGTTTTCGCCTCGCCAGTATGCATGATCGCTTGCAAAAACGTCCCGGTCGTGATGATCACCGCAGGTGCGTGATAGACTGCTCCGCCACGTACTCGGACACCCGTAATGCGCGGCCCGTTTGTGGAGTCGACTTCCAGCCCTTCCACCATTTCCTGACGGAGAGAGAGGTTGGGTTGTTCTTCGACGCGGAGCTTCATCAAGAACTGATAAGCTTTTTTGTCGGCCTGAGCGCGCGGCGACCACATGGCCGCTCCTTTTCCGCGATTCAGCATGCGAAACTGAATTCCGGTCGCATCGATGACCTTGCCCATTTCGCCGCCGAGTGCATCGATCTCGCGGACGATCTGCCCTTTCGCAACTCCGCCAATGGCGGGGTTGCAACTCATTTGTCCGACCGTGTCGCAGTTCATCGTCAGCAGTGCTGTCTTCGCTCCCAGACGTGCGCTCGCAAGCGCAGCTTCGGTCCCAGCATGCCCTGCCCCGATAACAATAACGTCATAATTGTACTGCGATGGAATCATAGTCATTGAAAATTGAGAGCGATTTGCCCTCTCCTGTACACTGCGTAGAACGACTTCTTTCGACGAGTCGAACGTGCCGCTGGAGCGTCTTCCCAGTCTGTTTTGTAAACGCTTGAAGATCCTGAAAATGAATTAATCGAATTTCAGAAGTTGAACGATTCCCTCAGCAGGACGAGTTCGCTTGCCTGCCCGATGGACCTCTCGATCGGCGAAATAGAAGAATCCGGAAGGCATCCACGGAAGTAGTAAGGCTTATTCATCAGCCTCATCTGATCCATGGATTTCCTCGGATTTGAACGGTTCCTCTCTTTGGAATGTCAGACCGTTCACGAGGAATTTTCCGCGATTCATTCTCCCCGTCAACTCACCTTTCATCCCAACTTCGGCAAACTCAGGATCTGTTTGGACGACGGTCACTTGGTAGTCGCTCTCCAAGTTGATCGCTGGGTAATTTCCCGGAACGCTTAACGCGATCATCGTGTATTCTGGATATTCGGGATTGGGCTGGGTCGCTTTGATCTGTCCGAGGATTTTGAATGCATTCTGGCTTTGGCCAGCTTCGGCGGGAGCTTTCACAACCATTCCCCGGGGAGGACGAAGCCCTTTGCGGGGAAGCAGGACACTGACGTTCTTCACGTAAAGCGAACCGTTTGAAAGTACAGCATCTGCACCAACGTAGGCTCCTTCCCGGATGAAGCCGTGGTCTCCGGGAGCCCGTACTTCGAACTGAATTTTGGGCGTGACGCGAATCTCATGAGCTTCCCCGTTTTGATCCGTTACAACGAGAACTTTCGACTTTCGCTCTTCTTTGATCTCCGTAATCTCTCCTTGAAGCACCGTCGGCATCGGCCCAGCATTTTGAGCTGTCGCTGTTCCTGTCCAGCCAACCGTCAGTGTCAAAAGGGTCAAAAGACAAAGCAGACGCATCGATTCACCTCGAAAGTCAAATTCAGTTGAAACATTTCCGAAAACTGCATGTCACTCGAATGAGTCAGCGAAAATACTATTCGGCGGTTCGCATTTCGATACCGCTCCCCACCTCGAGGAGCATTGGGGTTTCGCACAAACAACTGATCAAAGTTGGAGACCTTCAGTTGGTTTGGCGAGTCTTTAACCGCAGTCACGGTTCGAAAAATCGTAACAAATCGCTGATTCGCTGTCGCGTTCCGGGTGCGAATTGACCGAGTTTCACGCGCAGCGAGATTGTTGTCAGCGGTTTCTCAGACAGCTACTCTGTGATTGTTGAACACTCACCTCAGATTGCCGAGAGAAAATGTCGTCTGCTCAGATCATTGACGGAAAAGGAGTCGCAAGTCGATTGCGAGAGGAACTGGCCCAAAAAGTGGCGGAGTTTCAGCAGTCGAAACAGGTGCAGCCTCATCTCGCAGCTGTCCTCGTGGGCGACGACCCCGCCAGTGCGGTTTACGTTCGAAATAAACAGCGAGCCTGCGAAAAAGCGGGCATTCGAAGCACTCTGCACCGCCTGCCAGCGGAGACTTCGCAATCGGAACTTCTCGAACTTGTTCACTCCCTCAACGAACAAAGCGACGTTCACGGCATTTTGGTTCAATTGCCGCTGCCTGATCAAATTGACGAGACGACTGTGCTGGACGCGGTCACGCCTCTCAAAGATGTCGACTGCTTTCATCCGGAAAACGTCGGGCTGATGGTGCAGGGACGACCTCGATTTCTCCCCTGCACTCCTGCAGGATGTCAGGTTTTGATTGGAGAGTCAGGCACGCAAACTTCGGGAGCACATGCTGTCGTGGTGGGCCGCAGCGAAATTGTCGGCAAACCGATGGGAATGATGCTCGTTCAGAAGGGAGACCTGGCCAACGCCACGGTCACAATCACGCACAGCCGAACACGCGATCTGACCGAGATCACCCGGCAGGCAGATATCCTTATCGCAGCGATCGGTCGGCCGAATTTTATCACTGGCGAGATGATCAAGCCGGGAGCTTGTGTGATCGATGTCGGAATCAATCGGGTCGGCGATCAGCTCGTCGGGGATGTCAACTTTGACGAAGCAGTTTCCGTGGCTGGAGCAATCACTCCTGTCCCTGGCGGTGTCGGACCGATGACGATTGCCATGCTCCTTCAGAATACGCTGACGGCTGCCATCCTCCAGACGCAGGCACTTTCTGAGTAGAGTGCTCTTGAGCCCAAGCTGGCACGTCTGAGTCCGACTGTGGAACAGCCACAGCGCCCGCAGGCGACACTCCCTGATGGCCAGTTTGAAACTGCTGCATGTCCGGAGTTGGTGCGTTCAGTCGGCGTTTTGAGTCGTAAGGAATGTTGCCGGGCTCTTCGAATCCAGCTCTTCCCAATGCCTGAGCTGATTGAACGGGACTGGTCTGTGCGTGGTCGATGACCGGCTCGGCATTCAGTCCCATCGCCTGTCGACTCATTTGTCCAATGTCTGCGACTTTGCCGCCCTGGAAGTTGGGCATCTGCCAGAGTGCAGTCGTCGACGCAAAACTCGCTGGGTTCACTTCCGGAGAGCCGAGCGAAAGGCGAACTTGCATGTTCGCTTCGGGAATGGAGATTCGAACCTGATTCGGTAGCTTCGAGCCGTTCGACATCTCCTGATAATCATCCAAGAGTGCCTTGGCGAGAACGGTGCCGTCGAGTTTTCGAAGAATGTGTGACTCAATATTTCCGGTGCAGGTATTCACACGGATGACTCTTTCGACATGCTGTCCGGTCGGCGAAGTTGAGACTGAGACAAGATCGAGGAGCAATTCCCGTTCGCTCGGCTGTTCCAACTCGAAGTTGTCACCGTTGATCGGGATGACTCCCAGCACTTCCATCAACCATTCTGGTTCGACATTGATGGGAAGCTGAAGATGTCGCAGAGCCAGGGAAGTATCCTCGTGTCGACATGTCACGACGCCCGCTTGCTGTTTTGTCCAGACCCAGAATCGATCGGAGTTCGATCCGAAGTCGACCTCTTGTCCCCCAGCTGGATTCGAGACAATCACACGCAGATTTCGCGGAGCGCTGACGGCGATTGAAGCTGGCAGTGGAAGTGGAATTCCGGAGACGCGGACCGAAGCATTGCTGGACTTCCAGCCCGACACACCGGGAGATGTATCCGAACCCTGAATGTTTCGATTCAAGTGTGCGACGAGTTCATCTTTGGAAATGGTCTGTTCCAGCACACACTCCTGCGGGAAAAATCGCGAGAGAGGGGAGGAATGACAACCGACTGCAACAACAACGATGCAACAGGTCGCGATCGCACTTCGAATTGCGAAGAAGCTGTTGTTGTCTGCTTTGTGACTCGTCATGTGGCATTCCCTCATCATGCGGCATTCCATTGTGAAGAGAGTTGCTCATTCAGAGCCGACTGGAGTTGGGTAAGCTCCGCTTCAGGAATCTGTTGATCCCGAACTTCGTAAGGACCTTCTCCACGCACTCCGGAAAGTTGCAGATACTCAATGTCGTCGCGAACCGTGGAGCCGTCGAGTTTTAAGCGGCGCCGTTGTAGCAGCGACAGCGCTAAGACGTATGTCAGCTTCTGCTGCTGCGGGTTGGTTTGATCGACGATTTGTTCGAAGTATTGCAGCAGTGATTCAGGATCGATCGCGGAAACGGATTTCTGCTCCGGTTCTGGAACAATGCATTTCCAAAACCCGATTCCGCCTTCAGGAAGTCCGTTCCAGCCTGCCTGGCTGTAGTCTTCACGATCGTAGCTGCCATCTTTTTCGATCAGCGCGGAGTAACAGATTTCTCCCGGAACCAGCGGTTCTCCGGTTCCAGCGCAGGTCTTACTGATTGGCTTAAAACGATAGTCCATCGGGGCGGGAATAGATGGGGTGTTGCGATCGAGGAAAGTGCTTTTTAAGAATGGAAACGGCAACCTTAGATGATTTTTATCATTGGGCTCAATATGAGTTTTTAACGATTCCAGTGTGCGTCTAACGAGCGAATCGCGTCGTGCCTCAACTCCATCGAATGGTCGAATTTCAGGAGGGAATGATTTTTCAAGAGTACTTTGAAACGGAGAACCGGAGTCGCCGCGGACAAGTGAAATTCCTTGTGCGATTGCGTTTTCTGGACTGCAATCGAACTGGCAAAATCGACCGAAAGTGGTCTTTACTCAAATTTGACTTATGACATAGTCTCCGCGCCGCTGGCCCGAAATCGAGGTAGTGATGGTTCACTTCTCTTCAGTCAGCAGACGAAACAGATCTGCCGATCACGGAAGGGTCGGAACAGAGAATACCCTCGACCTTGTGGAAGGAGTCCCTCATGAATCGCTCTGCAATCACCACTGCTGTCGCCATCGTCGCAGCTTTCTCCGTTGGCCTGACATGGTCCTACTTCACGAACAGCCGAACCGGTGGTGTTGCTGTCGTTGACCTCGACGAAGTCGCCAAGCGACTCGGACGTGACAAAGAAATGACCGATTCCCTGCAAGCTCAAACGGGCGAACTGCAGGAAGCTCTCTCAAAGATTCAGGCAAACGCGACTCAGCAACTCGAAAAAGTTCGTGCGAGCCTCGGACAGGAAGTCACCAACGAAGAAGCACAGCAATTCGTTCGCCTTCGCAACAAAGCACAGCTGACACTCAACGAATTGCAGCAGCAGGCTCGCGTCCGAATCGGACAATCGCGCCAGCAGCTGATCAGCGAGTTTCGCCAGCAGACTCAACCCGTCGCAGCCAAGATCGCTAAAGAAAAAGGCTTCGACACAGTCGTGACTCGTAACGACACAGTCGTTTTCTCATACGACAACTCGGTTGATATCACCGACGACGTTGTGAAACTGATGAGTGCTGAATTCCCAGCTTCTGCGAAGCCACTGAAACCAGCTCCACAAAAGCAAGCTGCTGCAGCACCACAAACCGAAACGAAAACTGAATCGGCGACAGCTGCTACGGAAAACAAAGAGAGTGTGACTGAGTAATTTCAACTCACGAACCACTCGAGCGATCAATCAGAGAATTCTCTCAACGAGACCTGATTGGAGCGACTCGAAAACAAACAAGACTTCGGTGAGCGCCTGATCTGGCCCACCGAAGTCTTTTTGTTTTTATTCAACGCTTTAAAAAGTAACAATCTGGTTTGAATGGTCTCGCAATAGATCAAATCGCATCGAGACGAATTCGAACCCTAGTCGGAGTTCGATTCTGCTTCCCAGATATTGACGCTCTCTTCACCGTCAGAATTCGCTACGCATCCTGGCTGAAAGTCTTCAGGAGTGCGGGCCAGAATCCGCAGCCAAATCGACTCTCCGCGATAGATTCCGGTCAGAGAGACATGAGCGGAAAGCTGATCGTCATCAGCCATCGGATGCGCCTGCCACGAGTACGATTCGACTTCGTCGAGCACATCCAGCAAGCCGAGAATGTCAACGTAGAATCGTGATTCAATCCGCTCGCCGTCGCGAGGTCCGCCCACAATTTCGGTCGGAGAGATGAACAGCGTGATTTCATGATCCGGTTCGTCGAAGAAGTAATGACATCCAATTGGAACGTCTTCATCGATGAGTTGGATGGCCTTTACCGATCTCTCCACAATCTCCGTAACAATCGGGGGTCTGGACGACATGAACACACTTTCAAGGGGCAATACAACGAGGGTCGCAATCCGGCAACCCGAAGGGATGATGACATGGTCGAAGTGGTATCTCAGCACGTAAGTTGACCACTCCAATCTTGCATGGCGGCACATCATGTGCCATTTTCACATCAATCAGCCTCTCGCTGAGTGCAAACTCGCCTGCACTGCACAACACCTTGTTTCATAGCACCTTACGACGTTCCCGATGTTCGCACAGCGACTTCTTCAAACCCTCGATGATGCCACACCTTCAGAATTCTGAACGTTGAACTACCGCAAATGTTTCAAGAATTCAACTCAACCTTACAAGATCGCCGAGCGAAAACCGGTCTTGCGAGCCCGTCACGGAACCGCGTGAACCATCATCAGGTTTTTCCCGACATCGGACCAGTCGGTCGTCCCGACGATGGCAATTCGGTCACCTGAATGTAGAAGTCCTTCGGACATCCCCCATCCGATCGCGAAGTCGCGCATTTGGGTCGGTGTCTCATGGCCAATATCAGTGACCACGGTATGCACACCCCAAGCGACTGAAAGCCAGCGGGCTGTTTGCGGATCGTCTGTCAGTGCAACAATTGGAACGGGGCTGCGAATCTCGGAGATGGCGAAGGCTGTCTTCCCCGAGCGAGTGAGGACAAAGATCAGGTTCGCACGAATCTCTTCCGCAGCATGAATCGCCCCGAGCGTGACCGCTTTGGTCAATTCCGTCGCGGGGTTTCGCGAAGACCGTCCCATGGGCAGATCTTTGTTCGACGGAACAAGCGGTTCAATCTCACGAGTGATCCGACTCATCATGCTCACAACTCGGGAGGGATGTCTCCCGACAGCGGTCTCGGCTGAAAGCATGACGGCGTCTGTTCCATCCAGCACGGCGTTGGCGACATCGGTCGCCTCAGCTCGGGTTGGCAATTCATTCTGCTGCATGCTTTCCAGCATTTGTGTGGCTGTGATCACGGGAACACGTCGTCGATTGCACTCTTTGATGATCCGCTTTTGAAGTGCTGGAACGCGCACGATATCGACTTCCACTCCGAGATCACCGCGAGCCACCATCACGACGTCGGTTTCGCTGAGGATGTTTTCCAAGTCATCGACAGCTTCCGGTTTCTCAATCTTCGCCACGATCAATGGTCGAAAATCGGGGCTGAATTTTTCGATTCGTTCACGCAAGCCAGCGACGTCAGCTGCTCGACGAACAAAGCTGAGGCTGATGAAGTCGAGGCGATTTTCCAGCCCCCACTGCAAATCATCGAGGTCTTTCGGAGTGAGACTCGACAGCTGAAGCTGACTTCCCGGGAGATTGACACCCTGTCGACTGAAAATTCGCCCCGGTTGTTCGACCTCGCAAACAATCCGATCGGGCTCTTTCTCAACCACTCGAACCGAAACGATTCCGTCGGCCATCAGAATTTGATTGCCGACCTGCAGATCATCGATCATGCCGGGGTAAGTCGTCGTGAGGATGTTGGGATCGCTGGATGGGATTTCGCGTGCGAAATAACACAATTCACCAGCCTGCAGAGCGAGCCCCTCATCCGGAAGTTCTCCCAATCGGAGTTTCGGGCCTGCGAGGTCGCCAAGTATCCCGATCGATCGTTTGAGTTCTGCCGAGAGCTCGCGAATCGACTTCACAACGTCAGCCATCACGTCGTAGCGTCCATGGGCAAAGTTCAGGCGGAAGATGTCGACTCCTGACAGAATCAACTTGTGGAGTCGATCGCGATCCTGGCTGGCGGGGCCAACAGTCGCCACGATCTTCGTCTTCGTCAGCACCGGTTCCAAATACTGCGTCATGATGCTTCTGCCATTTCTAATTTCAGATCCAAAAGCAGGAGAGCGAAGAAACGTCCGTGAAGCTCAGTCGATCCGAGATTGCCTGAAAGGTCAGCCTCAGAGAAAGTCGTGAATGCTCGAATGAGTTCATGAAAACCAGTTCGCCGAAGTGCTTTGAGAGTTGCGATGCGAGCGGCTCGTGCTGAATGCTGTCTCGTACTGTATTGTGCAGCGAGGACGACCTGAAGCGAAAAGAGTCTCTCTTTAGCTGGGATTAACCATCGTCGATGAATTACACTCGCCCTGTTCGAGAATCCGTTTTGCTGTTCCGAGGAGAGTTCGCATGGGAAGAAAGATCGTCGGGGTTCTCGGTGGACTGATCGTGGGCTTCGCCTGGAACATGGCCCTGGTCATCCTCTCTTCGTATCTATTTCCCCCTCCTGCTGGAGTTGATTTGAACGACGCAGAAGCATTCGCAGCCTACGTCGAAACTCTCCCGATGACCGCATTCCTGATCGTGCTCGTTGCCCATGCTGGGGGAGCGTTCGTGGGTGGATACATCTGCGAAATGATCGTTGGACAGAACTGGCTCGCCGGACCGATTTGTATCGGAACCCTCACACTACTCGGGGGCGTGACCAACCTAATGATGATCTCTCACCCAGTCTGGTTCGCGATTGCCGACCTCATCCTGTATCTCCCGGCAGCAATCTTCGGCGCGATTGTGGCAGGGAAAAGTCACCCTTCGCAGCCTGTGACGAGTGAACCGGAGAGCATCGCAACAGATGAGTAGGGACGGATCTCGCTCGTTGACTGAAGAAAGACGATTCGCTCTTCGCGCGTTCAAAGGTGATTTCGACGGCTTTCGCAACTCGGGCGAAGCCGTTGGGCAACTGGTGAAAGAAAAAGTGGAGTGGGCCTGTAAGCCGGATTCTGTCGTGAGTGATCATTTCTCTGGGATGATGATTGCTCATCACCTCGGCGCAACCGACCCGGACGTAAACCGAGGCGGACAACCTCGGGTTCAACGAGTTTCCTCGCTGAACTTCGCCCTGCTTGGTCTTGCTCCTGGTGGGGTTTACCGTGCCAGAATCGTCACCGATCCCGCGGTGCGCTCTTACCGCACCGTTTCACCCTTACCTGTGCTGTCGTGAATCTCCTCCAGCGAAGGGAGTGTTTCCCTCAGCGAAGAAAGTTTCGGCGACAGCCATCGGCGGTCTGCTCTCTGTTGCACTTTCCCTATCCTCACGGACGGTGGGCGTTACCCACCACCATGTCCTGCGGAGTCCGGACTTTCCTCCATCTCCAGATCAAAAAGTCTGGATGACAGCGATCACTCAGCCCACTCCGTGAGCAATTATCTCGATTTCTGTCCATTCTGGACACAGCATCGCCGCCCTAATTGCAAAGAACCGTCGAGGAAATGGAAAGCATTCGCCTGAATCCCGGCGAACTCGGCTTGATTTCCCTAAATTCCGGCTTTAGGGGCGTATTGACCGCATTAGACAGCCCAAATAAACTGTGATCTGTCGGCAAGTTGTGGCGAGGTGGCCACAGAAGCCTAAATTCGGCGTAAGAAATCTGCATTTGCTTCGAATCATCAATCTCAAAACAATGGTTTTGGTGAACTTCGTGGCCACAATTGCGGCGACTGCCAGTTCGAGGGAGCGACAACAAATGGTTTTCGCACTTCGCATCTGGAGTATTCACCTCAGGACTCTTGCTCCTCATTGCAAACAATAATCCAGAATGCAGATGTTCGTTCTGCGGACGCCTGATCATTCTGCTTGAGATGTACACCACGGAAAGAAGACATGGACTTCTTTGATCGTCTGGGCGATTTCTTTAACACAGTTACCGCCTTCGTTGAGAGCATTATTCGCAGATTCTTTGGTTCTTCGAACGAGCGTGAAATCCGCCGAATCGGGTTTGCTCGCGAGAAAGACGGAACATCAACCGTCATTCCCGGAACCGTCCTGGATCGCATCAACTCTCTCGAACCAGAAATGAAAGCCAAGTCGGACAGCGAACTCAAAGAGACCGCGTCCCAGCTACGTGCGAAACTCGCCGACGGCAAAACTCTCGATGACATCCTTCCGGAAGCTTTCGCCTCCGTTCGTGAGTCCGGTCGCCGGAACATGCAGATGCGTCATTACGACGTGCAGATGGTCGGGGGTTACATTCTCCATCAGGGTAAAATCGCCGAGATGACCACGGGGGAAGGAAAAACCCTCGTCTCCTCACTTCCCGCTTTTCTGAATGCACTCTCTGGCCATGTTCACATCGTGACGGTTAACGATTATCTGGCGAAACGCGATATGGAGTGGATGGGGCCGTTGCATATGGCTCTCGGTCTGAATCTCGGAGCGATTCAGTCTCAGATGCGGCCCAACGAACGCCAAAAGCAGTACGCAGCGGACATCTGCTACGGAACGAACAACGAATTCGGCTTCGACTACCTCCGTGACAATATGAAGCCTACGCGCGAGCTTCAGGTGCAAGGCCCGCTCGACTACGCCGTCGTCGACGAAATCGACAATATTCTCATCGACGAAGCACGAACTCCGCTCATTATCTCTGGACCGGCTTACGACGATATCACGAAGTATCCGAAAGCGGATCGTATCTCTCGTCAGTTGACCCGCGACGTTCACTTCGAAGTCAAAGAAAAGGAACACACCTGCCATCTCACTGATGAGGGTGTTCGCAAAGCGGAAGAACTTGCTGGCGTCGAAAGCTTCTATTCCGCCGGCAATATGGAATGGCCGCATCTGATCGACAACTCGCTCAAAGCTCATTACCTCTACAAGCGTGATGTGAACTACGTCGTTGAAAATGGCGAAGTTGTCATCGTCGACGAACACACCGGACGAAAAATGCCCGGTCGGCAGTGGAGTGATGGACTGCATCAAGCTGTCGAGGCGAAAGAAGGCGTTCGAATTAAGGAAGTCAGCCAGACGCTCGCCACGATTACGCTTCAGAACTACTTCAAGCTGTACTCGAAGCTGTGCGGAATGACCGGTACAGCGATGACGGAAGCGAACGAATTCTACAAGATCTACGGTCTGGACGTGGTTGCTGTTCCGACGAACCGACCGATGCAACGCATCAACTACAACGATCAGGTGTATCGCACCGAGCGAGAAAAATGGAACGCTGTCGTTGACGAAGTGGTCGAAATCCACAAGTCCGGTCGTCCGGTTCTCGTGGGTACGGTTTCGATCGAGAAGAGTGAACGCCTAAGCTCGATGCTCGGCAAGCGCGGCGTCAAACACGATGTCCTGAACGCGAAGAATCACGAACGCGAAGCTGAAATCGTGGCTCAGGCGGGACGTCTCGGCGGTGTCACCATCGCAACGAATATGGCTGGTCGAGGAACAGACATCATCCTCGGCGGAAACCCAGAGCACATGGCTTGGGAAACTCTCAAGAACAAATACGCTTCGCGACTGGATATCCCGAAAGAAGAATGGGATGCCCTCTCTGACAAGATCGCTGAAGAAGAAGGCATGAAAGTCGACGGCCGAAAGGTGGCTGAAGTCGGCGGATTGCACGTGATCGGAACTGAACGGCACGACTCACGACGAATCGACTTGCAGCTTCGCGGTCGAGCAGGACGTCAGGGAGATCCCGGTTCCAGCCGCTTCTTCCTGTCTCTCGAAGACGACCTGATGCGAATTTTCGCTGGGGACAAAGTCAAAGGGATGCTGACATGGCTCGGAATGGAAGAAGGCGAAGCCATCGAGCACCCCATGGTCTCGAATCAGATTCAGAAAGCTCAGAAGCGTGTCGAAGAACGGCACTTCGAAGCCCGTAAAAGTCTGCTGGAATATGACGAAGTCATGGACCACCAGCGTAAGGAAGTTTACGGATACCGCCAGGACATTCTCGATGGCGTGAACTGCCGGGGTCTCATCGTCGAGATGCTCAACAAGCAGATCGAAAAATGGGCGATGCAGTTCCTCTCACGAGAATACCGTTGGGAAACCGCATCTGCATTCGCGACACAGAATCTGGGTCTGGCTGTCGATCCTGAAGACTTGAGCGGCATGGATTTCGACCAGATGGTCGACTTCATGAAAGACGAAGGAGCCCGACAGGCAGAAGTGCTCATCGAGGACCAACTCGCGGAGAATCTTCCCGAAGATGGAGATCATCGCGACTGGAACTGGCGAACACTCGCGACGTGGGTCAATCGTCACTTCGGCTTGAACACCAACGATCGCGAACTCCGCAAGCTCGCCAAAGACGGAATGCCCGACGACGAACTCAATCGAGATCAGGTCTTCCGCTACTTGAATCAACGAGCGACCGAAGCGATCGAGCGTTGGGACTTCAGCCCGCTGGAGACGATCCTCGCAGACGACTTCGGAGCGAAACAATTGTCAGGATGGCTGCGGCATCACTTTGGTGTCGAAATGCCTGCCGATGAATTCACGAAACACGAAGATCCTCAAACCGTTGTCGATCTGGTGCAGGATCGCGTTCTCGACAGATACCGGGAAAAAGAGATTCGGTTCCCCGTGCTGGTGGGAATGAACCGCTACATCGCAGGGCAGAACAGCGATCGCGAAGGACTGATCCAATGGGCCAACAGCCGCTTCGAGACCAATCTCAGCGAAGACGATCTCAAGGAAAAGGAACGTCAACAGGTCGCAGAAATCCTGATCGATCGCAGCCGGGACTTCTTCCCGACAGCCAAAGAGCGCGAAGAGTTGTACGTTCTGCTGGACGACGTTTTCACGCTGCGGCCAGAAGGTGAAGAAGAGGAAGCTCGGGATCTCACACGGTTGCTCGACTACCTTCGCGAACGGATGGAGATCCGGATTGCTGAAAACGAAGTCGTTGAGTTGGAACCGGTCAAAGGACGCAACCTTTGTCTGCAAAAAGTCGACCAACGCTTCCGACCGGAATTGGGTCAAGCAGAACGTGTTCTGATTCTCGAAATGCTCGACCACGCCTGGAAAGAGCACCTCTACTACATGGACCATCTCCGCAGCGGAATTGGCCTCGTGGGATATGCTCAAAAGGACCCGAAGGTCGAATACAAACGCGAGGGAATGAAAGCGTTTGAGCAAATGTGGGAACGAATCGCTGAGCAAGTGACTTCGGCGATCTTCCGTCTCGAGTCAGAGAGTTCCGCTCAGTTCCTCGACTCGCTGTGGGCGAACGCTTCTGCTCATCATGCACAAGCTCAGTCGGCAGCCACCGAGTATTCGCAGGCCCCTGCTGAAGAAGGCGCCCAAACGGAACCGGGGCAACAGACCAAAGCTGTTGAAACGATCCGTAACTTCGATGAGAAAGTCGGCCGTAACGACCCGTGCCCATGCGGCAGCGGCAAGAAATACAAGAAGTGCTGCGGGGCCAACTAGAGCAAGTTGATCTTTCCAGTGCACTCGCCTGCGCGGTCTCACTCATTTCAAGCTGAGTTTGCTCGCGCGAGGCAGTGCAATTCAAATTGGAGAATGCTAGAGAGTCTCTTCATCAATCTCGGATGATGAGACTCATGGGCAGAGTGGACTTGTCGGCGCGCTGATTTAAACTGCTCGCTTCAGTTTCTCTGTGAGTCTCAGCGTGGGAACACGTTCAACTCATAACTGAAGAGCAGGCTTTCACAGTGCCGAATCCGTCATGCAGTCAGGCCACCTATGTCCACTCAGCAGCCCAAGAATTCTGCGAACTTTAAGCTCGACCGCCTTGGGGCATTGAGTGACGGAGTGATCGCGATCGCAATTACGATTCTGGTCTTGGGAATTCAGGTCCCCTCTCCGCACAAGGTCCCCGAAAGCAAGCTGACCGATTATCTCTACAACTCGATCGATCCCATGATCGGGTTTGTGGTGAGCTTTGTTCTGATCGGAACATACTGGCTCGAGCAGTTCATGATCTTTCACTTTCTCACGCACACGACGCGAATGTTCATTGCGCTGAACGGCGTGTTTTTGCTGTGCCTGTCCTTCCTTCCGTTTCCGACTGGGCTGCAGGCAGCGTATCGAAACGACGAACTGGCGATGGCATTTTATGGGTTCGCAAATATGTTGTGCAGCCTCTCGCTTTTATGGATCTGGCTCTACGCCTCCAAGAATCGACAGCTCATTCAACCCAAGATCCCTCAGGAAACCGTTAACCGAATGACGAAGCGGCTTCTCGTCCCGCCGGTGTTCAGCTTGATTGCCATCGGATGCTCATTCATCAGCATCAGCCTGAGTCGACTCGTGTTCCTCGCGATTCCGATTTACCACTTCTCCTACTACGTCGCTGATCCCGGAGTTCACCCGGTCAGTGAAACGGAGTCGTCAGTTTAGGACCACTTGCCCTCAGCGACGCGATGCCTTGAACGAACCAGCGCGTCTTTATTTCCTAGTGAGAGTTTGCATCGCTGCGAAGAAGCAGGTGAGTCCATCATCACCTCGTACCCAGATTGACATTTCTCCCGGATCAAAAGAAAAGAGCCCGGAGAATTTCCCCGGGCTCGAGATTGGTCGCTACATTCTGATCGACGAGCAACATCCGAATTTCGTCTCAGCGATTTGATCCTCTGAAAGTCAGACTTCGGGCATTGTTAGAGCATCTTCTGATTTGGTTTGCACTCTCTCGCACGAGCAATCACAGCCTTCGACTTGATGAAACAGCACATGCGAGTGCACAGGAAAGAGCAACTTGCTCTAGAAGATGATTCCCCAGTCGACGCGGACGATGCTGTCGTACCAGGCTTCATTCGTCAGTGCCTGACCGAAACCGGCGTAGATCGAGTGAGCTGATCCGTTGCCGCGTTCGATGTTGAGCCGAATACCAGCTTTGGCGTTGACGATGGTGGTATCAGCATTGTTGACAGCGATGTCGTTTCCTCGTGCTTCGGAGACGAGACCATCGAACACGGTCCATCCTACGAATTCGACAAGTGGAGTGATTGTAATTCCATCGCAGTCGTAGCAGGTGTAACCGGTACCGACACCATATCGAAGGACGTTGCCGGAGAAGTCTCGTCCCTGGAAGCTTGATCCATCAATTGGAATCCAGTCTTTGACTTCGGCGAACAGAGTCAGACGATCAGTCAGCGATCGCTGATAGAGCAGACCTGGCTCGAGTGTCACGTGGTCTGTTCCGAGTCCTTCGCCAGCGTCTCCAGTTGGAGTGTAGACACGCATCTGGAAGGTGAAGACTGATTCGCAGTTACGAATCAGAGCATATTTGAAACCGAAGTTGATGTCGCCAAGTCCGGATGAGTCGCTGTTATCGATGTCGCCGATTGGTCCACCTTGAATGTTGCCGACTCCGCCCTGTGGCTGAACAGAACGATATGGCAATTCGAAGAAGACAGAGAAGACGTCGCTTGGAGCCAATTCAAGATAGAGCGAGTAATCTTGAGCATCGATGTCACCGAAGCTGAGAGGGCCGGGTGCGTCGGCGTTGAGTCCTCGGTACTGAGCGTAGAAGAACTCAGCGCGGTCAGGAGTTTCGTTGTCGAAGAGCCCATCGAATCGGAATCGGAAGTGATTCATTGGGATTGGTGACTCGATGTAACCAGGAAGCACAGCAACGTCGCTGCTGGCACCGAGTCCACCGGAAAATGGCGACGAAAAGTCGAGCGACTGAGGCGCGCTGGCCACCGGATCAGAAGGTGAGTACGGAGAGGCGTACGGATTCATTGGAGCACAATCGATGCATTGGTCTCCTCCTGCAAGCACCAGCGATGGCATGCAGAGAGTGACTGCCATCACTTTAAATAGGTTTTTGGCTTGTGCAAATTCCATGACGGTTGAGCTCCTGGCTGAAAGGTGGGCGGTATCCTGTGCCCTAATCTGATTCGTCGATGCGACCCACTCCGATCAGAGTGTTCCACTCATCGAATCGGAATGATGCGGCAAATCGAACGATCTCTTTAGACCGGTTCGTTCTGGAAATCCGGTTTTGCACTGCTAGCATCAGTCCATTTCGGAGAACGATCAGGCTTCGCCTATTTTTCCTCTTTTACAGAACCATCACGACGCGCAGCCCAATTGGCTTCATACAGTGAATTGACCTGAAATTGCCCTTGAAACTGGTGAACATATGGACGGATTCAAAAACTGAGAAGAAGACCGGATACATTCTGACACCAAATCGCGCTATACTGTAAAGGAGTTATGCGCCAATGGCTCCGCGGATGACGTTCCGAGCGAAACATCGAACAGGAGCAAGTTGCTCGATTTTGTGCATTTGCTTGAACCATTTGATGATTCGTTTCGCTGTAGTTCATCGGATTTGTCCGCGAAGGCCAATAAAACGATGCTCCAGAATTGACGAGTCGACTCTTCGCATCGGTGCGAAAATGGGTCACGTGATAAAGATCACACGATGGTGAATCAAACATTCAATCCGGATGACTTCGATCCGAACGAATATCGGACCGCCGAACCACCCGCAAAAGGTGACTCGACGCATCGTCCGGATCTCACCCAAGATCTCGACAACTCACGATCGGCAGAAGTCGATTTTGCAGCCCTGTCTGACGTGACGTTGCTTCGCGGTCGAGTGATCAAAGAGCGATACACCCTCAGAGAACACATTGCCGAAGGCGGATTTGGAGCTGTCTTTAAGGGAACTGACAAGCAGTTTCCCGGAAAGGCTGTCGCGATCAAACTCGCGCTCGACCCTGCCACACAAAAATATTTCGTGCGTGAAGCCAAGATGATGGGGCAGCTGAAGAGCGACTTCATCGTTGACGTTTACGACTACGGATTCGATCGCGGTATTCCCTACATCGTGATGGAGTTCCTCGACGGAAAGACTCTCGACGAACTTCTGATCGAACACCGCTATCACCTGCCCGACGAGATGGTCGCCAAGTGTGTCGACCAGGTCGGTCGAGCACTCGAAACAGCACACACCCTCAATCTGGTCCACCGCGATCTGAAACCCAAGAACATCATGCTCGTCGATTGCGGCGACCGCGATGATCAAGGGGAACCGGTGTCGCGATTCAAAATCCTTGATTTTGGAATCGCTTCAAAAATCGACGCGTCGGACTCCGTGAAGAACGTGACGATGAACGGCGGTGGAACGCCGGAATATATGTCACCGGAACAAATCCGAGGCGCTGAACCTGCACAGACTTCAGACGTGTTCACCTTCGGGGTCCTGATTTATCAATTGATGACAGGTCATGTCCCGTTTTCAAATCGAGACTATCCTCAACTCTTCGATCTGCTGAATGCGATTGTTCAGGTCGATCCTCCTCGTCTGACCGAAGCAGTTGGAGACAAGCGAAAAGTTCCAGCTGCACTCGATCAACTTGTTCACTCGTGCCTTGAGAAAGATCCAGCGAAACGTCCGACTACAATTCGCGAAGTCCGGCACAAGTTTCGAAGTGCCTTAAACCTCGACAACTCCATTACCGGACTTCCGGTCGACTACGATCCGCCGCCGGCACGTCGCCGCTGGGGGCTGTGGCTCATGAACCTCGCTGTCGTCATGGGCTTCGTGGCTGGAGGGATGTGGTGGCTGTCGCAACAAATTGAAGTCCACGCCGTTCCGCAAACGATCGAAGTCGAGGCTGGCGGCGAATCGGAAATTCATCTCATCGCGCGAAGCAAGTTATTCTCACGTCCGGCGAGTTCAGAAATGACGCTGGCGATTGAATCTCTGCCTGAGGGCATGGAACTGAAACCAGTCGATGGCAACTCCCCGGGCGATCTGCGAATGCTCGTTCGGACAAGCCTCGAAGCGTACGGAACTGAACAGACGACCGATTCCATTTCGCTCGTTGCATTGATCGATGAAGAAGACCATCGAGTTCAAATCCCGGTGACGATCACACCACCTCAAAGCTTGTGGGATTCGTCTCCACTTGTCAGCTCGGGCGGATTGAAGCGTGTCTACTCCAGCACGGGCGGAGCGAGCAAGAATGTTTATCCCGCGATGATCTCCACTCCGGATGGGTCCATTTCATTGAAGTTGATCAACCCGGAAGACCTGCATCGCAAGGGGCCTCGATACCCGTATTACATGGCGACGAAATGTGTTACCGGAGATCTCTATGCGATGTTTCTCGCTGAGACCTCCGACGCGAATTCAGAATCCAGCGGCGAGCAAGGAGAAGTTCCGCACACGGGAAGCGATCCGCAACACTCGGTCAGCTATCTCGATTGCCTCGCGTTTGTGAACTGGCTGAACGAGAAGTATGCCCTGAAGGATCGGGGACGATTTCGCATGGCCAACTGGGATGAGTGGTGGGCATCCATGGGATACTTCACCTCCGTCCAGGCTGACGACCTCGTCGCCAAAGAGAATCCATTTCAAATGCAAACGATCGCTCCCCTCGGCTTCGAGTGGACATCTTCTCTGAGCATTCTCGGAAAAGAGTTCGACCCAGCCAAAGATCGTTCGAGCCAACCATTGAAGGCAGCCGGAGCCGATCCTGAAGTCGGCCCGCTGACCTATCGGAGTTATGAAGGAACGGCGATTGGCTCTTCCCGAATTTTCACTTCCTACCCGGCCCGCGAAGCCAACCGGAATCTGAGCTTCCGTGTTGTGTTCGAGCCGAATTAGTGGCAATGCGATCAGTAAGGGCTTGCCAACTCCGACGTTCATCATCCAGCCGCTGGAGTCGCTATGTCATCGTCTCTCCATTTTCCCGCCAATCGTCTCGTTCCAGCCTGTCTCTGGCTCTGTTTCATCAGCATTGGGAACGTTTTTCCAATCGCGGATGTGGCCGTTGGAGACGACAAACCCATTCTGCGGACCACTCTCAACGGGCCGATCGATCAAGTCTCGGACATCGCGTTCTCCCCAGATGGAGAGCGGCTTTACGCTGCCAGTTGGGACAAGCAAGTTCACGTCTGGAAGAAGGTCAACCAAAAGTTTGAGTACTCCCCGTCAGAGAGTTATCGCGTCCCGATTCACGGCGGACTCGACGGAGCATTAAGTGCTGTCGCGATTTCTGATGACGGATTGTGGATCGCGATGGGCGGGCGCGGAGCACGGTTGGACACATCCGGTGTGAAAGACGAAGGGTTTATCTGGCCGGGAAGTGCTCTCTCGTCATCCCAACGTCTCGCCGAAGGAGTGATCTACGTTTTCAACACTCAAACTCGCGATGCCGTTCGACTCGAAGGTCACGCTGGCACTGTCACCGCCCTGGAGTTTGTTCCTTCTGGAAATGCTTCGAATGGAACAAGCTCCGCACCGACTCTCGTTTCGCTGGCAGATGTTGAGTTGGGAACAAACTTTGGTGAGGAGTTTGGACCGGAGATTCGCGTTTGGGATGTTGCCAGCCAACAGTCCATTTTCGAAACACTGCAAATCCCGAGCATTCGTCAACAGTTAGGAATCCAACCTCCATCACAGAACGCTGTCCCTCAGTTGTTTGTCTCACAAGAGAGTAACGTATCGCAACCGCTGCAAATCGGCATCTGTTTCCCCTTCGACAACGAAGCGGGCCTGTTTGTCTGGACACCCGCGACCAACCGCTGGGCTCGACTGACTAACAATCAGGACTGGATTGCCCTCGCTGGAGGAAGATCTCTGACAGGCAAGCTGGAAATCTCCGCAGTCAATCGTCGCACTGGTCAGTGCAGCATTGGATCAATCACAGTCCCGACAGCTGGTAACGCCGTGGCCTCCATTCAGTTTCAGCCGCAAGTCAATCTTCCCAATCGCACTTTGGCCTATGCCATCGATCACATTCCGGGATCATTGCAAGCGACAGTCGCACTCGCCGGGCAATTCGGAACTGACAATCCTCAATACAGCGTCGTCGCTAAAACCAGTCGATCCCCGTCTCTGCAAAATGTTCCAGTCTGGAGAGGCCATCCGAAGAATCCCATTCTGACAGCTTCGTCGGATGGTGACGTCGCAGTCGTCGACTCAACCGGTCAACGGATTTCAGTCATGCAGATGAGTTCGCAAGGCGAACTCTCGCAGCCCTTCCAACTTCTTGCAGCTTCGCAGGTGCGATTTCAGTCCGCTGAATTTGTTCGTCGCGGAGACGATGTCGGTTTGCGAATTTCAGACACAAGCCGTGGGCCGATCGTCTTTGAGCTGACAACCGGGAAAATCACAAACGACCAGAACAACTGGCAGCGATACTCAGCTTCTGCCCAATCTCGCACCGAACTGACTCCTGAATCACTGACAAGCGACAAATTGACGTTACGCACCGGCGGCCAGACGAAAGACCTCTCACTCTGCCGATTCAATGATCGACCAGTTCGTATTCTGACTACCGCGACTACCGATCAAGTGGCGCTCGTCGCGTGGCTGGAAGGTGCAGAACCGAGATTCGACTTGTACGACCTGGAGACTGGAGAACTACGCCGCCGCATGCGAGGCGTTGAGGGACGCATCGTCTCGATTGACGTTCTCGGCGATCAGCGATTGCTTGCGGTCGGAACGGACTCAGGGGCGATTCACGTCTTCCAACTCGGCGAAGTCTCGCCCAGCGACCATGGACTGATTCGAAACGGAAATCAAATTCTGTCGGTCCATTCGCAAGACGGTGATATCGTCTTTCAGAAGCCATTCGCCAACTTCGAAGTCGGAGAGCGAGTCGAAGCCGTTGAAGTCTCCGGAGAACGTGTCAGCCTCGACTCAGTAGATGAATTCTACGAACTCGTGCATCTGTTTCCGCCGGGCATGAGCTTCGAACTCATTACCGATCGACAGCAAAGCCCCGTCGAAGTCGGGGATGCGATCAAAGAAAAGAAACCGCTCTTCTCGCTGTTGATTGTTCCCAGCCAGACGAATCCGAACAAACTCGACTGGATCGGTTGGCATCCTGTGGGAGTTTTCGAAAGTAGTCGAAGAGAAGCAGAAACGTTCCTCGGTTGGCACTTCAACACCAGCGACGCGGACAGCGTCGCCCGGTTCGCGGAAATCTCCGAATACCGAGAACGCTTTCATCGTCCGGGATTGATTCGCGCCCTCTTTGAGAATGAACAAATTCCTCAGCGTCAACCGCCTCCCCCAGCCCAGCTTTCTCTCGAACTCCGAACGTCCGAGGGAAACACGGTTCCCCCCAATGAAAAGGGGATCTGGCTGATTCGCGACAAAAATGTCACAGCGATTCTTAGAGTTCGCAGTCCGTTTCCAGTTGAAGCCATCGGCTCCGTGAATGCTCAGCTTGAGTTCTCAAGTGGAACAAAGCTTCCGGGGACCATCGTGCAATCAGGTGTTCGCGAATGGACAATTCAGTTTCCAACCGAAGGCTGGATGAGTGGCATCGCGAATCTCAACGCGAATGTGATCTCACGAGAGTATTCACCACGAGTCTTCAAAGACTCGATCCCTGTCCGCTATCAGGTCCCTGCTCCGGTTCTCGTTCTCGCCCCGACTCCAGAAACGACCGACCAACCTGAAGTCGATCTGATGTTCAATCTTCAAACGAATCAGGCAGGGCAATCTCAGGTCACAATCACTCGAATTGATGGGCTCGGCTCACAACAAACCGTCGTCAATAAGCCGTTCGACCAGGGCCTGCACACAATCCCCATCACTCTTGAGGAAGGATTGAACCGAATTGAAATCGTGGCCACTAACGAAGATCCCCAAGACAGCCAGCCATCAGCCGATCGAGCAACTGTCGCCACCATCATCGAGTTCAAGAAGCCTGTTTCGACAATCCCTCCTTCAGTCACACTCAAGGAACTGTTGACCGATCAAAGCGTCATTGATCTTGGTCCACGAGTTGGATCCATTTCAGTCCAGTCCTCGGAAATCACCCTCTCTGGAGAAGTGAACGCTGACACCGAACTCAACTCTGTCATCCTGCGAACGCCAAAATCGGAAACGAAGACGGGTGAGTTCGAAGCGGGTGTTTCGCGCTCCGCCAAGTTTGAACAAAAGGTTCAACTCACTCCCGGCGAGAATGAAATCGTCATCGAAGGAACAACCACGACCGGACTCACCGGTCGCTCAATTCTGGTGGTCAACTACACTCCCATCCCAAGTGTTCCCGTCATTGAAGCTGTTCAAGGCGTCCCACTGGATGGACAATTCGACATCTCGGAAGAACAGGACGCCCCAACTGGACGTCTCGTTTTGAATTCCGATGACCACTCTCAAGCAGTCTCCGTTACGTTTCGCCCCGAAGCTTCAACTACCGAGAAAACGCATGCGGAAACGTATCGAGTCACACTCAACGGAGAAACCGTACAACCGACCAACGTCGCTATCGACGGAGATCGAACGCGCTTGACGATCCCACTCAACCCAGGATCGCAACGCTTGTCGCTTGTGATTGAAAACGAATGGGGGGGAAGTCAGGAATCGGATCCAGTTGTCATCGACTATCGACGTCCACCCAAGATTTCAGAAGTGATCCTGACCGAGAACGAAACCGAACCGTTTCTGCGGTCATTGAAAGCGATGTTCCAGACTCCCGAAGAACTCCCTGTTCGGGAAAGTGGAGTTCAGGTCCTGGTGAATGGCGTTTTGATTCGCGGAATGGATGTCTCCTTGATGAACATCGACCGAGACACCTGGGCAGCGGAAGTCCGCGGAGTCTCACTGATTCCGGATTCGTCCAACTCAATCGAACTCAGTCTGCTGAATGAAGATGGTCGATCGCGAACTCCATGGAAAGAAATCGTCGTCACTCCACCGGAACAAGTCCCGCCACCAGTTGTCACAGTTCTTTCTCCGGAAACGGAAACGCAAACTTCGGAATCTGAGGTCGTCGTTCGATTTCGAGTTCAAACTGAATCCGAAGTCAACGATGTCATTGCCGTCAACGACATTTATCAAATCGACGGAACGGTGAGCTACGATGCCGAGAAGAAAGAATATCAGGCGACGATTCCGCTGCTCGATAGTGTGAATGAAATTCGTCTCGCAGCCATTGATCAGGACGGACAGCAATCTGAACCGATCCGACTCGTTGTCACCCGCATTCCGCGTCCGACATTGATCCGCATCGACTCCGTTGGTGATCTGGCAGTTTCGGCTCCCGTCAAGGAGTCTGTTTCCCTCGACAAACCAACGACTCAGATCCATGGTCACGTCGAGTTGGATTCTCCGATGGACAGCCCGATGCTCGTCCGCGTCTGGTTGAATGACTTCCTTCAGGAAATCGCTCCATTGGTGCAGTCGGAAGATAACGAATCACTCTGGACGTTCAGCGCTCCGATCACACTCAACAGAAACTCGAATGCGTTGCGACTCGAACTTCTGGGCGGCCCTTCTGATCAGAACTCGACGCGCGAGTTGACGATTGACTGTGCCAATCCCATCACTGAGCAGTCGCTCCATGTCGTGATGCTGACAACCGAAGAGGAAACACCAACTCTGGAAGACAGCGAACGACTGATCTCGCGGATGCGGGAATCGCTGTCGATCACTTGTCTGGATGGTGAGTGTTCCTCCCCTTCGTTTTCTGTTGTCCGTGAATACCCGTTGACGGGAAGAGCACTGCAAGTCTCCACTCTCAACGGATTATTCTCGCTGATCAGTGCAGAAATCGACCAGGGGCGTGGACGAATTGGAATGGACCAGTCCGTGACGAATGACGTGGTTCTCATTTTCTATGCAGGTCAGGAATACCGTTTTCTCGACGAAAATCGCTTTGTTCTCGCGACAGGAGGCCGCAGCCAGCTGATTGGAAAAGGAGACCCCGAACAGATTCGCAGCGAACTCGACAGTCTCATCTCGAGCGAATTGTTTGTCGACTGGATGGGACAACTCAAGGGGGCGCATCTCCTTTTCCTCGATGTCGAATCGAATGTCACTCAGAACGAAGACCGTGACGAGACTGATCCGCATCTGGGTGTCTATCGAGTGACTCGCGACAGCACGAGACAAGTGGAGACCAGCCAGTTACTACGAACCCTTTCCCAATTGACACCGACCACTCGCTATCTGGAAGATGTCTCTGCGGGACTCTCCATGATCACAACCTCGTGGTACACGCCAGCGGGTCTCTCGCGAATGGAGTTCGGAGCGGGTGAGAAAACTCAAATCGACTAAAGCAAGTTGCTCTTTCCTATGCACTCGCTTGCACACTTTCATAAGTTAAAAGGCTGTGCTTGCTCGTGCGAGATCGCGCATACAAAACCAGAAAACGCTCTAACTGGCTTCTCGGTCAGTTGGATTCATAACGTCCTGGCAGAGATGCAGAGACTTGCAAGATGCCTCTCATTCGGCATGCTGAATGCATTCGGTGGATCACTCAGTTGATCGTTTGACGACGGAAACAACATCGAACAAAACCTTGATCGCGTACGAGGAATGAATTGATGCGGGAATACAAACAGCCCCTTCGTGCTTGCTACTGCTTGTTTTTTCTCTTGCTCTGTTCCGCTCCTGGTTGGGGGGAGGAGCCCCGGCGACTGATCACGGCCGAATTTACACTCTTCGAAACGACAGATCAGAATTCCCTACTGACCGATGAAAAACTCGATCGGAACGGCCTTCTCGCAGTCATTCAAAACGCGACCAATTCGAATGAACTGAAACACTTGACCCGAGTGCGGACGACGTCCGTCGAAGGACTTCGATCAGTGGTCCAGATTGGAGCCAAAGAACGCGTCGGCAGTGGAATGACGATGACACCCGGAGGGGCTCAAAAGGTCTACACCATCGAAGATGTCGGGACGATCGTCTCCTTCATTCCCAGAGTTTTTGAAGATCAAATCAACTTCCAACTCGAATTCGAGCAGACCCGGCTCGAACGAAACGAAGATGTTGAAGAATTGCAGAGCCCACGCACGGTCTCTCTGACACTTTCGACGAGCTGCAGCATCAGATCGGGCCAGGTCAAACTCATCTCAGCGAGCGAACAACTTTCGGATGGCGACCATCAGCGATTTACATATCTTCTGCTGGAAGCTCACATCGTCGACTAGAAAAAGTTGCTCTTTTCCGTGCACTCACCTGTGCTGTTAGATTCAGTAAAAAGGCTGCGTTTGCTCGTGCGAGACAGAGCAGTCCAAATCTGAAGATGCTCTACGCTGAATTCCGCTCTTCAAGGATGTGATACACGACAAAAGCCCGCAATCACAAAGAAACTTTTTTCGTCTCTTCGGAATGGCTCCGTCCCCTGCCGGGATCGAGATCGAGTTGCACAAGATCGTTGGGACTTTCAGCGGCGGTGGAACTGGGACATTTCGAGCACCCAAAACACCCGCCGCCTGAATGGCTCGTGAAGAACTGATACACCTCCCGGCACAGGATCAACACTGCGAGTGAAACAATCGCGATTGAGATGATGCTTTGCCAGTCGATCAAGAGATTCTCCTCAAACTATCACACTAGAGCAAGTTGCTCTTTCCTGTGCACTCGCTTGCGTTGTTTCACAAGATAAGAGGCTGTGCTTGGTCGTGCGAGATCCTGCACACCAAACCCAGAATCCTCGAACAGTTCTTCAACATTCGAGCGGAGAAAGACGAAGAGCGCTCCGATCAATTGTTCACGTCAATGCCGGGCGAGTCAATTCAGCGATTCGTCTTTCCGATTTGCGATCGCACCTGCTCCGTAGTGACCGGTTGGATGATTCCGTGTTCGGTAATGATTGCGGAGATCAGTTCTGCAGGCGTCACATCGAACGCTGGATTGTAAACACGGGTTGATTCGGGAGCTGTCTGCTTCCCCATTCCGTTTGTGATTTCTTCAGGTTGTCGCTCTTCGATTGGAATCTCATCCCCGGTCGCCAGAGACAAATCGAAAGTGCTTGAAGGAGCAGCAACATAGAATGGAATGTTGTGGGCCTTCGCTAGAAGTGCCACGGAATACGTTCCGATTTTGTTGCAGGCGTCGCCGTTGGCCGCGATGCGGTCTGCTCCGGTAATGACCGCTTGAACTCGCTTCTCTTTCATGACCTGGCCAGCCATGGAATCGCAGATGAGCGTCACCGGAATATCTCGTTGCTGAAGTTCCCAGGTTGTCAGTCGCGCCCCTTGTAGCAGCGGTCGCGTTTCGTCGGCGTAAACCTGAATCTCTTTGCCTTGCGCAGCTGCTGCGAACATCACAGCCAAAGCGGTCCCATCACCTGCAGTCGCCAGTCCACCAGCATTGCAGTGAGTCAGAATGCTCGTTCCCTTCTCAATCAACTTCGCCCCATGCTGACCAATCGCAGCACACATCGCCCGATCTTCCTCTTCGATCGCCTTCGCCTCTGCGAGCAATCTCTGATGAAGTTCCTGCGAGGAGAGTGAAGAGTTTGCGAGGCCGACATCCTGCATCCGATCGAGTGCCCAGAACAAGTTGACAGCCGTCGGTCGACTCGTGGCGAGATAAGCAGTGACTTCTTTCAGCCGACGATCGAATTCGTCGCGGCTAGCCGATGCATCGATGTTCTGTTGCAGACCGATAACGACACCATAAGCAGCGGCGCATCCAATCGCAGGAGCGCCACGCACGCGAAGCATTTTGATTGCTTCCCACACTTCTTCGACGGTCTTGCAGTTGATTTCCTTGAATTCGGTCGGCAACAGCGTTTGGTCGATCATTGTCAACCAGCCATCAGGTCCACCGTTCCATCGCATTGTTTTTGGGGGAGTCGTCATCGTTCTTCTCTTATCTGCTTTCGCACTCTTCAAATGATTTGGAGTTTATCGGACCTGGAAATGATGGACCTTCCGCCAACCGCCAACATGAAAGCACTTGGCACTTACTCGGTTCTTTATGCGTGATCGAACAGCCGTCCCGGACTGAAGACCGAATCGGGATCGAGTTTCTTCTTGATTTCTTCCATCAATTTCCAACTCGCTGGAAGGCGACCGAAAATCGACAGTTCTTGCTTCCAGTCTGGATCGCATGACAAAATTGTCAACGCGCCACTTGAGTCTTCGGCAAAACGCCGCAGAGTCGACACCACTTTACTGGCCGCTTCGAGATTTGAATGTTCATCGGACAAATGACCGATCACGACACCATCTCCAGCATGCACTTGAGCTGCCACATCGTGCTTCGTGCAGAGATCCAGAAATGCTTCACACCGACTCGGAAGTAATCGAGCCTGAAACGTCGCGGGGTCATCCGATGTCGTCTGGAATTCCACGAGCGCGGTCCACATTTTGTCGACCTCGCTTTCCTCCGGAACAATCAATTCCAGTGGTGAGAAGTTGCCTAATTCGTCTCGAACCGTTTCGATTTGCCAATTGATTTCGGACTCAGCTCCTTCGTAGCCCAGCCAGACGAGAGAAGCTCCATCGGGTAATTCACGAGGAAACTCTCTCTGAACCTGCCAGGCACACTTTGAATTCAGGACGTCTAAAACTGTCGGACGGGTCGCTGACTTGTTGAGCTGCGCGAGAACAGGCTCGATGGTGCCTGGCGCAAATGCTCCAATGACAACTCGCTTCTGCTCCGGAAGTGGGCGAAGCTTGAGTGTCACGCTGGTGATGACAGCGAGCGTTCCGAGTGATCCGACCAGAAGCTTGCACAGGTCATACCCAGCCACATTCTTGACGACTCTTCCACCTGCCGAAAACAGACGTCCCTGACCGTCGACGGCCGAAATTCCAATTACATAGTCCCGAAAGGTTCCGTTTCCAAACCGAGAGGGACCGGATGCATTTGAGGCGATGGCACCTCCGAGCGTAGCTCGCGAAGCATGGGCGGTTTCGATCGGCAGAGTTTGATTTTGCTCCCGCAGCACCTCCTGCAGAGCTTCCATCCGGATTCCCGCCTCGACGGTGATCGTCATGTCTCGGGCGGGGTAGTCCAGAATCTGATTCAACTCAACCGTCGACAGGTATTGAGATTCCGTCGGAACACGTCCTCCAATGCCGAGTGCGGTTCTTCCTCCCACAGGAATGATGGGCGACTTCTCAGCACGTGCGTTTTCGCCAATGAATCGACTCAATTCGGCGACTGTTGTCGGGGTCCATTCGGAATCAGACACGGCGTAAATTCTGCTGGAGGGACGGGATTTTGGACCTCAGACAATGACTACTGCACTGGCAGAGTTCAAGTGTGATCGATCGATGAAGATTCCCAAAGCATCAGAATCGCGAAGAAGCAGAGATTGAAAGCAGACTTCGTGCAACTCATAATCCGGTTTTGAACAAGAATCGACCTGCTGCGTGATGCAGCCACAAGGAATTCCATGTCTGCAAACGCTTCTGAAATTGATCGTCTTCGATGGGAAAAGTTTCCAGTTCTCAATGATGGCTTCGTCTGCCTCGTCGACTGCATGGGCGACGACGGTTCCATCGTCCAGGCGGCCCGCGTCAGCTACGGCGCCGGCACACGGAAAGTCTCCGACGATCGAACATTGATCCGCTACCTGCTGCGTCACCGACACACCACTCCATTTGAGATGGCGGAAGTCAAACTGCTTGTCCGCTCGCCAATGGATTGCTGGCGACAATGGATCCGTCACCGCACAGCCAATGTCAACGAGTACAGCACGCGATACTCCGTCGCCATCGACTCGGCTCAAACAACTGCCCCCGACGAATGGAGAACCCAAGCGACTGTTAACCGGCAAGGCAGCGCAGGCTTTCTCGACGAAAAGCCCGGAGCCGAACTGACTGCCTCCGAAGCAGAATTTCAGGAAGCCGCCCGCAAGCTCTATCAAGAGCGCATCGACGCTGGCATCGCTCGGGAACAGGCCCGCAAGGACCTTCCCCTGTCGACTTATACGGAAGCCTACTGGAAGGTCGACCTTCACAACCTGTTGCATTTTCTCGCTCTGCGAATGGATTCCCACGCTCAACTGGAGATCCGACAGTACGCAACAACCATCGGCGAAGAGATTGTCCAACCATTGTTCCCCATCGCTTGGGAAGCATTCCAGGACTACCGCCAGAACGCGATGTTCCTGACCGGGTTGGATGTCGAAGTCATTCAACGACTCAACGAATACGCTGCAGCCAACGAATTGACCGCTCCCTATGACCTCGCGGTCTTTCTGGAGTGTCAGCATCCAACGTGGAAAGAGTTGAGCCGTTCGCGTGAGCGAGATGAGTGTCGTCACAAACTCACGCAGATGGGACTTCTCGCCAAAACTTCCGACAACGGTTGAAAAGACTCCCTACCCACAGGGTCCCGCTACTATGGCAAAGTCATTCACTGTCACATGCTCACAGTGTGGAGCATCGCTCAACCTTAAGGACGAGTCGAGACTCGGATCAAAGGTGCGGTGCCCCAAGTGTCGGGAAGTCTTCGTTGCGAAGCTCAGTTCTTCGACGGCTGACGATGAAGAATGGGACGACGGTGGATTCTTCGATGACAGTTCCGATGAAGGCTTCGATGATGAGTGGGAAGACTACGGAACACCGATTCACTCAGTGAAATCGAGTAAATCGAAATCTGCCAGCAAGAAGTCATCTGGCAAGAAATCCAAAAAGGGAAAAGGGAAAAAGAGAGACTCCGACAAACTCCCCGTCGGCGTCATCGTCGCCATCTTTGCGGGTGGGTTGCTGATGATCAGCCTGATCGGAGGGGCTTTGTATCTGGCAGCCACGTCGCTGGGAGCCGTCGACGAAGCACGGTTCGCCTGGCTTCCGAGCGACATGGAAAGCTATGTTGAGTTGCAGGTCGACGACGTCTGGAAGTCGGCTGTTCTGCGACCGGTACGAAGCAGTGAATTCTGGCGGACGCTCGAAACGCGTTTGCGAACGCTTTCAGGAGTTGAGATCGATCAAATCGATTCGATCGTCGTGGGAACGTCAGCAACGGAGACGACTCCGATTGTGCTGGTCCGCACCAAAGCACCGATCGATCCCTCAACAATGAAAGGCGAAGTGACTCCGTCAACTTACGCCGGCAAGACCATCTTCGATCATGCAGATGGCTTCTCCCGAATGGTTGCTGATGAGCAGACTCTGGTGGTCGGTCAACGACAAATGATTGAAAAATCAATCGATGCCAATGGTGTCTGTGCTGTGGCTGGACAGTTCGCATTCCTGCCCTCGTATGGTCATCTCATCATGGGATCGATCTCACCAGATGCCAACTTTGGAGCCGATCCAAGCCAGTTTCTCTCCGAGGACATCTCGATTGATTCCGAATCCGTCCTCAACACGCTGCTTGTGTTTAACTTTAGAAGTGATATCACCGCGAAATTCACCGTCGATTTCGGAGACGCTGCGAGTGCGCAGGAGGCTGTCGAAGAAGGTGAAGAGGGGATCAGACTCGCGAAAGAAGCACTTGAAGCACACAAACAAGACCTTGAGAATATGGCCTTTGTGCTAACCGTTCAGGCTCGCTCTTTCGTTTATAAAATGGAAGATGTGCTGGACTCCATCAGCTTGAGCAGCAGTGGAAGCCAGTTCTACGGGGACTTCTCGATCAACAGCGGAATCACACGTGACTTCGCCTCAGAAATCGAATTCTTTACCCCCATGCTGGTACGTCGCGTCGACTCCGTTCTTGGCATCGAAATGGACGAAGATGAGTACGACGACGAAGATGATTTCTGGGAAGACGAGCCGGACGACATGGCTCTTCCCGGTGGAATTCCGCTGCCTTAGCATCGGACGCTTTTGACCATTGTCCTCTCGTGGCGACTTTCAACACTCATCAGTCCTTGTGAATCCGTCAGCGTCTGCGCAGAATGGAATTCGTTCGCTTCGTTCGTCGACTGAGTGATTAACGTGTCTTCATCGCTCACTCAGTCCGACCGCTGAAACGCGAACAACATCCCTCCGCCAATTCTCATCAACACAGAGAGCGCATCACATGCTGTTGTCTTTGATTTCCTTACAAAGCGGGAAGCTGTCGTCACAGTCGATCCTGCTGCTTATCGCGGGATTTGTCCTCGCGTGTTCATCGCAGTTACAAAATGCAAATGCCGAAGAACGTCCAAACGTGCTGCTGATCACAGCTGACGATCTCGGCCTGCAACTCGGCTGCTACGGCGAGACTGCAATTCAAACGCCCCACCTCGATCGACTCGCTGAATCTGGAACTCTGTTCGAGACAGCTTACGTCACCCAAGCATCCTGCAGCCCGTCGCGCAGCAGCATGTTCTCGGGAATGTATCCGCATACGAATGGGCAATATGGCCTCCTCAATGCAGATGTTGGTTTTCAACTTCACGATTACGTTCAGAAACAGACGATTCCCGTTCTACTGAAGAATGCCGGCTATCGCACCGGGATTATCGGGAAACTGCACGTCGGTCCTGAATCATCATTCCCATTTGATGAGCGATACCGAGTCGATGGCCGCGACGTTGAAAAGATCGCTGATACCGTGGCACCGTTCATGAATGAAGATGGACCGTTTTTTCTGATGGTGAATTACACCGACCCTCATGTTGCACGTTCAAGTCGGCAAAGCAATGAGCGGTATTTTCCGGACCAGTTGAACGGACATCCCAAGACTCCTAAGAAAGTTGGAGAAGTTCCACCTTTTCCGTTTCAACAGATCGACACTCCCGAACAGATGAAACGGGTCACCGGTTATTACAACACAGTCCTCCGGCTCGATGACGGCATCGGACTACTGATGCAAAAGCTCGAAGACTCCGGAAAGAGCGGTGAAACACTCGTCATCTTTGTCGGAGACCACGGCCCTCCGTTCGATCGAGGCAAAACGACTTGCTACGAAGCTGGCTTACGCGTTCCGTTCCTCGTTTCTTGGCCACAAATGCAGCAAATTCCGCGATCGTCTTCGTTCGTCAGCACTGTTGATATTCTGCCGACGATCCTCGATGCAACTTCCGTCGATCAGCCCGAGAATATCCAAGGCAAATCGCTTCGACCTGTTCTGACTGGAAACGATCCATCGTGGCGTTCATTCCTCGCTGCCGAATTCCACTATCACGGATCAACTCCATTTTTCCCGCGAAGAGCCATCCGCGACCAGCGGTTCAAGTTGATTCACAATCTTCTCTGGGACTCCAGAAGTCCTTCGCAAGGAATCGATGGTGACAAAGCTGCTCGATTCAGCAAGCAAGAATCGGTCCCTTCTGAAGTGAAGCAAGGTTT
This sequence comes from Thalassoglobus sp. JC818, assembly GCF_040717535.1. Taxonomy (NCBI): domain Bacteria; kingdom Pseudomonadati; phylum Planctomycetota; class Planctomycetia; order Planctomycetales; family Planctomycetaceae; genus Thalassoglobus; species Thalassoglobus sp. JC818. Next base: position 114,790 of record NZ_JBFEFI010000006.1, read on the forward strand.
CGAAACCTACGCCGCCCCCACCGAGTTTGAACTCTACGACTTGGAGGCTGACCCCTGGGAATTCCGAAACCTCGCCGAGTTGCCTGAATATCAATCGCAACTCACTCGGATGCAGGATGCGCTCATGAACTGGCGGAAAGAAACGAATGATCCGCTTCTGACAGAAGAAGGAACCAAGCCAATCGCTGAGTACGAGAGCCAGAAGCGGAGGTAGTCTGCAGTATTAGAGCATGTCTTCATTTGGTGCGCTCGAGTAAGCACAGCCTTTTATCGTGTGAAAGAGCGCAAGCGAGTGCACAGGTAAGATCAACTTGCTCTAGCGGCGACGCCACAAGTCATCGAGATTCACATTCAGTCCCGCCAGAACCGGTTGGATGTCCTTCAAAAATCGACGGGCATCCATCGGGTATCCTTTGGTGGGACGAATCTCCGGAACGTGTCTCTTCCAGTATTCGTTGAACTGCATCATTGCCAGTTCGCGAAAGTACTTCGCGACGATCGACGCAGCCGCCACCGGAAGATGACGTTCCCCCTGCACCTGAAATCGAAGCTCGGTTGAGCCGACTCGGTAGCGGCTCATCGGGCGACCTTCTTCGATCCGAAAGATCATCGCATCACCGACAATTCCCGCGATGAATTCATCATACCTGTTTCGACCGCCATGCTTGTCTCCCACGATGACTGTCGGCGTGATGGAGTCCGATTCCCACACCGACTGGAGGAGTTGAAACCCAAGCGTGGACAGCACAACTCCCTTGCTGCCGTGTTCATCGAGCAATCGATTGAATCTCGCTGCCGGAACAATCTGAGCAACGAATTTCTGACAGACAATCCCCTGCTCTGCAAAACAATTGCTGAGCCGATCAGCCATCTCCGCGATGTCATCATCGTCCGCTTCGACAGGAATCGTGATCGGATCTCGATCCCATTCCGCGAGTGAACTGTCAAAGTCGATCGCCTCATCCTCATTGCGCGGACACAATGCCTGCCAAAGTTCATGGATCGTCGTCGGCTGAATTCCTGTCGATCGCAGCAGACTCAGCGCTGACCGTTCCAGGTTTCGAAAAGCGTCCCGTCCGACATTCACCTGCTTGGAATCGGCGACCTGAATTCTCGACGAATCCGCCGGTGCATTGAGATCAATCACCTCCTCGAGACAGGTATAGAAGTCACATTCTTCCGGAGGATTCGGCGTTGTCCAGACAGATGTTGCGATCACCAGCGGACCAAGATTTGGACCATACCCCGCCTCGTCCAATCCGATAAAACGACCACTCTCCATCGAACGCGCGCTCATTGTCTCGTCAGTCAAACTTTTCGATTCAAATTTATTTGCCGATACAAAACCGACTGAACACTCGATCAAGAATGTCATCGGTGTAAACAACACCAACAATTCTTCCGAGATGGTCCAGCGACTCGCGAAGCTCCATCGAAATGAGTTCATCGCCCGCTTCTGATGCCATCATGTCGCGTGTTCTCTCCAGCGACTCAACCGCTCTGCTCAAACTCTCACGGCAGCGCGCCGAAGTCGACGCCAACAGTTCCACTTCTTCAGAAGATGTCGACAGCTGATGTGAAATTCGCTTTAGCAATTCCTCCAAGTGGAGATTCTTCGAGGATGAAACGGCAAGTTCTCCATCAGCAGAAACAGCATCGCTCGGCAGCAAGTCCGCTTTGGTCTTCACTTTTAAAACAGAAACGCCCGACTCACTGACCTCTTCCAGAAGTTCGGAATTCGTTGCCATGTCTTGGTCGGTCAGATCAACCGCTTCGCACCAGACAACTAGATTCGCACGTCGATACTGATCCGCCCGCTGATCTCCAGCTTGTTCCTCAATTGCATTGCGACCAATTTCCCAACCGGCTGTGTCAATCAGAGTGAATGAGGTTCTTCCGGATGTCATCTCACACGAAAGGTAATCACGCGTCGTCCCGGCAATCTCGGAGACAAGTGCTCGTTCACTATTCAGGAGCGCGTTGAACAATGCACTTTTTCCGGCATTCGGCAGTCCTGCCAACACCACTCTGGGCAGCCCCACACTCTCCATGCGATCAAGTGATTGAGCCAGAAGTTGATTGAGAAACGCGATCGAGTGATCGATACGCCCTAAGAACACGGACCGCTGGACGAACTCAATATCTTCTTCAACAAAGTCCAGCCCAGCTTCTAGATCCGCGAGGTGAATCAGGAGTTCTTCGCGAAGTTCGGCGATCTTCGTCGAAATTCCCCCAGCGAGTTGCTGGAGAGCGAGTTCGAGTTGATTGCTGTTGCCAGCATCAATTACTCCCAGCACAGCTTCGGCCTGAAGGAGATCGATTCGCCCGGACAAAAAAGCTCGCAGCGTAAACGCCCCCGGCTGAGCGGGTTTGACATCCAGTGCGAAGACCAGCTCGAGAATTTCATTCAGCAGCGGCGGAGATCCAACGCAATGGATTTCCGCGAGAGGTTCTCCAGTAAAGCTTCGATTCGTTGGCCAGAGATAGACATCGATCGGTAACTGAAGATCGGAATCTCCCAGAGAAACGGTCTGCGAATATCTTCGAGCATGACGCGGATGAAAGTCAGCCTGACCTGTCAACTGCTTGATGACGCTCAGCGTCTTCTGACCACTGACACGGATAATTCCACGTTGCGAACGACCAGGAGCAGAGGCAATCGCTGCAATTGTTCCTTCTGTGGCTCCATCAACAGTCATCGTTCAACATTCGTTTTCTAGAGCATGCTGCCATTTCGGGGGAGATACAAACCGCTCCGAGGATAGCGTCTCCTCAGATTCACTAAATCGACGGGCACACATCTTCGCAGAACAATAACGGACGCGGAGAAAGATATGCGATCGAGAATAGGAAAACACGCAGCGAACGATCAGTTCGGGATCAATGAATCGAATCCCGGAACATCACGAAGTGCATCGATATCCGGGTCTTTCCGCATGAGGTCAAACTCTTCGAATCCGAATTCGATCGATTCTCGCAGCTTCTGAATGGCTGCCTCCTCGTACTCTTTGATCGTCTCGCGAGTCTCGTCGGACTGCGGCTGCTTCCGCAGATACTCGATCGCCCGCCCGTAAACGCAAGCTGTGTTGTAGTAGTAAACGTTGTCTTTGGGAAACTTGTCGATCGACTCAAGTGCCAATTCGACAGCTGCTTCGGTTTCTCCCTGGATCGCCATCACAATGCCCAACCCGGTGATCGCTTGCCCGTCGAAATCGTCGAGTTCTAGGGCGACCTTGTACGCTTCTTTGGACTCGTCGAAGCGTTTCAACTTCAACAATGCATTCCCTTTTCCATGGAATGCCGTTCCAAGTTCAGGATCGATTTCCGCAGCGAGTTGAAAGTACTTGAGAGCGTTCTCAGCGTTCTCCATCTGAGAGTGATAGTAAGCTGAGTCGATCGAATTCCAGGCGGGCGAGTTTCGAGCCCAGAAGTACAACCCGGCATGGGCAGCACTCAACCCCTCGTCGTTTCCTCCCTGATACATTTCAGTACGAAAGTCTCGCAGCAGGTCTCTCGCATACATCGTTCCAATTTGTCCGATCGCTGCACAGACAACCGGGAGTTCAGACGGATCAGCGTCGGACAGATATTCGTAGAGCGTCTCGGTCGCCTCATCGCTGCCCAATCGAGTCAGAATGGCGATGCCCGTGCGACGCACGTCATTGTGTTCGGACTCCAATGCGAGCTTGCTCATCGTGACAACTTCGGGAAGTTCGAGTTGATCGACAAGATTCAAAAGTGACGCTTGTTCATCGGGAGTGAATTCGTCGTACAGCGGGAACAAACGCCGCACGTCTGAATCGTCTCCGACCGTCCCCAACAAAGTAATGAGCTGCAGTCGCTGTGAACCGTCCGCCTTAATTCGATCGACGATGACCGTCGCCGCTCGAGTGTCCCGGTTGTCCTCGATGATCGACATCACCGACGAAGAGGCTTTCCCCTGCGATAACATTTCGAGAGCGTATTCGTGAGCGATGCGATTGCTGACGACATCTCCCCGAGCAGCCAGCGCTTCAAACGCAATGAGCCGAACTTCTTCAGAAGGATCAGACAATCCTTTCTCCAGAATCAGCATAATGCTCGGATGACCGACATCGACGAGACTCTTCAACGCAGCCGCGCGAACCAGTTCGTTCTCGTCCTCAAAACTCGCTGCCAGAAATCGGGTCCATTCCGGACGAAAATTTGCGCTGAGTAATTCAATCTGTTGTTCGAGTGGAATTTCGAAAGCGTCCTCGGAAAGAAGTTGCCGGACTTCGCGGACCATTCCGTAATGATTCGATCGCAACATCGACTGAAACGCTGCGACGGATTCACGGGAGTTGCCTTGAGTGGCGACTTCGGTGAGAAGCTCCCAGGCACGCGGATCGGTTTGCTGACTCATGGCCAGCAGGACGTTTCGCCGATCGCTTTCGTTGCCGGATTCGTAAAGCTTCAAGAGAGTCGAAAACAGGTTCTGAAAAGCTGCGGTGTCACGTCGCGAACTTAGCACGTGAAGCGCCGCCGACCGCGACAGTGGATGCCCCGACCGAATTTCTTCACCGATGAATCGCGGTCCCATCACTTCGTACAGCGGACGCAGAACTTCATCGGCGGCTTCTTCGGAAGTTTCGAACAGAACCGAATCGTAATCATCATCAAACTGAAATTCGGGAACATTCTCTTCCGGAATCTCAGCACAAACGAGTTGTTCAAACTCAGGGAGCTGCGGCATGAATTGATAGACACTCCGAGTCTGACCCGGATTCGCAGCTGTGAACAACAGCCAGTCCATCAGATTTTCTTCGACGGTATCAGCTTCACTCTCCCAGCGAACGAGAAACCGGCGGGTGCCAGTATCGATCATTTTCTGAATCTCATCGATCAAGTCCTGTGCATTGATCGAATTCAGCTCACCAAAAACGCTCAGCATTCCCAGCGAATTTGCAGCACCGAGAGTTTCGCCCTGCAAACCGAGACGGGACTTTTGTTCAGATCGCAAATCGTGAGTGATTGTGGCCCGATCCCGAACGGGAAGTTCAAGTTCCATACTTCCAATCGTCGGCACACGTTGGAGGTTGGTGAAAACTGCCCAGAAAGCGACAGCTTCTCCCGCAGGCACTTCGATCTCCGGAGGAGTCTCAATGTTTCGAATGGATTGCGGCTCACCCGCAATTTGAACGGTCAGGATTCCTCGCTGTTTCGAAACATCGTGAATTGCATAGGTTTGCCCCCAGGCAGAGAGGGTCACTTTATCGCTCTCAACGACGACGGCCTCGGTGCCTTGGTTGATCACATTGATGTGACAGGTGAGGTAGAAATTCGTCCCGCTGTCGAACGAATTGACCGCCCCCAGATCGAGTTGATTGACCCAGATCGACAATTCGCCCCGGTCCTGAACTTGGACAGCCCCCGGAAACGCTCGAATTCGGTCGATTTCTTCCAGAAGCTCGGACAGCTTAACCTGTTCGAAATTCCCTTCGCTCTGCGGAGATGACTCGTCGGCAGCTCGAATTCCTCCTACCGCTACCAACAGTTGGAAAATCAACAACAATGAAAATGGCGAGCGTCTCATGAACACCACAACGACAATTCAAGAATTTAGGAGGAAGTCTTGTGTCGGTATTGTAGATCAGAAGAGTCGAAAATTTCTGCGCGAATTTCTCGTCGATTGCCTAAGTCGCCAAGATCTCGCCGGAATCAAGTAGTCATCCGCTCGAAGGTCGCTGCTTTGAGGAATCCGAAACCGGCGTGTGCCCATCGCACTCGACAACCGGTTGGCGAGGGTAGCGCGGATAATTCTTGTGCTGTTGCGAATTCTCGCACAAGTAAAATCGCGAACCGGTTCCGGACACCACGATCCGCAGGTGTCCGCAAGAATGACAGAGTGTCGACAATGTCACCGGAACATTCATCGCACTCCATCCCCTACAGCGAGTCGATTTCCATTCGAGAAACAGTCACCCATTCGAATCAGACGAAACTGGTATTACGAGGCGGATTCAGAATGGGAATGCGTTTCGAAGACCTGTTTCATCTTGCTCAATCCGGTTTGAAGAACCTGTCGGGGATCTTCTGCCCAGTAGCTCTTGTTGAAGAGTTCAAGCGAGACAGCTCCCGAGAACCCGATTTGATCAAGAATGTCAACGAGCAACTGCCATGGAGCAACACCGTCTCCGGGGTAAACTCGGTCCCCGTCGCCCAGCTTCTCTCGGTCTGATGCGGCAGGATAATCGTTGAAATGGAAGCAGTGAATTGCGGATCCATTCAACAAGCTCAAGCCTTCGAAATCTGAGCCCCCACGGTAAATGTGATAGACATCCGGCAGGACGCACGCATCCTGATCGCCACTCTCGACCGCAACAAAAACAGCTTCTCCGAGCCGAGACAGATTTCGCGACGGCCCCCAGATTTCAACTTGTGGCGTCACACCCATTTCTCGTCCCAACTCGAGCAGCACTGCGTAGCGTTCCGCAGCTGCGAAGAGATCGAGTGCGGCCGAATCCTGACCGTGCATTCCGACAGGAGGAGCTGCGATGCGCGTTCCGCCGATGGCACTGACTAGTTCCATGTCGCGTTTCATTTGCTCAAGCCCTTGCTCGCGTTCGCCGGCATCATCGACGATCCACCGTGCAAACCCGATCGCGCTTTCGACTTGAAGCCCTTTGTCTGCAATCTTCTTCTTCAAGTCAGACAGAGACTTACCTGACTGCTGATAGCTTTCGATTTCACGAATCCATGGCTCGATTCCGTCGTAGCCCACTTCAGAAACGAGGTCAATTTCCTCTTCGAGGGAAAGGTTCTGACCGCGAATCGTGCTGGTGTTCAGGCAATAGCGAATTTTCTTTTCGGTCGATGTCTCGTGGCTGCGAACAATTCCGGGGGATGACACAAGTCCGGCTGCTGCGATTCCACCCAAGCCAGTCAAGCATGTCCGACGTGTCACTTTCATTTCCGCAACCTCTTTCAGTCTTTGCAAAGGGAATCCCGGGAAGCCATCTCTGAACTGCACAATCACGATTGCCGATCAAAATCATCGGTCAGAATTGTAGCTCCCGCCGCTGGTCGCTGCATTGAACAGAGGCGGAGAATTGTGTCAGATGGCAACAACTAAGTTTCTCAAAGCACGTGTCTATTCACACCTCGACAACGAAGGAGTTCGCATGCAGCGAATTGACCGCCACCCTCAACCTGTCGCCAGGCTTTGCTTTCAACTGGAGTGGCTGAAGCCGGTCCTCGGCAGTCTCATGCTGAGTTGCTGTCTCCTGCCATCCTTCGCTGCCGCTCAGGAGAGCTCACCAATGCGCGTCTATGTCGGCACATACACACGAGGTGACAGCCAGGGAATCTACACCTTCACTCTCGACATGAAGACAGGAAAGCCCAGCGAACCCAAACTCGCCGCAGAGCTGGCCAATCCTTCTTTTGTCGCGATCAGCCCGGACCATCAATTCCTGTACTGCGTCAACGAAGTCAGCGACTTGCCGGGCCCGCGTGGCGAGAAGGTGGGGGGAGTGACATCGTTCAAGATCGACTCCGATTCAGGTGATCTCACCAAGTTGAATAATCAACTCTCCGGTGGAGCGGGTCCGTGCCACCTTGTTGTCGATAGCACCGGTCGATGTTTGGTCGTCGCCAATTATGGAGGCGGAAGTGTCGCCAGCTTGCCGATTTTTGAAGATGGATCGCTCGATGAAATCACGTCATTCATTCGACACATTGGATCGAGCGTCAATCCTCGACGCCAGGAAGCTCCGCACGCGCACTCTGCGAACATTGACGCCAACAACCAGCGTGTTGTCGTGGCGGATCTTGGGCTCGACAAACTTCTCGTCTACCAACTCAATCCCGAAACCGGAACGCTTTCGCCGAACTCGCCACATTCTGTCAGTACCCAACCAGGCGACGGACCACGGCACTTCTGTTTCCATCCAAACGGCAAATTCGCCTACAGCAATAACGAACTGAGTTCGTCACTCACAGCATATTCGTATGATCCTGAAAGTGGAGAACTGTCACCGCTGATGACGAAATCGACACTTCCGGGCAATCGTGAGTTTGAAGGCAATTCGACAGCCGAAACACTCGTTCATCCGTCGGGTAAGTTTGTCTACGTCTCAAATCGTGGACACAACAGCATCGCTGGATTCCGGATTGACGACGACGGAACGATTGAGCCGATCGGACATACATCGACTGAAGGCGAAATCCCACGAAATTTTGGAATCGATCCGACTGGTACGTTCCTGCTCGCAGCCAATCAAAACTCGGACACAATCGTCGTCTTCCGCATCAATCAAAAAGACGGCTCGCTTGAACCGACTGGCAACGTCGTGAACGTTCCGACTCCGGTTTGCGTCAGAATGATCCCCATCGACTAAAGCTGGTTGCACTTCCCTATGCACTCGCTGGCGCGTTCTCACTCGTTAAAAACGCTGAGATTGCACGTGCGAGCCTTGCGACATCAGAAGCCACTCACCTCAATCATCGATCGAGGCGAAGTGGCTTCTGTCATTCCTACTCGGCAGCAATATTCTCGAAGAACTTCACGCTTTGATCGGGGAAGTCGCTGAACACGCCGTCGATCCCCGCCAAAACTGCTGCCTGATGCATCTGGGCGAATGACTTGAACATGGACGAAAACGCGTCCGCTCGAAAGGTCCACGGATGTACAATCAAACCCGCGGCATGGGCATCGACGACGAGACTCGAACCGATTGGCACGCCGCCCAGTGGATCTTCGAGGAAAACGGCATCGATCGATGGACCAATCCCGTCGGCGTACTCAGCGACGGTCGCCAACCGTTTTCGGCGTTCGTCGGCGGCGTCCGTTTTCGTCATCCAGTCTGCTGAGGAGAACAATTGAACCAGCGTCAAATCACAACCGAGTTCCTCGCGGACTCTCCTCAACTCAGTCTCATCAAAACACTGGACGACGGCTGGAGAAGTTTTTGAGGAGTAACCGAACTTGCCCAACTCTTTGAGAACGATTCCGGCAAGATCCTTCCCTTCGTCGTGATGAAATTTGGGTTGTTTGAGTTCCGGGTAAATCGCGACTGACCGCCAACTGCTCTTGTTGAGCCCCTGAATCATTTGAATTTCATCGGCGAGCGTTGGGACCTGAAACGTTCCGGTATGAGGGGGAAATCGATCAGGAAATACAGCCTTGCCGGTTCGATGGTGAAACCGTTCAGAAGCTCTGAGCGACTGAATTTCTTCTGCCAGAAAATCGATTGCATAGAAGCGTCCGTCGGAGCGTTTGCGATCAGGAAACCGCTCAGCGACATCCGTTACGGTGTCGAGGTGAATGTCGTGCAGCACGACCGGCACGTCATCTTTGGATAAGACAACATCCTGCTCTAAGTAGTCGGCCCCCATGGCATAAGCCATGGCTTTCGCTTCAAGTGTATGCTCAGGCAGATACCCTGACGCTCCACGATGTGCAATCACTTGAACCTGTCGAACGCGGGCCATTCTGCTTTCCTTGAACAAGATTGTTTTCGTCTGAACTCTGGCGAGTGAACTGATCCAGCGAGCATCCGTGCGAGACCGGATTCTTCAACTCAAAAGTCTGGCCACATCAATTAGAGCATCTTCAAATCTGGTTTGAAGAGATTCGCACGAGCAACCACTGCTTTCATCGAAAGAAACAGTCTCACACGATTGCTAAGAACCCATGAAGACCATTGAGAAGACTGCCATGTGCAGATCAATTCTCATTCGCATCCCGAAGAATTATGGCTGCGCAACTCCGCCGATCTGGGCTTGAGAACGGAAGTTTCTTCCGCGATCGATCAAATTGAGTTCCTCGTCGATCGGTTCCCTGCGACGCGCCAAATTGTAGGTGAAGTCGTGCCGATCGGTGACATGTCCGAAGAGAAAATGGTTCGTGAAGAAGTCGATCGGAATTCGCTGCCCGAGCGGAGCTTCGACCGGCTGATGAACCCGCATCGTCTCATATCCCGGAGCAGAGAGTGAGATCTCGTGCGTTCCGTAGTAGTCAAAGTCCATCGATACGGGAGTCAATCCGATACGTTTGCCATCGACCTCCACCAAAGCTCCCGGAGGATTCGACCGGATCGTCATTCGACGACTGACACACCCCGAACTCCAAAACGACGCAAGGAGGAACAATCCCAGAATCGCCATTCGATTCAACGGCGACGCGAGTGTCGGTTTCAGAGAGTTTGCTGACGGGGAAAACATGACCGAGTTGTCGGTTGTGGCGTGACTACGCATGGGGAAGGACGATAACGCGTCGAGAGTTTACTTCGGTCCCCGGTTTTTCACCAAGAGGAATTCCGAAACACCGTAAGCCCCTGATTTCAAACAGATTACAGACCAGTGACCGTCTGGAACCGGTTTGAGTGACGGGTTCGAGAGAAAATTATCTATCTGAGAGCAATAGACTGACTGCCAACAGAAAGACAGCCAGAGAAAGCAGGTCAGCCCAGCCGAGACGATCACTTCTCCGGGTTCGGCGAAAGTATTCAATCATTCCTCCGGTCGGACAACCAAATCGGCAATACGCCATCGGAATAAATAGAGATGCAATCAGTCCACCGATAAAAACGGCAATTGTCGCCGTTCCAGCGATCTGAAACACGAAGGCATCGAAGGGTTCAATGTCGACCAGACTGAACGGCAAGTCGAAGAGCGTCACAATCGCCACCCATGCCAACAGCACTCCCGGCAGAAACCGGGCCCAAGAGCGAATTCGTTTGTTAACGGAAATCTGCCACGGCAAGCGATTCCTCGCCAACTGTTGAATCGCCCCGAAAGCACACAGGTGGGTGCAGTACACATTCTTCTTCGCCAGAATCGGAACGGAAAACGCAATTCCTGCCATGACGATCAGGCGGACAGCTGACGTTCCGGGAAGTCCATGTCGAACCCAGCCGACGAGCATCGCTTGTGATAGTAGATCGCCGTTTACAAATCCGAGATAGACCACCAGACAAATCTGATAAACGACACGAATCCAACCCTTTCCTCGGAGAGGCGAGAACGCCAAGCCGGTCCCTACAAACAGAAATCCCAAGGTCCAAAGATCTCGGGACGAGATCACCCAGGCTGGTTCGGATTCTGCAGGCTCGTTCGATTCCTGCTTGAGGCGTTCGAGTTGTCCAGCTGCTTCGATAATCCCCCGAGCGACAGCCATGCTGGTCCAGGTCGCTCCACTGACTCCCTCAATGCCCTGCTCTTCAAGGTCATAGTCGCTCACTTGTTTTAACGTCAGGCCCGAAAAGAGCTCCGGGAAAGACCAGTCTTCATTCAGATAGGACGTGTAGGGCTCGTTGTCATAGCTGTCATGCAAAGCGAATCGCTTGACCGTTCCATCGGCATCAAGTGCGATGAGAGCCTGCGAGGGACCTTGATATCCGACCACGGATTCGGCAAAAGGAGAAGTACTCACAACCTCGCCGATCAGTTCGCCAGCAGCACTGCGAATGTCCCAGCGAGAACTCTGTTCCTCTTGAAGAGTCAGGGTCGCAGCTTCGGGAAACAGTTCCGATACATCTTCCAATTTGAGCGATTGGTCGAACTTCAAGCGAGGTGCACTTCCCCCAGCCCGAGCGACGAGTGCTTCCGCGATGGCATAGCTGGTCAGCGTGGCTCCCGATACCGCATCAACACGCGGCAGATCGGCCACTTCGTTCCAGTTCTTCCCGAGAAATTGCTGCCAGTATTCTTCGGAAGCGAGCACAACATCGACATGCTCGCGAGTGTCACGGCTTTGCAGAACATCGAGGCCGACAATCTCGAAATCGCGATCCAATGCCACGAGAACGTTGGTCGGGCCGGAAAATCCGATCGAACGATCTCCCTGCGGAGATGTCATTGTCACATGTCCGACGACCTCTCTCGAAGCATCAATGACGTCCGTCATCCCCGTCTCAGCATCGTATTCCCCAATAGCTCCGTCAGAAAACCATTGCGAGAGGCGTTCCAAGTCGACTTCCAAATGAGTCGGTTCCGGAAACTGCGACTGTGACTTCGAATGAATATGTATCGTCAGCAGCGTTGCAGCAAACAGCAAGACCCGAATTCCGTGAACAACCCATGCCTTCCAGCGTGCTGGAAGTTCTGGGTTCGATTTTTCGATGATCGGAAGATTCAAGGCCGGTCAAGCGGAGAGAGGAGACGGGAAATAAAAAGGGGCGACGAAAAACAATGTGCAATCATTAGGAATGACGCTCGCTCATTCTGGGCGACAACACAACGTTCAGCAACACCAACCCTCGCATGCGATTCGGTTCAGAAATCTCATCGACAGACAGACCAAATGCAGCTTGCTAAACTGCACCAGCAAATTCAATCAAGCTGCTGGTGAAAGCGGGTAGCCTGAACGTCGAACTTCAAGGATGGCACTCAACAATGATTCGGAAGATCACCGGAAAACTCTGCGACTTGCACGACCAGGAAGCAGCAATCGAAGTGGGAGCGTTTGAATATCAGGTGCTCATTCCTGAGTTTGTCCGACGGCATTTGCAAACGAAACTCGATCAGGAAGTGACCTTGATGACCATCCAATATCTGGATGGGAACCCTCAAAAAGGTCGACTCACTCCCCGATTGGTCGGTTTCCTCCATCGGGCAGAACGAGAATTCTTCGAGTTGATTTGTCAGGTCGACGGAGTTGGAGTTCGCAAAGCACTGCAGGCGATGGTGCGCCCCGTTCAGGAAGTGGCCATTTCCATCGAAGAACAGGACATCAAACAACTCAGCACGCTTCCCGGAATTGGACCTGCTGTCGCGGAACGTATTGTCGCCAAGCTGCGACGAAAAATGGCCAAGTTCGCCCTGCTCGTCGATCAAGCAGAGAATGGCGATCCGAGAGAAGATCAGGACGTCCTCAGCGAAGGTTTTCAGGCACTTCTCGCTCTAGGACATTCACAGCAGGATGCTCGCGAAAAAATCGAACGAGCTTCCGAGAGCACCAAGAAGAAATTCAAGTCCGTCGAGGACCTGCTCCAGCAGATCTACTCACAACAACGACCGGAAGATGAATAACTCCGCCTAGAAGAGAAGCCGTCATCTTCAGTGCGTGACGAACCTCAATCGAGTGCATCCGCGCAAGTTTCGGGAGTCTTGAACTCATTCTCCAACCGAGTGAGCTCCTCCTGAATTCGGCGGACGGTTCGATGGCAAGCTTGTCGAACCGCTTCGGGTGTCAGTTTCAGATCTTCTGAGACAGCAACGGCGGTTTCCCCATTGACCACGACACGCCAGAAAGATTGCCAAACGTGCGGTTCGCACTTGTCTCGAATCTTCTTGGCAGCTGAATGCGCCTGCCCAACGACCGCATTCTTAATCGAACTCGCCGGAACTTCATCGTCAACAATCGACTTCGGATCCCAGCGACTCTCAACAAGACTCTGATCAACCTTCAGCGGTTGAGCCCTCGCTTGGTTGAAGAAGTCGCGAATCTTGTTGCGCGTGATCCCAAACAGCCAACCGGTGAAAGAACCGTGTTTCTCCGGGGAGTGTTGATAGCGGTCAATTGACTCAATCGCCGCTTGGAACACTTCCTGCGAAATGTCTGCGATATCGGCCGGTTGCAAACCCGTTTTGCGAATCCACTTATGGACCAGCGGTCCGAACAGAGTGGTCATCCGAATCCAGGCGTCATTCTTGCGCGCCTGAATCCCAGCAATCAAACCAACAGTGGTCAGTCTCTTGGCCAATCGACGTCTTCCAATCGTTGTTTCGTCATGAACTGGAGGAATTTTAGCTAAGTCCAAAAACTTGATGCAACCCGTTAGTCGAAAACGTTTTAAGAACGGATTCACCACAGAAATTCCGCTGCAAACTGCAAGTTTTCTAGGATTTACCTCTGATTCGCGTCACGCGATCCTTAAGAGACTATTGAAGACTTGCTGCCAATGCTTCGCTCCACTTCGACGAGATAATTCCACTGCAGACACAAATACTTCGAAGCAGAGGCGGGCCCCTCCCGGGGGCTGATGATTGACTATGCGACACTGGCGTGGAGCAAATCAGTAGTCAATCTCTTATTCAATGAGCGGACGTAACGAGCCTGTTGACACATCAGTCACCAGTCTCACCTGCAAGGGCTGAAGGTGAGGCTGAATTCGACGCGTGAACTCGTTGATCCCACAGCCCCCGGTTTGCTTTTCTTCGAAGACACCATCTCTACGACTTCAGATCCACTCTTGATCAAAGACTCTCACCAAATTTCTCTGAGGTGACCCGCTTTCAACTGCTCAAGAACCTTTCGAGTTTTAGACCTATTGCTGATGGTCTCATCATCGTGATCCATGGATTGGTCCACATCCTCCAAACTCGCTATGCTTGCGGTTCAAAATGAATACCGGAATTGGATAAGTTTCGCTCTCGTGAGATGACAATCGAAAAGAGATCCATTGTCCTCGGGATGTGTGCTCTCAACCCGATGTTCCGTGTCGAAAAGCCGAATGATGCTGAGGAGTAAGATTCAATGAGTTCATGGCCTATCGGAGTCTTTACATCTGTCGACGCCGGCCTGGGTGTTCGCTTAGATGTCGTCCAGGAACTGAACATCCCGACCGTTCAGATTCACGCGCCGCACAAAGCAACTCGAACGGAAGAAACCGCGAAGAGTTTTCTGGCTGAGACGAGCGCAGCTGGCATTCAAATCACCTGCGTCTTCGGCGGATTCGATGGGGAAAGCTACGCCAGCATCGAAGAAACAGCTCGCACTGTCGGACTCGTCCCACAGTCGACACGACAGGCACGACTGCAGGAAATGAAAGAGATTTCCGATTTCACGAAGCTCCTGAATGTCGACACTGTCGCTCTGCATATTGGATTCGTCCCGGAAGATCGAAATGGCGAGGACTACAAGGACCTGCTGGCGGTCACGAGAGAGCTTCTCGACCACGTAAAATCCAACGGTCAAAGCCTGAACCTCGAAACCGGTCAGGAAACCGCCGACCATTTGCTCGACTTCATCAAAGACGTTGAACGCGACAATCTGTTTATCAACTTCGATCCCGCCAACATGATTCTTTACGGCACCGGCGATCCGATTGAAGCACTAAAAAAGGTAGGCCATCTCGTCCGCAGCGTTCACTGCAAAGATGCCACCTGGGCAGCGGAAAGTGAACGAGGAACAGGCTGGGGCCGGGAAGTCGCTCTCGGTCAAGGAGACGTCGGCATGGAAACCTACCTTCGCACCTTGAAGGAAATCGGTTACACCGGTCCGCTCACCATCGAACGTGAAATTCCTGAAGACCGCGAACAGCAGAAAGCAGACGTCGGCGCAGCTGTCCGACTGCTGGAAGAGATCCGTTCCCAGACTTTGTAGTTCGAAACTCTGACCTCAGCTCAAAGACTTTCCTCAACACATCTGTGATGTTTGTGATCGGATCGTGAGGTCGCACTTCGATCCGTTTCACAAATTGAGGACTCGATCGAGGTCGACATTCGAATTGACCACCGTACCACTCAACGCTCAAGAGGTTTGCACGGGTAATGAAACGGTTTCACATTGCGCTCTGGTTCACGCTGCTCTCAGTCTTCCTCACACGAAGTGCGCTCGCGCAGCCCAACATCATTCTCATTCTTTTGGATGATGCAGGATTCGGCGACTTCAGTTGCTACGACCCCGGGTTTCTCAAGACGCCCGCGATCGACCAGTTCCGCAAGGAAGGCATGAAGTTCACGCAGTTCTACGCGGGCAGCACAGTTTGTGCTCCCTCACGCTGCGTTCTACTGACCGGCAAACACTCCGGGCATGCACGCGTTCGAGGCAACAGTGAGGGAGCACTTCTCCCAGAAGATGTGACGATTGCGAAAGTCTTAAAGCAGGCGGGTTATCGAACAGCTTGCATCGGCAAATGGGGCGTCGGTGCCGGAATTCCCCTCGACGATCCGAATCGAAACGGCTTCGACCATTTCTTCGGATACGTCAGCATGTGGCACGCCCACAATTTCTATCCGGAGTTCCTCATCCGAGACGGCGAAGAAGTTCCGCTTCGAAACGTCGTGATGGACAAATACAAAGGACAGGATGGACGCGGCGTCGCTGTGACTCGGGTTGATTACGCACCCGAAATTCTCTCGCAAGCAGTCGTCGATTACATCAGCGCCAGCGATGATCAACCCTTCTTTCTCTACTACGCTTTGAACGTCCCGCACACCAATAACGAAGGGGGACGAGACAATCCTTCTCCCGAAAAAGGGATGGAGGTCCCGGACTTCGGAAGCTATGCGGACCAAAGCTGGCCAGGTCCGGAGAAGGGTTTTGCAGCCATGATGCAGAACATTGATCGATCCGTTCAAAGCGTTCTCGATCAGCTCAAGAAGTCCGGAATTGACAACAACACTCTCGTCCTGATTGGCAGCGACAATGGACCGCATCAGGAGGGTGGCCACATCATGGAGTTCTTCGATTCCAACAGCCATCTCACTGGCATGAAAAGAGACCTTTACGAAGGTGGCATTCGAGTTCCCCTTCTCGCTCGCTGGCCGGAGAAAATCCGCCCGGACACAACCACGGATCACATTTCAGCGTTTCAGGACCTCCTCCCGACAGTTGCTGAAATCGCGGAAGTTCCGATTCCCGAAGACGTCGACGGAATTTCATTCCTTCCGACTCTACTCGGCGAATCAGACAAGCAAAAAGAACACGACTTTCTGTACTGGGAGTTCACCGAACAACAAGGCAAACGAGCCGTCCGCAAAGGTCCGTGGAAGCTCGTGCAAACGAAAGTCAGCACTGCCAAACCAACTTCTCCGGAACTGTATCATCTGGACACGGATGAGTCTGAGCAACACAACATCGCCAAAGATCATCCTGACCTCGTCAAAGAATTGACCGCGATCATGGATCAGTCTCATACACCGAGTTCCAATTACCCGCTGTTTCCTGATGAAGCAGCAAAGTAACCTCGCGTGAGATTCGACCTCGCACAATAGATTCAATGTGAACTGGATGGAGCGACAACTCACGCAATGTGAGTGCAGAGATGACTTCTCAAAGTGGTTTCTGCAGTCTCGCAAGAACAACATGCTTAATGGATTTTGAAGGCTGAATGTTCAATGCACGTTACAATCACCGCAGTCGGACCTGATCATCGTGGGCTGGCCGATCCGATCGTTCACTATGTGACACAGGCTGGCGCCAATCTCCATGAAATCCAGATGTACGATCGCGACACCGAACAGCTGTTCGCGATGCTCGTTCGTATGGAGTGGCCAGAAGATCAAGAATCGATCTCGGTCCTCCGCGAACGAATGACTCAAATCGGTGAAATGAAAGGGCTGCGAATTCGTGTCTGGTCGCGCGACGAATACGACAGGCCCCCGCGCATCGCACTCTGCACCACATTTCGCCCCGAGCCTTCGCTTGCGATCTTAAGAAACATTCGCGACAAGCAGCTTGCCGCAACAGTCCCGGTCATGATCGGAAACCGCAACGCCTGTCGCGGAATTGCTGAGCAGTTCGGCGTCGACTTCCACAATGTCGGTGACGACAAAGGCAATCCCGACAACGATCGGATGGTCGATCTGTTCGACGAATACGATGTCGACTACATCGTGCTCGCCCGTTACATGCGATTGATTCCTCCGCGCGCCTGCTGGGAATATGCTGGAGGACGTATTATCAATCTTCATCATGGCCTGCTCCCTTCCTTTCCCGGCTTCCGGCCCTATCAGGATGCGTTCAGTCACCACATGTTGACGTACGGCGCAACGACTCACTTCATCGTTCCGGAACTCGACGCTGGCAATCAGATCATTCAGCAAACGGCTTTCACCGTCCCTCCCGGAACTCCTCTCAAGGAAGTCATCGCTCGCGGAGAATCGGACAACGAGCCGATGTGCCTGGCTGAAGGTGTTCGACGAGTGGTCGATCGCGAAGTGGAGCTACACTTCCATCGTGTTGTGAGCGTCAAGTAACGCTTCCGCGAAGAATCGCACTCTCGTTTTCGTCTTCTTTCCGAACCTCTTCCCGACCGCCTGAGCCTTGACGCTCGTTGTCCAGATGCCACACTGAGAAGCATCGATGGACGTGGATGGGAGCATACCTTCCGATTTGGTTTGCACTCTCTCGCACGAGCAAACACAGCCTTTGACTTGACGAAACAGCACAAGCGAGTGCACGCGAAAGAGCAACTTGCTCTCGTGACGGATAAGGAAAACAGATGAAACTGTTGAGAGTGCTTCGTGATTGCTGCCTGCTGGTCTTAATGTCGTCACTTTTTGCTGGCGATCTTTCGGCAGCTGATCATCCGAATGTCGTCATCCTGCTCGCCGACGATCTCGGCTTTCAGGACGTTGGATGCTATGACGGTCCGGTCTCCACTCCCTTTATCGACAGCATCGCCAAACGAGGGACGCGATTCACAAATTTCTATTCAGGCTGCGCAGTCTGTTCTCCTTCACGTGCCACATTGACCACCGGCCGCCATCACATTCGCACCGGCGTTTACAGCTGGATCGAAGACCGACGCCAGTGGTCGCATCTGCGAGAACGGGAAGTCACTCTCGCCGAACAGCTTAAGCAAGCGGGCTTCGAAACGTGTCATGTCGGCAAGTGGCACCTCGGACTCTCAACAGAGGAACGAACCAAACCAACACCGGCCGATCACGGCTTCGATTACTGGTTCGCAACCCACAACAACGCTTCTCCAAGTCACCACAATCCTAATAACTTCGTTCGTAACGGAAGCCCGGTCGGACCACTTGAGGGATATTCCTGCCAGCTTGTTGTTGATGAAGCCATCGACTGGTTGAAAAACAAGAGAGTCACTGATCAGCCGTTCTTCCTGAACGTCTGGTTTCATGAGCCACACGCTCCAATCGCAGCCCCGGAAGAGATCGTTCAGGAATACGGAAACGCCAACAACAAAGGGGCTGTCTATTCCGGAACGATTGACAACACCGACCGAGCCATCGGTCGCCTGCTGAAGTGCTTCGAAGAACTCGGAGTCGACAAGCAAACGCTGATCATCTACGCCTCCGACAACGGAAGTTATCGCGACGACCGCACAGGTGGACTGCGCGGCCGGAAAGGCATGAACTGGGAAGGCGGAATTCGCGTCCCGGGTATCTTTGCCTGGCCAGGTGTCATCGAGGCCGATCAAGTCCTCGATGTCCCTGCAGGTCTTGTCGATGTCTTCCCAACCGTTTGTGGTCTCTTGGAAATCGCCCCTCCGGAGAATGTCCACCTCGACGGCTCCGATCTGACGCCGCTGCTCACCGGACACCGGGACAGCTTTGAACGACATCAACCCCTCTTCTGGCATCTTCAAAAATCTCGCCCCATCGTCGCAATGAGAGACGGTGACTATTCACTGGTCGCCGATCCGGACTACGAACTTTCGACCGACAACATGTTCAACGAAGACTGGATTCCAACCATCAAGTCCGGCGGTTACACCAACTACCAACTTTTCAATTTGAGCGAAGATCCTTCGCAAACAACAAACATCGCGGACCAGCATCCGGAACTTGTCGATGAACTCAAAGGCAAGCTTCTTCGAATCAACGAGAGCATCATGCAGGACGGAATGGACTGGCATGAGTTTCGACCATAGACAATCTTTCGCACGGGTCTTCTCAACCTCGCACACACGCCCAACTGATTCGTCAGCCTCATCAACACAGGATCGCACCATGCCGACCACGGAATCGCGCCGACTCTTTCTGCAGAAGCTGATCGCAACATCGGGAGCACTCGCCTGCTTCCCCGGCCTCGGATTCGCCGACGACTCTCAAGGTCCCATCCCCGACGAATGGCCGATCGCAATCTTCGAGAAGGTCTTCGAAGGTCTCAATTACACGGAGCTCGCGAAAGCAGTTTCAGAGACCGGAGCAGACGGCATTGAAGCCACCATTCGCCCGGGAGGACATATCGAACCGGAAGTTGCTGCCGACGAAGTTCCCAAAATGTCCGAAGCCCTCGGAAAACAGGGTTGCCGCATCGTCATCGCAGCGACGGCTGTTCGAAGCGTTGATGAACCGCATACTGAGTCGCTGTTGAAGGTGCTGAAAGAGGCGGGTGTTACGCACTACCGTATGGGGCATTATCATCTCGATCTCGCCAAGCCGATGCTCCCTCAACTCCGCAACTACACAGCCCAGGCTCGTGATCTGGCTGCGATGAATCAGGAGATCGGAATCCAGGGTCTCTATCAGAATCACTCCGGAGCTAACCGCAAACGCGGCTATCTGGGAGCGTTAGGTTGGGACGCAGCCATGATGCTCGAAGGGATTTCTCCCGAAGCACTCGGAATTGCGTTCGACACCCGTCATCTGAAGAAAGACACCGGATCGTCCTGGTGGGTTGCACTCGCCACAGTGAGGGACCACATCCGTTCCATCTACGTGAAAGACGGAATCTGGAAAGGACCGCGAGGCGATCAATACGAAGACGTCCCTCTCGACATGGGCTTCGTCAACGAAGAGGTCTTCTCAACAATCCGAAACGGACTTCCGCCGATGCCGCTCTGCATCCACATGGAATGGATGGGGTATCGAATCTTTACGAAACCGGAAATCCCGTCAGCTGTCAAAGCTCACCAGCGAGACATCCGAACGTTGCGAAAATGGATGAATTTCCCCGAAGCATAAACCACTCTAATTGTTGCTCGGCAGTCAATGGCACTCGCTTCTTTGATTGAGGGAAGCGAGTGCTCGCGCATCCGACTCACGATTTGGCGGAGATCACATCCATTCCGACCCACTTTCGAAGCGCTTCGGGAATGCGAATGCTGCCGTCGGCCTGTTGATGATTCTCGATCAACGCAATCATCGCTCGAGTCACTGCAATCGCTGTCCCGTTCAGCGTGTGCACGAACTTCGTCCCCTTTTCTTCGGCATTGCGACAGCGAATCCCAAGTCGTCGTGCCTGAAAGTCGGTACAGTTCGACGCAGAAGTGACTTCCCCGTATTCTCCGTTCTCTCCGCGGCCGGGCATCCAGGCTTCCAGATCGAACTTGCGATACGCCGGTCCGCCGAGGTCTCCGGTGGGTGTGTCGATGACTTGATAGGGAATCTCGAGGGCCTGGAAGATTTCTTCTTCGAGGCCGACAATCACCTGATGGAATTCATTCGATGCTTCGAGATCAGGTGCAGTGAAGCCAAACATCTCGACTTTCGTAAACTGATGCACCCGATAGATCCCTTTCGAAGCTTTGCCATGACCGCCTGCTTCTGTCCGAAAACAGTGCGACAGTCCCGCGACTCGCATCGGCAAATTGGATTCTTCCAAAATCTGATCTTTGAGCATTCCACCGAGGGGAATTTCAGCAGTTGCAATCAGTGAGAGGTCTGAATTCTCGATGCTGTAAATCTGGGTTTCCGGACCGCGTGGCTGGTAGCCTGTGCCTTCCAGAACTTCCTGACGAGCCAGATCCGGCGTCGTGTACAAATCGAATCCCGCCGCACGAACTTTCTCAATCGCAAATTGAACCATCGCGAGTTCGAGAAGGACTGCTTCGTTCTTCAAGAAGTAAAACCCTGAGCCAGCGACTTTCGCTCCACTTTCGAAGTCGACCATATCGAGATCCGCCATCAGTTGGACGTGATCTTTCGGTTTGAAGTCGAATTCTGGAATCTTCCCCCAGGTGCGAAGCACGACTGCATCCTCTTCTCCTCCAATCGGAGCATCGGGATGCGTCAGGTTCGGGAGACGGGAGAGTTCCGCGTTGAGATCGGTTTCAATCTCTTTCAGAGTCGATTCATTCTCGGCGACCTGAGTCTTCAGATTCTTGCCGAACTCGATCAACGCAGGCCGTTCTTCAGACGTGGCTTTCGGGATCTTCGCAGCTGTTTCTTTCTGCTGACGTCGCAAGTCGTCGCCAGCGACAATCAGTTCGCTGCGTTTTTTACGAAGTTCGATCAGACGCGGAATGTCACACGGGACTCCACGAGCCTGGCAGTTCTTTTCGATCAGGTCTGCATTGTCGCAGATGAATTGGAGGTCAAGCATAGGATCAGAGGTTTCGTTTTACGCTGAAATAAGGCCGGTACTCGCCAGAACTCACTGATGGCGATCGAAAATGTGATGCTTTGCTGGTCATCGCGTGTCAGGAGGAAGAGGATGCCAGATCACCCAGCATTTTCCACAGCCAGGCGCTCGACAACGTTCCCCGATGAAATGCATCGACACTAAATTTTTCGTTGGGGCTGTGAAGATTGTCAGTATTCTGCCCCCATCCAAGCAGAAGGGTATCGACTCCCAGCAAATCCTGAAATGTTCCGACCACGGGAATTGATCCACCTTCGCGAATCATGACCGGATGCTTTCCAAATCCTCGCTCGACTGCCGCCGTCGCCGCCTTCATGTACGGGCTGTTCAAATCACACAGAACCGCTGGACAACCATGCCAGTGGCGAAACTCGAATCGAAGGCCTGCCGGAGTTCTCTCGCGAAGAAACTCCTCAAGCTTCTTGATGATCACTGACTCCTGCTGGTTCGGAACGAGTCGACATGAGATCTTTGCTGATGCGAAAGCCGGGATGATCGTCTTGGGACCTTCTCCTGTGTAGCCCCCATGGATTCCGTTGACATCGCAAGTCGGCCGAGCCCAACGACGTTCCAGCGTGGAAAATCCAGCTTCCCCGTGAGTCTTCGAGACTCCCAGAGATTCGAGGTATTCCGATTCTTCGAACGGAAGCTTCGCGAACTCCGATCGTTCCTGTTCCGTCAACGGGAGGACATCATCATAAAAGCCCGGAATCTGAACTCGCCCCTCTTCGTCGATCAAATCGCCGATCATTTTCGCGAGAGCGTTTACCGGATTGGCGATCGATCCGCCAAAGACTCCGCTGTGCAAATCTTGATTCGGACCAGACACTCGCACTTCACAGGCAGTAATTCCGCGCAGCCCGTACGTAATCGCAGGAATTCCGGGAGCATATTGAGCCGTGTCACTCACCACTGCGACATCGCAGGCACACTTTTCACGATTGGAATCCAGAAACTTTTCGAGGTGATCGCTCCCGACTTCCTCTTCGCCTTCGATGACAAATTTGACATTCACCGGCAATTCGCCAACGGCCTCAAGCCAGGCCTGTACCGATTTGACATGCGTGTACATCTGCCCTTTGTCGTCAGTTGCTCCCCGTGCGAAGACTTCGCCATTGCGAATGGTCGGTTCAAACGGGGGCGTGATCCACTCATCAAGCGGATCGGGCGGTTGGACATCGTAGTGCCCATAAATCATCGCCGTCGGTGCCCCGGGCTTCTTCGTCCACTCTCCATAGACAATCGGGTGCCCGTCAGTTTCGACGATCTCCGCGTCGCAACCGCTCCCTGCAAGTTGATTCCGCAGAAATTCGGCTGCATCCCGCATGGAGGAGACATACTTCGAGTCGGCACTGATGCTCGGAATACGAAGCAGATCCATCAGTTCGTTGAGGTTGCGCTCCGAATTCTCCTGAAGGTACTGTTCGACCTTTTCGACCATGAATCGCTCCTTCAAACTGATGGCGAGTTCTGCAAATGCAAAGAGTTGTTCTGGCCCCGCATCTTAGAGGATGAAAGCTCGCTGGTCAGGAACTCGAAGAGAAAGTTCCTTCTTGAGTGCTCAGCCCCCCAACACCTGAAAAGGTTCTGCCAACCAACGAAACCGGGCCAATCGATGCGAGCGTGAGCGATGGAAGGCAGCGAAACCCCATCGGCCTAGTGTTCGCGCAACTCTGAGAATCCTCGACGTCGAAGATTGCTGTATGCCTCGAGCGCTCTCTCAATGATCGGGATTGCGACATCCGCATCCTGAAATTCATCGACCTCGACAGTCTTGCCTTCCAGCATTTTGTAATCCTGGAAGAAGCGTCTCACCATGGCCAGTCGATGGCTGGGAAGCTCGTTGAAGTGCTCCACATGGCTGTACTCAGGGTCGTTCGAAGCGACAGCGAGAACTTTGTGGTCTTTTTTCCCGGCGTCGACCATCGTCATCAGCCCGATGGCCCGTGCTTTGACCAATGTCAGCGGAGCGACTGGCTCCTGGCACATCACGAGAACGTCAAGCGGGTCACCATCCTCAGCGTACGTCTGGGGAACGAATCCATAGTTCGCGGGATAATAGACAGCCGAATAGAGCATTCGGTCGACTTTCAGCAACCCGGTGTCTTTGTCGAGTTCGTACTTGATGTTGGACCCTTTCGGGATCTCAATCACCGACGTGAACTCTCTGGGGAGATTTTCTCCTGGAACGACATCGTGCCAAGCGTGTGTCATTGCTTCCAAACTTTCAAAGACGGCATGTCAATTTCGTAGGAAACCGCTCAAATTGTGGGATTGACCAGAAAAAAAGCACGCTTTGCAGCGTGCTGAAGTCTCATTTTCTCCGGTAAAGTCGACCAGATCGAGACTATCCGTTCATCATCTGATTCATGCGGGCGCGATTTTTTGCACGACGCTTTTCACGACGTGATGCTTCACTTGGCTTTTCGTAGAACTCACGCTTTCGGAGTTCTTTCTTAATTCCGCTGTGCTCAACCAACTTACGAAACCGACGAACGGCATCTTGAACAGACTCATTATCACGCAGACGCAACCGAACCACTATTCCTCCAAATTCTGACCAGGAGTTGAGAGCTCCTGCCTTTGATAATTCAACATGGATTGACCCAAGATGGGAAGTATAACCAGTTTCAGTACTCACGCAAGATGCTTCGTTGCTGAAACTTCCGTAAACTTTCCGTGATGAAAGCTGGAATCCTGGACCGCTCGAATCGAGAAATCGACGCGAAAACGTTATCTTTTCTAACAGACGGCCGCGACTCCCAAACCAAGCTCGGCCGTTTTCTGTAAACCCCAACCAGAATACAACTTACAAGAATTGAACGATGACCGAGTATCGCACTGAACACGATTCAATGGGCGAAGTTCGCGTCCCCGCTGATGCTTACTTCGGCGCACAGACCCAGCGAGCTGTCGAAAACTTTCCCGTTTCAGGATGGACATTGCATCCGAATCTGATTCATGCCATCGGAACTGTGAAACTGGCGTGTGCCGTTGCGAATCGCGATCTCGGAAAACTGACCGGAACTGGGAAGAACCCCCTTGATGATTCACAAGTCGAATCGTTGATCGCTGCCTGTCTCGAAGTGGCTGAAGGAAAACATGACTCGGAGTTCCCGATCGATGTCTTCCAGACCGGGTCAGGCACATCAAGCAACATGAATGCGAACGAGGTCATTTCCAATCGAGCCATCGAAATTCACGGCGGAAATCGCCTCGAGTCGGCGAAACCGATTCACCCGAATGACCATGTGAACATGGGCCAAAGCACGAACGATACGTTCCCGACTGCGATTCACGTGGCTGTCGGTCAAAGCCTGAAGAATCAACTCATCCCCGCACTCAAAAAGTTCGCTGCTACCCTCGAGGAAAAAGCTCAGGCGTGGGATCAGATCATCAAGATCGGACGGACTCATCTTGCGGACGCAACACCTCTGCGACTCGGACAGGAGTTTTCAGGATTCGCGCGCCAGCTTGTCCTGTCGATTGATCGCGCTGAACGAGCCCTCGAATCGGTTCTTGAATTGCCAGTCGGAGGAACCGCGGTCGGTTCCGGAATCAACACTCATCCCGAATTCGGAGCCCGAGTTGCTGCGGTTGTCGCCGAACAGACAAAGATTCCCTTCACAGAAGCAGTCAACCACTTCGAAGCCAATGCTCAGAGAGACGGACTCGTTGAGTGTCACGGAGAGCTGAAAGCGATTGCGACAACGCTCTTCAACGTCGCTAATAACATTCGTTGGCTCGGTTCAGGCCCACGCTGCGGGTTCTACGAGATCAAGATTCCTGATCTCCAGCCGGGAAGCTCCATTATGCCCGGGAAGGTCAATCCTGTGATGTGCGAGAGCCTCATGCAGGTTTGTGCTCGCGTGATCGGGAACGATGGCTGCCTGACAATCAGCGGAGCAGCGGGCGGAAACTTCCAACTCAACATCATGATGCCAGTCATGGGACAAACGACCCTCGAGTCGATCTCAATTCTTGCGAGCGGAGCCGACGCATTCGTGGATCTTTGCCTGAACAAGCTCGAGCCTAACGAAGAAGCCTGCGAAGCTGCCGTCGAGAAGAGCTTGTCGATGGTGACGAGTCTGAATCCTCATATTGGGTACGAGCGTGCTGCTCAGCTGGCAAAGGAAGCCTTCAAGACTGGTAAGACGATTCGCGAACTCTGCACCGAACAGAACATTCTCCCGGAGGACGTTCTCAAAGAAGCACTCGATCCGATGAGCATGACCGAGCCGCAAGCGTAACGCGATTGGGCGCTACGCACTCTTATGATCCGATGATGCAGAAGCTGCACTGAGCAGATGAAGCAAAGCAATAAAAAAGGCCGCAAGAATATTCTTGCGGCCTTTTCCTGCTCGTGACAAAGAAGTCCTCGCGGGTATCGGACAGCCTCGCTGCAATTCCCAAGAGTTGAAAACGCTCTCTAAAGAGCTCTGAGCTCTAACGCTTCCGATTCTTGTTCTTCTTGGAATACTTCCGTCCGCTTGCGTTACGCTGGGCATTTCCCTGTGCTTCGTCGGCTGCGATTCGCAACTTCTCAAAGAACCCCGGTTCTCGATCCGGCTGGTCGACGACCTCTGGTTTCACAGGACCGCTCAACGCTTCGGTGTCGATGTCAGGCCCCTTTTGATTCTTCAAAAGGAGACGTTCGCAGATCCCCCACAAACTGGATGAGATGAAGTACAAGCAGAGACCAGCTGGAACGCGATAGAAGGCGAAGCCGATCGCGATCATCATGAAGTTCATCATCTTATATGTCATCGCCTGCTCCTCAGAAGTTGGAGGCGGCGTGAACATTTTCTGCTGAACAATGAACAGGATGACAGTCAGAATCGGCAACAGGTTGAACTCAGTATAGCCGAGCCATGGGACCGTGAACCCAAGTTGGAACAAGGCATCTGGAGCAGCCAGATTGTCGATCCACAAAAAACGTGCGAGACGCAGATCGACCGCCTGATAAAGCGATGTATACAACCCCCAGAAAATTGGAAGCTGCAGAAGCGCTGGCAGACAGCCGTACAGCGGATGATAGTCGTGCTTCTTCTGAAACGCTCGATAAGCCTTCGCAAACTCTTCGGGTTTATCTTTGTACTTGTCCTGAAGCTCTTTCAGCTTCGGCGCGAGGACCTTCATCTTTTCCGATTCGATGGCCTGCTTCTTGGAGATCGGGAACATCAGTCCACGCACCAGAACGGTCAGCAGGATGATCGCAAACGCATACGGAAGGCCGACCCAGTTGTGGAAGAATCCGAGCACGCCAAGCATGAGTTTGGCAATCGCCGAGAACCAGCCGAGACGAACGACCTCCTCAGCACCGAGCGGACGCAAGAGTTGAGTCCGTTTCGGTCCGAAAAAGACGTCGAACGTGTGTTTGACTTCGCCTCCCGCCGGGACTGCCTGCTTCCGCGAATTCATCATGAAAGAAAAATCGCTTCGCTCGGGCTTCTCCGCTTCGACGAGCAATTGCGGTTCGACCGAATCAAACCACTGGACGACCGTCTCTTCGTCTCCGCGTTCCGGGAAGACCAATGCTGCGAAAAATTGGACGTCGAGGCCAGCATAGTGAATCGGTGCTCGCCAGGCTGTGACAGGTTTCCCCCCGTCTCTGGCTCGGTCAAACTGCTTGACAATCTCTTGAGCCTGCAGATGGATCGAGGTGAAGTCCGTTGGATCGGAGGGATCATCGATCGTCGCGATGTCGATTTCGCGGAAAGATCGCGTGTTGTCGACGTTCTCAAGCGGGACGCCGACTGGTCCCTGCAACGAATACGCAGTCTCTAGAGACTTGTCTTTCAGATTCCGAAGGACCACGTCCATGTTCAGCATGTAGCCGTTCGGTGATTCGTCCCGTAGCTCCAGTTCAGCTTTGGAAATCCGATATGATTTCACGACTTCCAGCGACCCATCGGGAGCTGGATAGCGGAGCGTGACGGAATCGGGCGACTGTTCGACAACTTCCCACTCAACTTCGTTCAGCGAAGTGTTGAATTCGGCAAGCTGGCTGTCGATTTGAGCCACTGACATCTCGAACGAATTAGGAACTCGTTCGTCGCTGCCACCTGAGATTGGATTGCCGATGACTTTCAGCTGTTCTTTGCGATTGAGCGTTGTGTATCGAGGGTCTGTCAGAATCACCCAGTCGACCGCACCGCCTCGCGAGTTGATTTGAGCCTGAATGAGATAGCCAGCATCAAACCCCTCGTCACCCAGTGTCACCAGCTTGTTTGGAAACTCTGTGAGATCCTGTTTCGCTGGATCATCTTCCGGGGCTGGTTCGTCAGCGGCAGGTTGCTTGTCATCGTCGGATGGCTCGGCATCTGAGTTCGCCAACTCTTCGTTGACGTCTGCGTCAGGCTCAGCCTGCTCTTCGACCTGTTGCTGGGGAGGGGGAAACATCCCCGGAAACAACTGAGGCGCGACCTTCGACCAGACAAGGAAGAAGATCATCGTCAGTATGACGAAGAACATGTAGCGACGCTGGTCCATGAGACGCAATGACGGTCCGAATGACCGTTCCTTTCAAAAGTCAACAACTGCCTGTTCTGCGAGCCAGAATTCACACCGCAGATTTGACTTGCTCCGTCCTGAACCCGCAAGTTCGGCACAAAACAAGTTCTGAGGGAGGATTCCCAAACCGATCTTTTGAGTGAATTCGAAAACACTCACTCAGTGAAATACGGTTTCAGAACATCCATCGGAACAATCTGAAGCGGGATCGGGCGAGACAGAATGCCTGTCTAGACATTCGCTGGAAATGCCCCACTCTTAGACCATTTTCATGGTTTCTCGACGCTCGCCTGAACTCGTTTCTGTCGATGAATGCTCGTTTTCTCGTGTGAATCGCTGCAAACCAGAGATAAAGATGCTCTCGATCACATTGAATAATCTGCATTGCTCCGGAGTTTCTTGTGAGCTTGTCGTAATCCTCGGCAGACCTGCATGAAGGCAGCAAAGGCCAGGGAGACGAGAATGCCCGACGCTCCGAAAGTGCTGACATTATGAGAAACTTGCCGCCAATGACCAGCAGCGGACCCGGCAATTCTCAGGAATCGCACTCTGCAGGGGAAAGTCTCGGAAATTTTCGAGTCAGACCGAAGAACTGAGACGAAGCGAATTATCGTCCATCTCGAAGCCGGTCGCCGAGAAAGTTGTCAAGATCGGGAATTGGGTAGATCTTGGCAATTGTTTTCTCGAAGTCGTATCCGGTGCGGCAGAAGTGGACCGTGCGATCTTCAATGACAACGTAACTCGCTTTCGGATTGCCATCGCGCGGCTGTCCGACTGACCCGACATTTACGAGCACTTTGGTCGTTTCGAGCTGATACTGATGCCCAATTTCATCAGGTGAATAGAAGTTGTAGTCTTCTGTGAAGACACCTGGAATGTGCGTGTGGCCCTGAAAACAGAAATTGTCCACCAGCCCGAAGATTCTTTCCATCTTCCGCTGGTTGTAGACATCTTCAGGGAAGACGTACTCGTTCAATGGATTGCGTGCTGAACCGTGGACGAAGAGAAACGGTTCTTCTCGCTTCATCCGCGGAAGTTCCCCAAGAAATTCCCAGCGACGCTCATTTCCGTTGGGATCGCCCTGCTCCAGCATGGTACGGGTCCAGAAAATGGCTCGCTCTGCTCCGGCATTAAATCCATCCGGATCGAACAAGGCAGCCTGGTCATGGTTCCCCAGAATGGTCACCTGACAGTTTTCCATCACCAGATCGATACATTCACGCGGGTTTGGCCCATACCCAATGATGTCGCCCAGGCAGTAAATCTCTGTAATGCCTTTCGACTTGATCTCGCTCAAAACCGCTTCAAGAGCTTCGAGGTTGCCATGAATGTCACTGATTATGGCTCGCAACCGGATATCTCACTTCGTCATTTGAGTCAAAAAATACGTTAAGAAAGGCAAACAGAAGTTTAAGTGAGGGGATGATCGACGGTCAACCTCCGTGTGCCCACGTTGCGGGGAGACTCATGACTTATCGCAAGTCCACGGGATCCATGTCAATCACCATGTCAACCTCGGCCGCTAATTTCATAGTCGGCACAAACTCTCTCCAAACTTCTTCGATCTGTTGTTGATCGGGACTTGTGAGTTGAAAATGATAACGAAAATACTTCCTGAGACGGAGAATCGGCGCTGGAGCCGGACCCAGAACACGAATCGGACGATTGCCCGCCTGAATTCGCTCTCGCAGTAATTGGCAGATGCGTTGTGATTCCGCCTGCACAATCCTCTCATCCAGCGCACGCAGAATGACTCGGGCCATTGATTGAAATGGAGGAGCCTGCATGACCTTTCGTTGTTGCAGTTCGTACTTGGCAAAACCATCGAAGTCATGACGTGCTGCAAACTGAATAATTGGCTCATCCGGATTCAATGTCTGCACAAGGACGCGTCCCTGTTTGTCACCCCGACCGGTTCGTCCCGCGACTTGAGAGATGAGATGAAACGTCCGCTCGCCAGCCCGAAGATCCGGCTGATACAGGAGAGTGTCGGCATCGATCACTCCCACCAGAGTGACGTTCGGAAAATCCAGCCCCTTCGCGATCATCTGCGTGCCCAGCAATAGATCGATGTCGTGCTCGCGAAACCGCTCGAGAACTTCGTCGTGACTGCCGGGCTTCCGCATGGAGTCGCTGTCCATACGTGCGATTCGAGCATCAGGGAACTTGCTGATGACTTCAGCTTCCAGTCGCTGAGTCCCTGTCCCGATCAACCTCAACCCCGGCTGATTGCATGTCGGACAACGCTCCGGGGACTCCATTTCGAAGTCGCAGCTGTGACAAACCAATCTGCTGCGGTCTTTGTGCCATGTCAGACTGACATCACAGTCCGGACACGTCACCCCCTTGCACTTGCCGCACCAAAGGACGGGAGAGTAGCCGCGCAAGTTGAGGAACAGAATGCCCTGCCCGCCGGCTTTCAGTGCGACCTGAATCGCGTTCGTCATGGCTCGACCGAGAGAGTGTCGACGCTGGATGAAGGGATCGTTTCGAATATCAACAATACTGACCGGAGGCAGAGGCCGTTGTTCGACTCGCTCCTTCAACACGATGCGTCGATCATTCCCCTCCATGGTCCGCTTGAGCGTTTCGAGAGTAGGAGTTGCAGTCCCGAGAATGAGGGGGATATTTTCTCGTCGCGCTCGTTCCCGGGCCACTTCTCGTGCGTGATACCTCGGCACCGACTGTTGCTTGAAAGTCGTTTCGTGTTCCTCGTCGATGACGATCAGTCCCAAATGAGGAACGGGAGCGAAGACCGCGCTTCTCGCGCCGACGACAACTTGTACATCTCCACTGGCAATTTGTTGCCAATGCCAGTGTCGGTCAGAGTCGCTCAAGTGGCTATGCAGGACGGCGACGGAATCAAATCTCGCGCGAAACCTGCGGATCGTTTGGGGAGTCAAACTGATTTCCGGAACCAGCACAATCGCCTGCCGGCCATAGCTGATCACCTCTCGAATCGCTTGAATGTAGACCTCAGTCTTACCGCTTCCGGTGACACCGTGGAGAAGGAATGTTTCGTGGCGTGAATCTCGCAACACCTTCAGAATTTCCTGAAGGGCAGCTGACTGTTCCGAGTTGAGTTTCAAATCCTCCTGACGTTTCGCTTCGATCCCATCGATGCTGTGAGTCGAAACTCGTCGTCGTTCTGGAACAATCAGGTTTTTCTTTTTGAGAGAGTCAATCGGAGAAACCCCGCACCCGGCGGCAGCAGAGAGTTCATCGACCCTCATCGGCTCGTCAGATTGCAGCAGCAGGTTCAAAACAGTCTGTTGCTTGGAAGGCAATTTCAACGTTTTGAGGTCCGGCAACGAGTCAGCCACTCGATAGAAAACGATCTCGCGTGTCCCTGCCTGACGTTTCACCCCGGCCGGAATCACAGACTCTAAAACTTGCCCCCAACCGCTCAGATAGCGTCCAGCAATCCATTCGGTCAGGTCGAGCATCGACGGCGACAACAACGGTTCTCGATCGCAGATCTCGGCGAGAGATTTCAGCTTCTTGCCTGGCGTCCCGCCGACACTGGTTCTCACGCAATATCCCAGCGTCGACGAATTTCCTCTCCCGAACGGAACTCGGACTCGCTGGCCAGGCTGAATGAGTTCTCGGAGGTCGTCCGGAACGATGTATCGATAGACCGTGTCCAGTGGGCGGTTGAAAACAACTTCTGCGATCAATTGATCGTTGGCTGCTTCAATCTCCCATGGGGACAGGTCCGGCTGATCGTCAAACAATCCTGGTTGTCGAGCTTCAGACACAGCGCGCCAATACGACCAAATAGAGAAAATAGCGACTTTAGAAGAAACCGCTGCGATCACTTCGCGGGAAAACTTTTGGCAATTCTTTCCACTTCAGCAAAGAGCGTCAACCGCAGCCAATACTGATCTTGTTCCAAGTTTTCGCATGACTTAGCGTCCAGAAGAAGTTCCACATCAAAGCGCCATTTACTTACATCAAATCGGCCAGGATGCCGAAAACATGCTCCGGCACGACGCCATTTTCAAACTTGTTCTACTCCTGCTGATGTCGGTTGGCTGCCAATCGACATCGGGCACACAGAACCGGTCTGTCTTGTCGTTCCTGAATCGAAATGCGACTCCAAACACACCTGAACGACAGGTGCAGACCTTCGAACAAGCCATGGCCGGCTTCGAAGAGTCAACACCCGACGAGCTGCCCGAAGAACCGTCTTCCGATCTGGCTTCAGTCCCGCCAGACACCCCAAAGCCCGTGGTTCAACTCGCCTCACACATCGAGATTGAACCGGTCCAATCGGGGGAACATCCCCCAGCGGCCCCTCCGGTTTCTTCTCAGCGCTTTGTTCATGACGCTGAGACACAAACGCTCATCAATACAGCCCTTCGAAATCTCAGCGAAGCGGAACAAGTTGAGTGGAGAGAATACTTCGCAACGGTTGACTCTCGAATGGTTCCATTTGTTCTGAGTGCTCAGCAGCAAAACCGGAATCCCGGAGATGACCAGCTTCGCGATCGAACTCACGAACAGAATTCCGGCCCGGAAATCGTGGAGAACCAACCTTCGCTGTTGAAGATCCTCGAAGAAGAAATGCCCAAACCGCTTCAGAATGGACAAGAAAACGTCGCGGAGTCGGAAGGAGAAGAAATCGTGCAGACCGGGCATCTGTTCGATCGCTCATCCAGAAACGCCGCCCAGGACACGCTTGCGAGTGCCGACACGCCACCTCAGCTGACTCAAGAAACTTCCAAAGTGCCTCCTCTTCTGCAAGCCCCCGAAGCTGAGGAGGCTGAAAGCTCAACCGCGGTCCCGGAAGCGATACGAGATCTTCCCGGTCGACTCCGCTCGCTGACCGAATGGGACAGTCCAATCCGACTGCGTGGAAAAGATGACAGCAGCAATTCGAAATCGTCCGAGCCTAACGCCAAACAGCCGTTGGGACTTCCCAAGATTCTCGGCGGTTCCTTCCTCAATCGAGAAGAGAGTGAACCGGCACCGTCGAACGTTGTCGTCGTCACTCCGTCGGAAGAGCTGTCACGACCACCGCATGCTGTGTCGAGTGATGAGAAAATGCACATCGCTCCGGGAGCGAAGCTGTGGGAAGATGAGCTGCAACGTCTGATCTCGTTAATGAGCGCAGAATCGATCGTCACGGGCGGAACTGAATCCCTGTCTCCGAACGAATTGCGTCATCACGTCGCACTGCGATTGCTGATGCTGATTAACGGACAACCTGAACTCTCACAACAGCCGATTCCCGGTCTGACCGCTTCTGAACAGGAATTCTGGACGGCTCTCTTCTGGGGCCTGTCGTCCTACATTGATCAGGAAAACCCCGACGTCGCTGAACGGACGTCTCAAGCGATCAGTCAACTTCGACTGGCAACCAGTCACCTCGAAGTGACCGCTCGTTTGCGTTTGAAAAACGTTCTGTTCTGCCAGCGAATTGACGGATTCGGAAACTACGAAACGTACCTGAGTGATCGATTCCGAGCTGGCCAGCGAGTTCTGATTTACTCTGAGATCAAGAACTTCACTAGCAAAATGACCGCCGACGGAGAGTACTCAACACGTATTCGGTCACTCCTTGAGATCTATGACACAACGACCGGGAACCGTGTTGATGCCAACGACTTCCCATCGACTGAAGATCTGTCGCGGACTCAACGCTCGGACTACTATCACTCCTATCGAATTGACTTCCCGGAGCATCTCTCTGCTGGCAAGTACTCGCTGAAGATCACCATCGTGGATGAATCGACTGGCAAACAGGCGAGTTCAGACATCCCATTCGAAATCGTCGACTAGCACACGTTGCTTTTTCCTGTGCACTCGCTTGCACGGTCTCATTCATTCGAAAGCTGAGTTTGCTCATGCGAGTCAGCGTGAACCAAATTTGAGAGTGTTCCAAAGCATCAGGCAGAACCTTCTTCCCAATCTTCGATGCGGCGAGGCCAGTCTGATTTCAATAGCCGAGACAACGAACGGTCCGCGAGAACCTTGCCTTTTGTCTGACAAGTCGCGCAATAGTTCGTCTCGTTGTCGGCATAGACGATCCGCTGAACGGGTGAACCGCACACCGGGCATGGCTCACCAAATTTTCCATGGACTGCCATTTCGCGATGAAACGCTGTGACCTTCTTCGGGAACCCACCTTTCGCCTTCTTTCGCAGCAGCGAAGTCCATCCAGTCATCACCTCTTGAGTCGCTGAATACAGACGTTCGACTTCTTCCGAGCTGAGTTTCTGAGTGTGTTGAATCGGAGAAAGCTGCGCGCGATGCAGGATTTCGTCGGAGTAAGCATTTCCGATTCCGCTGAAGAGCATCGGGCTGGTCAACTGCCGCTTGAGTGTTCGGTTCGTCAGTTGAAGTGACTGCTGAAACTCCTTGAGCGTGGCTGTCAGCACATCGATGCCGCCGGGATCGAGTTCTTCCAACTCTGAAGACCTCACGACATGCAGCGACGCACGTTTCTTCGTTCCAGCTTCTGTAAGGATCAACGTGCCGGTCGTGAATTCAAACTGAGCCAATCCATAACGCTTCGAAAACTGGTCGTCGGTGGCCTTCCACTGAAAACGTCCCGCGATCATCAAGTGAAAGACGTACCAGATTTCATTGTCGAAACCGATTGCGACTCGTTTGCCGAGCCTTCGCAACTCAGTCACACGGTGCTCGATGACCGTATCAACAGGCGGATCGAAGGTCCGCAGCAAGAACGGACTGACGATTTGCGACCGGACTAAAGTCGCTCCGACAATTCGACTTTCGAGGGATTCGAGATAAATCGATATGTCGGGTAGTTCCGGCATGGGCGATTGGTTGTTGGGAAAGAAGCTGATGGGCTGACGATATCAAATTCAACAACCTCTGCGACAAACTTTCAACCGCGTCGATCCCCTCACTCATCATTTTAGAGCAAGCTGCTCTTTCATACGCATGCGCTTCCGCGGTTTCACTCATTAAACACCTGAGTTCGCTCGAGCGAGTCAGTGCAAACCAAATTTCTAAGTGTTCTAAGCTGCCTGCGACGGAGCCGAAACCGGTTTCCAGGTTGCGATCTTCACAATCCCCGCAATGACGAAAGCAATAAAACCGAGGGCTTCGAAATCACCCGGGAGAAAAACAAGCGCCAACGCCCCGAGAGCCATCACAAAGCAACTTAGGAACTGAATTGTCCGTTCGGCAGCGATGGCGTCGCGAAGCTTCTTGAAAAACCACATTCCAAAAATCAGTACCGCGAAGCACCAGGCGACTCCCCACAGGAATCGGTTCGATTCGGCGGGCTGCAGGCGAAGTGTGAGAACCGGACTTCCGCCCGGCTTCGAGAAGGAGAGCGTTTGACCGTGCTTGGGCAGTCCCATCTCGACACTGAGTCCTCCCACGGAACTCCATGGTTGGGTCGTTACGGCAGTTGCCAATCCGCTCGTATCTCCAAACTGCAACTGAGCCCCTTCGGCGATCGTTCCGAAATCAGAAATCGCATTCGGATTGATCTGTAGAGAATCTATTGACTGTTGCTGAAAGAAGTCGGAGAGACCATCCGCTCCGTAGGCTGAGTTTGTGTCAGCGTAGCCCAAGCTTTGGTCAGTTGAGTCGAACCTTCCCCCACGCCCCAATCCGTCCTGGTAGCGTCGTCCTTGCTGGAATTCATTCTGTATTTGAAAGTTGTCGGTCACTTCCGGAATGTCGAACGCTCCTCCGCCGAAGCCACCTCCGCCAGCTCCTCCGCGTGGTCCACCAGGATCTTTCCCTGAGAAGGTGATCGAAGGGGGTTGCCCTTCTCCCGACATCCTCACGGAATCTGAAACGATCAGTTGTTGTGATGACAACTTCGATTTGAGCTTCGACCGTGATGCAGACTCTTTTGAATCTTCCTCAGACTTCATTTGACCGAGTTGTTGGTCCTCAACGATCAGGAAGTTGAAGTTTTGAGTTTTGCTCTCGTCTGAGAAAACAATTCCATTCGCGGAGTTGTTCGCCAGCAACTCTCCATTGTTAGTGATAATGAAGGCTCGATTGTTCTCGAAACCGGCGTCCAATTGAGTGACGCCGAGTTCTCCTTGAGACGCTTTCTCGACTTCCTTTTGCAGAAATTGATTGTCACGAATGAGCTCTTCGAGCGACTCGCTTTGATCGATGCCGTTCGATGTATTCGCCTGATAATTCTGGTTCGCTTGCTCAAGCGTCAGGCTCAGGGTTTTCAAATTGTTTTGGGCCTGGATTCGGCGCGAGCGACTCACCTGTTGATCGGAAACAATTCGCGACATCTCTGAGATGTCAGCCTGAAGCCGGTCGAGTGTTTGCTTTTCAGCAGCGAGCCAGGCATCTTCAGCATGAGGCGTCAGGTTTGTATCTTTCACTGCCGACATGACTCGCGCTCGCAATTCATCCGGCAAATGAACCGTCCATAGCGTCTGAGTGACCGGCATCCCGAATTCTTCGGATTCCTTCTGCGAAAGGACTTGCGGAGTGGGCAGCGCTAGTGACTCTCCCATGACGTCAAAGTCATCAGATTTTGAGCCCGAAAGTCTTCCCGCCAATAGAACTCGCACATCAAACGAAAGATCGACGGCGCTCGTTTGCGGCAGTGCGATGAGATGAATTGTGCGTCCATCAAGGTCTGTTGTGACTGTCCGTGAAGGCTTGTTTCGAACGAACACCGAGAGGATTCTCGCTCCTTCAGGAATCTCCAAAGCAAGGAACTGGCGTCCGCGATTGCGCACCGCGTAGTTCGCCTGCATTCTCCAGCTTCGATCGAGTTCCAAGACTGTTTCAAGGTGCGCACCTAAGACGACTGCTTTCGCAGCCCCGGTTCCATCCATCCGCTCAATCTTCCAGGTCGGGATTTTCTCATCACGCACCTGTGTGATCTCAACAGCCTGCTTCAACAGGTTGTCGTGAATTCGGAACGGAAGACGCCCGGCAGGCACAAGTTCGAACTGATCCAGATCCTCAGCAACGAGTTGATCGTGTGAGAGATTGACAAGAAACGCGAACTGCTGCTGAACGGTGAGTCGGTCGAAGTCTCCGCCCTGTTGAGGTGATTCAAACACGATGCGAGGCGTACGGACGATGAGATCCTCCGGATGTGGATTCGTCGCGACGATCGTCAACATGTACTGATCGATGACGGGATCAATGAGCGAGACGGTCCAGCGGGTCTGACCATCTTCCAGTTCTTCGCTCGTAATCTGCCGAATCGTCGGCCCATTCATTTCTACGTTTTGCAACCACGACGGAGTTGTGAAGACGAACTCGTCCGTGGCAGCTTGAGAGATGTTCCATCGCAGCGTCATTCCGTAGTCGATCGTTGCTTCTCCGACTGCGATCAAAGTGACAGAGTCGCCGGTCAATTTCGCGGTCGCAGCCCGAATCTGAAGAATGACGTTTTCTGGATCAGTGACCATCGTCGAAAACGCAAATTGCACGGGATCAGGATCGAGATTTCGATAGCTTCCTGAAAGTTCTCCGGGACGAATCGACTTCCAACCGCCGGGTTGAGCAATGGACGCCTGATATCCTTCATCCAGCCAAATCCCAAGGGTTGCCGATTGGCTGTTGATTCCTGCAGGTCGAGGCAGCAGAACCTCAAGCCGAGTTTGATCAGGACTCTTCGGCAGGTGTCCTTCGATTCCCGCTTCGACAGTTCCCACGCGCGGCTGAGGGAATTCGATGGTGAGGATTCTTCGTCCATCAGACTGATGCACGTACCAGTCCGAACTCTCCGCACAGATGACGCTCATGGGGAGGTAATCATCCGGGACTTCGATATCGAGACGACGCTGCGGAGCTCCTGTCAGCGTCCAAACAATTCGCGTCGCGACCAGCGTTCGTCGTCGAGCGATATGGACTCCGTGTTCGATCGTTGTCTTCGAATCAGCTTCTTGACGACGGAGATTTAGCGTTAGCTCAAACGGTCGCACAGAAGTTCGATAAGCTAGCTGCAACTTGCCTGATGTCTCACGAGGTGCCACAACCGGGGAGTATCGAGACACGTCCGTCTGCAAAAGACCCTGAACGGAGTCAACTCGCACCTTTAAGTGATCCGGAACGAAGACCGCCAGTTGAACGGTTTCACGCAGCACTCCCAGCGGTGCCAAAGTTGGCAGGGAGACGACAGTACCTGACTCATCGACTTCTTCTTTCTTGAAGAGGTCGACGAAGAGATTCGTTTCGGCTGTGATGCCTCGTCGGAAGAAGACCCGAAGTTGAGCTTGTTCATCAGCAGTTGCGTCAATCAATTCCCAACCACCAAGGTCATCCCCCCCGACATCGCGGACAGCGACGCCCTCCGGGAGTGAGAACGAAATTTCGTTGAGAGTTCCCTGTCGGACTCGAATCTGAAAGCTGTGACTCACATCAAAACCG
This sequence comes from Thalassoglobus sp. JC818, assembly GCF_040717535.1. Lineage (NCBI taxonomy): Bacteria > Pseudomonadati > Planctomycetota > Planctomycetia > Planctomycetales > Planctomycetaceae > Thalassoglobus > Thalassoglobus sp. JC818. The sequence goes on from NZ_JBFEFI010000006.1 coordinate 153,608, forward strand.
ACGTCGCGGAAACTGGCTGCGATGGCGGTCTCGACCTGCACTGTTCGATCCTGTCCATCGATTTGAGACTCAGGGAACCAGGTAATCGAGCGATTGCCACCGCGATCACATGCGATCTCAATTCGCGTTTTTCCGTCGTCGGTCGTACGTCGATAGGACCGTTGTTGACCATCGACTTGAACGCGAGTCTCGCCATCAGCTTCGGGAAGTTCGAAAATCAGATTCGCTGCTCCGACGGGAGACAGTTTCAACTGAAATTGCCCGACAAGTCCGTTGACTGCAGCTGGGGAAATGAGTTTTCCATCGACAATGTGAACGCCTCGGCCCGAGAGTCTGACTTCCGTTGACTGATCCGGGCCAGCCAGCACAGGAGCCGCTTCGCCATCGATACTGATCGAAGAAATTGCGACTCCCTGAATCGGCAGTCTGACGAGAACCGGTTGATCAGTGAGTACGGAAACCACCCAGCGTGCCTGAATCGAGATCTTCGGATCAGAACCGGAATCATCCAGAGTTGCGAAGTAAGTCGCTTCCGAAACCGTCGAAGCGATCGGACCATTTTCGGCTGCTGCATCCGGAGCGCTAGCTGATTCCCACAGCTGTTTGTACAGAGCATGGCTGACAAAAACACGGTCTGCTTTCCGTACATCGTCGATGTCTGAATACGGAATGATAACCGCCGGACCGGAATTCTGACTCGTTACATTTGGTTCTTCTTGAGCGAAGGATGTATTGCTTCCGCAGAGAACAACTGCACCGATCAACAAACCGGCAGCCTGCTTCGTCAGTGGGATTCTCAACGTCCGAAACCACTGCACGATGCCTCGAAGTCCCCAACCAGCCATCGATAGCAATCCACCCCAGACGACGCCTTCTAAAAGAAGCTCCCACAGCATCGGAACAACTTCAATCAGCGCGACTGGGACCACGATTGTCAGAAAAATCCAAAACGCACGAGTCGCTGCGTGTGTGCGGCGAAGCCACCAGCCGAGGAGTGCAATTCCCAAAGCTACCGACCAAACCAGAACGCGCCCGGTCGTTCGATTGGCGAACCTGACTCGCAGGTCGACGTCGCTGGCCGCTGTTCCATTGCCCTGGTAGGTAAATCGCTCAGTGCGGACATCCTCAGGCACTTCGAGTTGAAATTTCATCGACAACAGGCCACCAGTGGAGAATCGCCCACGTTGAGCGCGAGCACTGGAACGTTCTGTCACTTCGGCTTCTCCAGAACTCGGTTGAGATGGTGGTTCTTCCTCCGGCATATTCTGTATCGCAAGACTTTGATTGGGTTGCTGAATGACAGTCCCCGCGATCGGTTGATCTGACGGCTGTGCAATCGCGGGAATTCCTTGCGGCTGAGTGAAATCGTTCTGTCCGTACCCGTCGCCACCATATCCGCCAGCACCATCGAACATTTGCTGAGCGCCATCCATGTCCATGTCGCTGAGTCCCAGCAACTGTTCGCGAAGAATGAGATCATCGCCGATCGTGGATTGTCGTTCTTCCCACTCTACTTGCCCCTCATCGACCTTGAATTCAACGATCGCATCTGCAGCAGCTGGTTCAGCGAATTCTGCATCGGATGTGGTAAAGTACGAACTGGACACGACAGCTTTGCGAGCAGGAGCTGACAGCACACTGAAGTACAAAACTGGAGCGATCAGACAAGCTAGGATCGCGAGCAAAAAGAGTGTCCGCCAGATCGAGAACTCTGACGGTTCCGTCTTCAAAGATGATCGATACCAACGAGCTCGCCAGAAGCCAATGAACAGCAGAATCAGACCGGTCACGAACAGCAAAATCCCCTTCGACACTGCATCGGTAAAGCGAGGCAGTCGGAGGAGCGAACGAAACTCTTGAAACAATCCTGAATGAGCGATGTTCTGATTGGGAAGAAAGTCCCCGTCATTCCCGATCAACATTGTTTCATGAGGCAGATGCAGCACCCAGTCCTGCTTGAGAATCTCAACAGGCTGCAGCTCGCCACTTCCGTCGAGAACCGCGATCGTTGGTGCAACCGCCGACAACTCGCCGATCGTAGCCAAAGATTGCGATTGCGTTGAATACAAGACTCGCAGCTCATGTTTTTTCAGTGGATCGAGGTTTGAGACCGGGACCTCGACGCCGTGGTTGGAACGGCGTACTTCAATGGGAACTCCATCGATCAGCATCGACCATAATTGTGCCCCAGCCTGCGGAACCACGACGAGCGATTGTGCTCCAACAGCTGTGAAGGTCCATGTTGCCTGATGCTGAAACTGGCCGGCTTTGCTGATCACGCTTTCAAGTTGTGCGTTGTGTCCCACAACGGTCGGCACTGCACTGCGATCGAATTCATCCTGAGTGACGGTCACTTCCCAACCGGGATGGACATACTGAAACCCGGCAATGACTCGCTCGAGGGGTCGATAGACAGCAGATGGGAAATCGACCGGGTCAACAACAACGAGCGGTTGCCCAGCCTGATCGACCGCTTCAACTCGAACGAATTCTTCGAGTCCGCCTTCGACCGCAATGTGCCCGCTGACGATCGAGAGATCCGGGAACAGAATTTGTGCGGGCTGAAATTGTGTTGCCTCCGAATCGCGAGGGAGGAGGACATCCGTTGTCAATCGGTACTGGCCTTTGAGGAACCGATCAAAACGCAATGTCCACGTCCGAAATCCATCCGCCACATCTCCGGGAATTTGCTCCACCAGTCGCCCCGCATTGGGAAAGACAGCTTGCTGCTGTTGTTGGACTCGGATGTCGGGCGACAAAGCAAATCGCAGCGTCTCTCCGGCGGACTCCGAAACCTGGATGGTCAACTCTTGAACACCCCCTCCAGAGAGCAATAAAACCGCTTCCAGTCGCGTGAAGACTTGCTCATCGTCGACGCGAAAGAACGTGAGCGTCTCGACCGTCACGTTCGCTGGTTTGCGCTGAATTTCGAGTTCGCCCTGAAAGGTTGTGTCCTGATAAGTGAATCCCAGCTTGACGCTTTTATTGAGGACCGCCACTTTTTCGTTAAGGACCTGGAGATCGCTCTGACCGGCGGGATCGAGTCCGGTGACATCTTGAGGAGTCAACGTCAGTTCGTCGCTGGCTGTCATCCCGTAGAGTGCTTCCACCATCGCTGCCTGCGGAAGTCGAATCTCTGGAATGGAGATTCGCTGCAAGCTTGTGCGAAGCGGCCAACCGTCCGGTACTCGTCGAGACTGCATCACAACGTTCTGTGTCTCACCCGGAGCGAGTGGCTTCGCCAACGGAATTCTGATTTCATTGATCCCCGCCTGATTGGAAACGAGGTTCCAATCGGAAACATTCCCATCGACTTGAACCATTTCGACTTCCCAGTCGGATGGAATGAGCAATCGAACATCAAACAGCGGGACGACTTTGGTTTCGAGGCTGACGCTGGTGTAAAGCTTTAACTCCGACGTTCCAACGTCCAAGACATTGGTCATCGCAGCATGAACTTCCTGCTGCTTTAAGTTCGTGAGAAACTGCAGCGAGAAGTTTTCGTCCCAGACGAGATATTCGACTCGCGAAATTTCTCCATTCACTGGCGGAGCTTGTGGAGTATCCGCTTCCGCTGCTCGAACTCCAGATGCTCGGAGTACCTGAAGGCGCAAGCTGGATGGATAGTCGACCGTCACAGACCCGGAATGTGAAGTCAGTCCGGAAATCTTTAGAGTCGGGGCGGTCCACGGCTGAGATGGCTGAAACGATTGAATGCCGCGAAAGTTTAGAGTTCTGCGGGAACTGATTCCCTGTCGGTAGTTCAGCGTGATACGAGTTTGCGATGCGTCATCGGGATCGTCGGAGAGTTCCCACGACTCCAGCCCGTTCGAATCGACTCCCGTAATTTCCAGCGTGTTGGGAACACTGCAGACCAACTTCTCAATCTCTTGCCCGAAGACTTGCAACTCTGTTTGTGCTGACCAACTGAGTTCGCTCGGAAAGAGGCGAATGGCCATCGCTGTGTTTGCGAACGTCAAGACTTCCCCTCGGGTCTCTTTCTGACGATCCGTGATCGTCAAACTCAATTCCTGCTGCCCTCCGATCGGAATCGAATAAGTCGTTTGCTCTTCCAATGGGCTTGGTCGATCGATGGAGGTCTGATCAAGTTCCAGTCGCTTTCCAGCTGGCAGCGAAAGTTCGAAGACACCTGAGCTGGCTTCGATCAGACTGACTTTCACCGCCTGATCACTACCCGCTGATTGAAGCGGACTTGAAACGCTGAGCTTAAGAATGTGTTCACCGGGCTGATCAATGAAGACGCGAAGCGTATTCTGATGGTCTCCATCGCGGGCAATCGTCGCAGGTCCATCATCGAGCGTGGCTTGTTCGATATTCCAACCAGTAATATTCAGTCGTGATTCCATCCACGTTCGCTCAAAGGTTCGGAGCGCGATGACAATTTCGCCCACGAGGCGATGTTCGTCGATCTGGACCGAGTAAACAGCGTTTGAAACGACGTGTCCCTGCGGAGAAGTTTCGTCCAATCGGTTGTCTTGTCTTGCAGAATTCACGAGTTCATCGAACTCGTCTTCACTCATCACGACACCCTGTTTGTCATGACGGAGAATCGAGGAGAGCTCTTCCTGAGGAACATAGATCCTCTTGATTTCATTGAGCTGCTGCCCGGTGAAGTTAGTCTTCGAATCAGGCTGCGCGTAGAGACTCTGCGAGAGAGACGACGCGACCAACACGCCCAGCATCAACAAGGCGAGATGATTGACGCTCAACTTCAGGGATTGAATCACCGAGCGACTTGCTTTGTGGAAAAACTGGAAACTCATAACAACACCTCTGTACAGACAGCAGAAAAACGTCCACCGCAAGTCGCGCTAGTTTTTGTCTTGCCGCTCCGCTGCCGGGGGCGATGAACCGGAAGCTTCGGTGTTGACCGGCGTCGCTGCCGCTGCAGATGCTCCTGCCGTTGCGAAGGTCGACTGAACACCGCGAATGAGTTGGAAGATCCAGTGAATGATCCACAACCCGATGAGGAGCATCAGCCCAAATCGGGCAGCGTGCAGTCCCTGACTGAGTGCGTGGCTGTCCGAGATTCCGTACAGTGCTGCCGCGAAGAAAGCGATCAGCAGCATGCCGAGTTTGTTTTCCCAACTCGTTTTCAAAAGCAACCAGCCAATCACGCCGACTGCGAGGCTGACGATCAGCGTCATGACGACCTGATTCCACCAGCGGACGGTGACGCTCTTCGCCCCTCCGAGATTGCTGTAAACGTAAGGCACACGGCCATCGGTCGGAAATTGTGCAACGCTCACCGGACAAGTGTGTCCGTTGCTGACCCACTTTTCGAGTCCGCCCACCTGTCGATCAGCAGTCGCGCCAATCAGCACGTCGCCTGCTCGCCGACGTGTTTGCAGATGGAAGTTTTCGGGATCGCCGACGAGTGCGTATTTCTCAGGAACCCAGATCGCGACTTTCAACTCCTGCACAACCGCCGATCCACCTCGACCGATGACCGGCAGAGGAAGAAGCATTTCGCCACGACCGAACGCACTTTCTCCCAGCGCCGGATGAAGCTTCCACAAGAACTGAAACGTCAGCAGAAAGTCTTCGTCCGACGACTCTGTTCTCGCGACATTCACCCAAAACGGAGTCAGGTTTTCGCCGACGGATTCCGATGCTGGAACGTCTGCGATCTCAAGCGAGACTTCGCGCTCATTCAGGAAAGTCCCGAGGACTTCGAGATCAACCGGAAGGTAGACGAGAAGCCGCTGTCGTTCCGTTGTCTTCACAAGATACCGGCAGCGATACGTCCCCTCGGAATCTTCGCCGGTCACAATCTCGACGAGACCGCGAGGCACAATTGTTGAAACCACTTCCTGAATGTCATGCCGTGACTGTGCAACCTCAACACTCGGTCGATCGTCAGCATCAGAACGGAAGTAGCGGAAAGCCAGCGTCCCATTTTGTGGGAGACGCGAAAGTTCGCGGAGATCGATTTGCTCGAGTCCACCGCCCGTTCCACTCGCTGCAATTGAAAGAGACCGTTCTTTGTCGATGACAACTTCCCCTTGCGATTGTGCCAGGGTTGTTGTTGATTCTCCGTCGCTGTCCACTAGCCCGAGCGGTCGAATCAGTTGAATGGTCGTCGTCGTCTCTGCGGAACTCTCTGAATCAGATTCTGCATCAGCCTCTTCTGACTCAGCTTCTGGTTGATCGATATCGTAGGTGATGATAAATCGCTGTAGTCCGACCACATCCCGTTGAGTGATAATTGTCCAGGGAACCCATCCGTCGACCGGGTCTCCTGATGTTCTTTGTTGAATCGGGGACGACTGTTGATCACCTCCGGCAATCTCGATTTGAATGGAATCCGAAATCGCTTCCGGAACTTCGAAACGAAACGTGTTCAAGCCCGAGTATTCAATCAGGTAATCCAGTTGAGTTCGCACCTGTGTCAATTCATCCTGAACTGAAATCGTCGTCCCGACGAAGGCAGACAAACGCGTTGGTTTTCGTTCCGTTCTAACGGGAATCACAATCGGACGTCGTGTGAAACTCCATGCTGAATTCAGGCGAACGTCGTTTCTGGCTTCCATCGATGTCGGAACGGGCTGAACTCCTTCCAGCTGTTCAGTCTCTGTAATGACTTCAATCGCTGTCCGAGCGAAGACCTGAATTGTGCCGGTCTCGCGTTCCACTCCAAGCGGTTCGATGAGCGGAAGAGGTTCTGCCTCTCCGGAGTCCGTCAGGTCGCGATGGCTTCGAATCTCCACCGGGAATTCCCCTTGAGTCCGTTCTAGCAGCGTGACGGTCAACAACCGTCCCTCTTCGCTGACATTGAATTCCTTGAGTCGCGGCGAGATGACGTCGTCGACTTGCAGGTTCTCCGGCAGTTGCAGTTTCAACTCGAAGACACCCATCCGTTCCACGGAGTAGTTCAAGGTGTTTACGACGTCGAGTTCATCGTCCTGAAACGTCAAAACGATCCGATTGCCAACAATCAGTCGTGGCTCGACCGCCTTGGCATTCACCTTCAGTGAAAACTCAGGAGAGTAGAACTTGTAGGTCAGCGCATTCGAACCGGCGAGTTTTTCACCCACTGCTGAAGGTTCGATGCGTACGACACCTTGCTGTTCCAGCACGGTCAGGCTGATGTCCGAAGCATGGCGAACGGCGATTTGTCCGCTTTCACGGACGACGTCCATCGCATGAATTCCCTCCGCTGGTTGCCCTTCCTGCCAACCAGCAATGCTGATATCGGCAGCATCGAGTTTTCGTTCTGTGTGGAGTTCAAGATTCAGCCCGTTTTCGATGGCAGAGAGAAATTCCACGTCGACGATTTGCTGTCCGTCCTGTTCGACGACCTGCCAGTTTTTGATTCGGCTCGAAGCGGTCACGTCCAGAATTCGATGCGAGGCAGGCACTGCAACTCTGCAACCCTCCATCGTTCCTCGCAGAATTTCATACTTGAGGTAAGCATCCGTATGAATCAAACCATCCTCGATCGTCACCAGCGTCTGATTTTCGACACTTGCCAGCAGGTTCATTTCCGGTTGCAAGCTGGCTTCCGGATGCCACTGAATGCGGATGGTGTCCGTCGCCCCGACATTGACCTGCATTCTCGTCGTGCCTTCAGGGGCTTCGTCTCCATCCCCGGCAACTTCCACGATTTGTGGTGTAACTTCAATCGCCTGCCCTTCTCTCGGTACGGTGACATCAAGCGTCGTCACAGCTACAGGAGGCGTCTGAAAAGAAATTTCCTGTCCATCGGGTGACTGCTTCACGCGGACAGCGAGGTCGATCGAAACGCTCTTCTCGCCCGGTGTTTGAAAGAGCAACGCATACTGACCGTTGCCGACTCCGCGGAGCAGAACGTCATCCCCCGTGACTTGCCCAACGGCGGCCGCTCCGAATTGAATGGGAAGTTCGACCCAACCCTCTTTCAGAACGTTCACCTGCAATTCGGCACGAACGCGAGCGATCTCACCATCGATCGTCACCGTATAGCCGATCTGAGACAGAACAGCGTCCGGTGACTCTGTTCTTTGTTGCGCCGCCTTCCAGGCAGCCAACATTTTTTCGTACTCCGAAAACGGAAGAATGACATTCGAGTTGGGATTGCCGAACGCACTTTCGAAATCTTTGAAAGGGATGTAGATGATCCGCTCACCGCTCTCGTTCAAGACTTCCACAGGAGCGATCTCCTGCGTGGCTGTTTCATCCGCGGTTGTCTCTTCCGCCACAACGTCTGGCGTGTCACCTGCGACGTCATCCAGGCTTTCGTCCTGTGAAAACCCCGGCGATGCGAGTGCGACAAATGAACAGAGAAAAGCGATGAAAAAACGCGAGCGTGCAGTTTTTTTCATGGGAGATGCCTAGTCGACTGAGTCACTGCGACGTGAGTTTGCGGAATCCAATTTCGCAAACTGCAGAAACTGCGCAAAGCAGGTTCCACAGAGGAAGGTTAGAGATTTTGACGCCAATAGCAGCCGTCCGTCTTCATCTTTTCACTATCTTTTACTGAATTTTGACAAAGTCCCCCGTGCGGAAAGAGCGCAGAATGTCTTTCCGGACGACGTCAAAGAGAAGGAATTCAGGCCGATTCAGGACCTTCACTTGCAAGCGAATCATGCCCTGAAAACGCTTATTTCAGCAGCTGCTGAGTTGAAGCGTGAGAATTCCTCGAGAGACGTTGGAATTCCGCAATGAGAAGAAGCGAGAGAACGCGCTCATACCATTTCCGGACGGTAAGGAGTCTCGAGTCCGAGGGTTTTAGAGACAGGCGATCTCTCTAAGCAGCGTGAGAGTCTTGAGCGGGTTGTTTCGGTCCGATGGACTTTGTTTCTCCCCCTTTGCGGGCTTTCAGGTCGAACAGCCCGAAGATCTCCCCAGCGTTCATGCTGAGCGAGTGGTTCTCGTTGTCCCCTTCGCCCAGCACGCGATGGAATAGTTCTCGCTTCTGCTGCAGGACCTTATCGATTCTCTCTTCGATCGTGTCTTTGCAAATGAATTTGCTGACAATGATCTGCGATGCTGTCGCCCCAATGCGGTGCGCCCGGTTGATCGCCTGATCTTCAACAGCTGGATTCCACCAGCGATCGTACAGGAAGACATACCCGGCAAACTGCAGATTTAACCCGACCGCACCTGTCCCGTAACTCATCAGAATCAGATGAGAGTTCGGATCATGCTTGAACTGGTCGAGAATGGGTTCACGATCCTTGGTCGGAATTCCCCCATGGTACTTCAGGCAACCGAACTGTTTGGTTTTGCCTTCGAGCCAGTCGAGAGTTTTCGTCCATTGACTAAACAGAATGGCTTTTCCGCCAGAAGCAGCGATCTCTTCCATGTCTGCAACGAGTCGATCTGCTTTACAAGACTCGCCCGTGAACGGGTCGACATTACAGATTTGCTTCAAGCGCAGAACGAGTTCGAAGACGTGTTGAATCGTGATCGATTCGCCGAGCCCATCGAGTTGGATGACGCCCTCATTCTCAGCGACTTTGTAGGCGTATTCCTGTCCCGGTGCCAGTTCGATGACTTCATCCCGATCAATGCGCGGCGGCAGATCTTTGGCGACGAGATCCTTCGTTCTCCGGAGGATATATTCCTCACTCAGTTGCGACAGTTGGCGGATATCGGGAGAGGCATGAGCGGGGACCACGTTCATGAACTGGAACAGGGAGATCATCTCCTCTGCCCGGTTCTCAATCGGTGTTCCGGTCAGACAAACGCTGCGTTTTCGCGGAATCGAATGAATCGTTTGCGCGGTCACCGACTCTCGATTTTTGATTCGCTGTGCTTCGTCGAGCACGACGAGGTCAAACATGGGATGGTCATCCGGGTGCATCGCCTGAAAGTCACGTACCACGAGTTCGTAGTTCGCCAGCAGGACGGCTGAGCCGGGCATCTGCCAGATCATTTTGCGACGATTTGCATCCCCTTCGACGGGAGTCACTGGAATTTCTTCCGCCCACAGCTTGAACTCTCGCTGCCAGTTGGGAATGAGCGGTTTCGGACAGACCATCAGCACTCGTCGAACCTGCCCGGACCGGAGAAGTAAGCGGACGGCCGTGATCATCTGCATCGTTTTCCCGAGGCCCATTTCGTCAGCAAGAAGAGCGGACTCCTGAGAAAACAGCCAGGCAATCCCTTCGTACTGATAGGGAAACGGCTCGAAAGGCATGATGAGTTCCTGCCCGCGCAGCCAGGACTCAAGAGGAGGTTGAAGCACGTAAAACAGGCGATCCTGAATCGACAGCGCATCGCTGGGCGGCTTGATCCGGGTCGGTTTGCGCGGAGCCCCGGACGGTTTCTTTTCAGGCTTACGCGGAGCTTCAATGCTGACGAGTTCTTCAGACTCCTTTTCGGTCGGCTGAAGAAACTCAATGGCATCGGGAAACTGCAAACCGAAGACGTTGACCTTCGGCCAGAACGGTTTCCAGCGAGGAACAAAGCCGACTGGTGTCGTGAGAGACTGCGTTCCAACGCCGACTTGAGGGGCGCGCTTCAGAGCTCCATTCATGCCGGTGATCACCACGTTCGGCGAGCGCATTCCGACATCGGACATCGACGTCTCTGGAATGTCGATCGAAAGCGGAAGCGCGTGACTCAACGTGGGAGAGTCCATTTGTGTCTCTCTGTCACGAGAAGTTTCCGAGTGAGATTCGGGAGCGTTCTGAGAATCAGGCAACGGTTTGGACCTTGACTGTTTCGTTCAATGCTTCGCGGACACGATCGAGCGGCTCTTCCAAATCGGCGTCTGCACTGATCAGACGAGCCCGCTCGCGAATCTGATCGACATCTTCTGGAAACTCGGGATTAAAGCGGACGGACTGATTCCCGATTTGAACCCGATCTTCGTCGGGCAAATCTCGGCAGTCCTCGGGAAGCAGATAGACAACCGGCGTTTTCTGATGGCTCCGCAGCTCCATCAGTTCGTCCTGCTGAACGATAATGAGATCCGGGTGAACAGAGATACGTTCGCAGAGAGTTTTCCCGATCAACTCTCCAAAGAGGAACGGCTTCAGCGAATTACCGTATAGAATTTCCTGAGTGCGGTTTGCTTTGACCGGGGTCGTACACTGGAATTCCAGTGGCCTGCCGCGATGGTTGGTGACAAGCAGTCCCCCAACGAATCCGAGATTCGTCTCTGCAACCCACAGAAATCCCAAATGGAATCGCTCTTGATCCGTCTTCGCCGCCATCGCCACTCCGTCGACTGTCTCGGTCTTTGAGAGGGTTTCATCCATCACCCTCTGCTCTTGGAGAAATCGTCCAGAATCGCGGAGAACTTGAGCCCGACAACGTCGAACCCTCCCGTCCTTCCAGAAGTCGCAACCTGCCCGTGCGATTTCCCCGTAACACTTTGATCGATCAAGACTTATCAATCGATTGGGTTAGCTGAGAGAATGTTCACGTCGCAGCTGGAAGTCCGCGGGAACTTGACGAAAACCGGATTCCATCACAAGCATTTCCCGAAACGGTCTTCTCAAAACCGGATCAAGGGACCGGTCAGAAACAATGTCCATTCAATGAGGCGAAGGCCAGAGATTACTGTTTCGGCTCTTCGAGAGCGGCCAAGGCTTCAGAAACGGTGTTGTAGTATGGCCAGAGCTTGAACAGGCTCATGTTTTGCAAAACTTTCAACATCTGATCGTTCGCAGCACAAAAACAACCAGTTCCGCGTCGCATACGGGTTTCTCGCAGCATCGAAACGAGCGAGCCAATAAATTCTGAACCGAAGTACTCAAGTTCCGCGAGATTCAACACCAGGTTCTTCGCATTCTTGCGGGCGATTTCGCCGCGAATCGTGTTCGCTTCCTGATGGATGTCCTGATACCGGAATGAGCTGACTTCCCCACTCGGTGTGACAACGAGCGCATCGCCAATCTTTTCGACTCGAAAAATATTCAGATGTTGCATCGTTGCCATATCGACTGAACGTAGAACCAATTTGATTCTACTGATCCTTTTGACTTTCTTGAATCACGAAACGCCGCCATTCCACAGATTGGCGCTTTCTTCTTAACAGCTTCTTCTCAAGACCAATGGTTTTCTCGATTTACGCAGAGTTCATGGACACTGCGCATGAGAAAACTGGACCGATCTGTTGTTGAAGTTGCCCCAATCATAGCGTGTCATCGACGCATCGAGATCCTCCTCTCTTAGGGCGTCATCGAAATTCGCATTCCACGGTATGCCAATCAGTTTTTACGGATTATTCCGAATTTGACGCTCAAGATCCTCAACGCTCGTGACCGGTGCCTGACACGCCCCTCCCTCGCACAGATATGCTGTGGTCGCGCCATCGATCATCTCTTTTCCAGCGATGAGATCGGGAATGCCTTGCGAGTCGACGAACTGATACTTCCAGAGTACCGTCGTCCTCGGAAGAAACTGACGGCGAGCCCATTCTCCCAGCTTCGAAGAGTCCTTTTCGTCGTCAGATTCCACGAGCACAATCTGACGACTTGGCCCGACAACCAGATCGAGGGCGATAAGTGCCTGTCCCACTGCCTGCGGACGATCTGCCAACAATTCTCCGAATGAATCGAGCGTGCTGGTCGCTCGTTCCATTAGATCAGATCGACCGGTCAAGTGGGCGAGTTTGACGAGTGCCGTTGCGGCCATTCCGTTGCCGCTCGGGACGGCGTTGTCCTGCACTTCTTTGGTTCGCGCGATCAGCTTTTCATGATCGTTCCCGGTGTAGAAGAATCCACCCTGCTCGGGGTCCCAGAACTCTGCGATCATAACATCTGCAAGCTCGAGGCTCTCCTCGAGGTACTGGTCCGATCCAGTCGCTTGAAACAGTTCCACGAGGCCATCGATGAGGCAAGCATAATCATCGAGATACCCACGAAAACGAGACCGACCATCTTTGTAGCTGTGCAATAGTTCGTTGCCGCTGCCTTTCATGTGAAGCCTAAAGAAGTCAGCTGCAGCTTGAGCAGCATCGAGATACTTCGACTCGTTGAATGCCACACCCGCCTGCGCGAACGCGGAGATCATCATTCCGTTCCAGGCTGTCAGAACTTTCTCATCACGGGCTGGTGCAATTCGTTTGGAACGAGCTTCGAATAAGATCGAACGCGACCGATCGAGGCTTTTGTGTAGCTCTTCGACTTCGATGCTCAGCTCTCGAGCAACCTGATCGAGCGGTTTCGGGCGATTTAAGATCGAGTGCCCCTCCCAATTGCCGTTTTGAGAGACGTCATAAGCTGCACTGAAAATCTCAGCTTCGCGATCTCCGAGCAACTGCCAAATTTCATCCGCACTCCAGACAAAGAATCGACCTTCTTCCCCTTCGGTGTCTGCATCCTGAGTGCTGTAGAATCCTCCCAGCTCGCTTGTCATCTCCCGTAAGACGTAGTCGAGAGTCTCTCGGACACAGGTTTCATATTCCTGATCTCCAGTTATTTGCCAAGCTTCGAGATAGACGGGCACCAGCAACGCATTGTCGTAAAGCATCTTTTCGAAATGCGGAGCCAGCCAGTACGCGTCGGTTGAATAACGATGAAAGCCGCCGCCGAGTTGATCGTAGATCCCGCCTGCGAACATCTTCTTGAGAGTCAATTGAATGACATCCAATACCTCTTGATCACCAAAGCGATCCCAACCTCGCAGCAGGAATCGAAGATCCATCGGATGTGGAAACTTGGGTGATCCTCCGAATCCACCATGTTTGCGGTCAGCAATCCGCATCAATCCTTCGACCGCTGCCTGCAAAGTCTCCTCTCCAAGCTTCGCTGTTTGGAAAACTGGGGCAGCCATCTCCTGAATCGCTTCGGCGAGTTGATCGGCACTTGTCTCGACTTCATCTTTCTTGTTGTGCCAATAGTCCCGCAGCTTCAGCAAGATGTCTCGAAATCCGGGCATGCCCATGCGAGAAGTCGGCGGCCAATATGTTCCCCCGTAAAATGGACGTCCATCCGGAGTCATGAAGACCGACATCGGCCATCCTCCGCGACGTGTGATCAGTTGAACCGCCGTCATGTAAATCTGGTCAACATCCGGTCGTTCTTCCCGGTCGACTTTGATCGACACGAAGGACTCGTTGAGAATCGCCGAGATCTCTTCGTTTTCGAAGCTCTCATGCTCCATCACATGACACCAGTGACATGCGCTGTAACCCACAGAGAGAAAGATGGGTCGGTCGGTTTCCTCTGCGAGTCGAAACGCTTCCTCGGACCACGGATACCAGTCGACCGGGTTGTTTGCATGCTGCAGAAGATACGGACTCGTTTCGTCACTAAGACGATTTGGGCTTCCGGGAGTCCGTGCTGCCGTGTTGCTGTCACTCATGATGTCTGCGCAGACTTTCAGTTGGTCATTGTTGTCTTGTGACTGTGCCCACCTGGCATGGAAACAGAGCCCGTGATGCCGACGACTTTGTTCACCGGACCTGATTACTCTTCATTCAGTGTCACGATCTCGGGCAGAACATCAACACCCTGCTGAGACGATCCTCAAGAAAACGGGCTTGATTTCACAAAGCAGAGACGTACAAAGACAACGCAGCCACGAAGTTCAGAACGTTTAGTCAATCTGAAGGAAATGTCTGGTTTATAGAATCGCTGCTTGCAGGGAATTCGAGTGATAATTTAGACTCTATCCTTCTCTTTTTTCTGAACAATTCACATCTCCCGGGGAAAATCCCCTCACATCGCGCACGTTACGGAGCTCCTCTCTGATGCTCAATTATGACTGGGAAAACAGCGTCGCGTATTGGGTATGCGCAGCGTCTCATGTCTTTCGTAAGACTCTCGACGCCCGTCTCGCACCAGAGGGAATCACGATCCGACAGTGGGAAGTCCTGGCGTGGCTTTCGTCGCGCGGCTGCGGTTCGCAGTCTGTCCTGGCAGAGCAATTGGGAATTGAACCTCACACGTTGGCTGGAATCTTGAATCGTATGGAGAAAGCCGGGCTGTTAGTCCGCCGTCCGTGTGATCAAGACCGGAGAAAGAACACGCTTCATCCGACAGACAAAGCGACCGAAGTCTGGAATCGCGCCTCAGAAATTGCTCATGAGATTCGACGTCAAGCCGTTTCCGGGCTGACGTCAGAAGATTTGCACCTGTTCAAGGACATCTGCGAGCGGATGATTCAGAACCTCGACGAAACTGTCTCGCTAGAAGATGAGTCAGGCTTCGCGATCCCAATTCCGTGCATTGAGCAGTCAGAAGACGACACTCTCAACGACTGACACGATCTTCAAGACGCAATCAGTCTGCCTGAAACACGATTAAGAGCTTCACGCCTGCGACGTGTTCGCTTCGCCGACAAACGCATCGATCGTTTGTTGAAGAGCATCGTCGAACGAGTATTGCGCCACGAAATCGAGAGCTTCCCGTGCTACTGCTGTCTCAGCCCAGGAGTGTTGTATTTCACCGGAACGTGCTGCTTCGAACTGTGGATCGTCTACAGCATTCATGAACTGGCTGATCTTCGTAGCCAGTCCTCGAATTGAAATGGATTCCCCAGAAGCGACGTTGAAAACGCCTCCAGCGACAGCAGACGGAGCCTTCATCGCAGCGACGTTGGCATTCACAACGTCTTCGACGTAAATGAAGTCTCTGGTCTGCGAACCGTCTCCGAAAATCGTGGGGCGTTTGCCGTTCAAGATTGCGGTGATGAATAGCGGAATGACGGCTGAATACGGGCTCCCGGGATCCTGGCGCGGACCAAACACGTTGAAGTACCGCAGGCGAACAGTTTCAAACCCGTAAGAAGCGGTGAACGACTGACAGTAAAGTTCTCCCGCCAGCTTCGCTGCCGCATACGGAGACAGAGCAGCTGTTGGAGCGTCTTCACGGTGTGGAAGAGTTTCGGACTCACCGTAGGCACTACTCGATGCAGCATAGATGAGTCGTTGCACCCCAGCCTGACGACTCGCGTCCAAGAGATTCAACGTTCCCGTGGCACACATTTCATGAGTTGCGAGTGGATCTTTCAAGCTGATCGGAACAGAAGGAAGTGCCGCCTCGTGAAAAACGTATCGCACGTCTTTCAACGCTTTGTCGAGCAGAGGACGATCAAGAAGGCTTCCTTCGAACAGCTCAATTTCTTGGGAAACCGATTTGATGTTGTCCAGGTTTCCAGTGCTGAGATTGTCGAGAACCCGAACCTGATAGCCATCGTTCACCAGCCTCGTCACTAAATGCGACCCGATGAATCCAGCTCCTCCCGTCACCAGACAAATGGGATCGGCGCTGTTCTTTGTCATGTTCAGTCTTTCTGATCCAAGAGAGTCTCCCCTCGCGATTGGACTCGATCTCGGCAGCGAATGAAACTTCTCAGTCGTTTAACAAACACAGGAGTGTCAGAGTCCTGAGAGATTGTGGTGTCATCTCAACACAAAAGCTGCTTTGTGAGCACCATTCCTCCGCTCTCTTTCGAAACCGAAAACTCCCACCGACATGCCATGAATTGGCCTCAATAATCGGTTTCTGGCATCTGATCACTCTCGGAATGACGGGTTCCCGCAACGTTCCTTGAATTTCCCGCCGCAAACTCTTCCCAAACCCTTGCGTTCAAGCTGGTTTTTTACTGACAATCACGTCGCGCACCGATTTCATCTCTTGACAGTGTTTTGATCTCGATGTGCACTAGTCCTCGTAGGTGGCTATCGAACCACCTCGACGTTTCAATTTCGACATGTCTCCTGATTACCGCTTGGTTACTGGAATTGATTTTAGGTTGACGGAATGAGCACCGAACAAAGTGCCCCGCAGGAAAAGAACACCGCGAACGATTCTTCTCAGCAGCTTGAAGCGAGTCAATCCTCAGCTTCCGAGAACGCTGAACAGCAACAGGCTGCGGGAGCCGAAAGCGAATCATCAGAAGCCTCAGCTCCATCTGTCGGAGCTGCTGCAGATCCTGCGGAGACTCCAGCTCCAGCAGCAGGTGAGACCGCAGAAGAAACCAGCAAGCGGAAGGTTTCTCTCAATCCGAAAGCAACACCAGAAGACGCAAGACCCGTTCCGTCAATCGGTGCAGAAACAGGATCAGTGCAAGCTGTCCCTTCAGGACCAGTCGAATTGCCAACCGCAACGGATGAAGACATCGAAGCAGAAGTCGCGAAAGCGATTTCCGGATACGAATCGAATCCTTCATCCACATCAGATTCAGAAGACCCCAAAGGTGCTGTCGAAGTGCCTGCAAAGTCTGCCATTGATGCTTCGATCGAAGCGGCCATTGAAGAAGCAATGTCCGGCTCAGAAAGTTCTTCGTCATCCGATCCAGATGCCGCAGCTGCTGGAGTGGTCAACGTTGAAGATCTTGAGCCCGGCCAGAAGTTGAGCGGAATTGTTCAATCCAACGCAGCAGATTACGTCTTTGTCGATTTCGGATTGCGACTCAGCGGAGCGATTCCGGTTCGACAGTTCGGAAGCACACCACTTCCGAACGAAGGCGAAAAAATTGAAGTCATCTTCGATAAAGTCGACGAAGCCGAAGGGCTGATCATGGCCCGCATTCCAGGTCGCACGTCGGCTGTGGTCAGTGGCGACTGGGACCTGCTCACCAAAGGCCAGATGGTCGAATGCGTCGTCAAGAAGACGAACAAAGGTGGACTCGAAGTCACCGTCGGAAGCCTCCGCGGATTCATTCCCGCCAGCCAGGTCGACCTCGGTTTCGTGGAAGACATGGAAGTTTTCGTCGGTCGCAAACTGACTGTCGCAGTGACAGAACTAAAGCCTGAGAAAAAGAATCTCGTCCTCAGCCGCAGAAAAGTCCTGAAGCAACGCCGCGACGAGCAGAAGAAAGAAGTCCTCGGCGAACTGAAAACTGATCAGGTCCGAACAGGAACTGTCAAAACGATCAAAGATTACGGAGCGTTCATCGATCTCGGTGGACTCGACGGATTTCTCCCAATCTCGCAGATGAGTTGGGTTCGAATCGAACACCCGAGCGAAATCATTTCACAAGGGCAGGAGATCGAAGTCAAAATTCTCAGCATCGATCGCGAGAAAGAAAAAATCAGCCTCGGCATGCGACAGCTGACGCAAAACCCCTGGCGCGTCGCGGAAAGCAAATACGAAAAAGGCTCGACTGTTACAGGTCGCGTCACTCGTGTTGAAACTTTCGGAGCATTCGTCGAACTCGAACCTGGAATTGAAGGACTCGTCCACATCAGCGAATTGGACCATCGCCGGGTCAAACGCGTGACCGAGATCCTGAACGTCGACGACATGGCAGAAGTCCAGGTTCTCGAAGTCGACCCCGGCAAGAAGCGAATCAGCCTGTCAGTAAAAGCATTGACAGCCAAACCCGAGCCGGTCGATCGCCCGAAAGTCGAAGAAGCACCAGTCGAAAAGTACGAACGCAAACGCAAAGGCCCGCTCAAAGGCGGAACCGGCTCAACCGGCGGCGGAGGACTGTTCGGTAATCCCAACGACTTCAACGGATAAATCGCCTACAGGGTTGCCTCTACAAACACGTGCGATTCCCTTCTCGCCTAACGCGAGGAAGGCAACTCGTTTTGCCCCTCGATTCAACGTGAGGAGTAGCCGTGTGGAGCGGGTTTCTAGCGCAACGAAAGATGTTCCAGAGTTGACCAGCGGGTGCTGGGAAAATAAGGCGATCTCAACACCGCTCTTACGGTTCATGCAATTGTTGTTCGGCGACGAGAGCCGTGAAGTAGATGCCAGCATCGCAATGGTCCTCCTTGGGGCAACAAACGAATTACTTCGACGACTTCCTCGCTATGAGACCGCCGATTAAGAAGATCGTTGGAAGTAAGAACAATCCGAAAACGTAACCAATCTTGTACGCGAGTCCCCCGCGGGGATCTCCGCGACCGATTGCCGACAAAGCACTTGTCGTTAGAACGGCAGCCAAAATGAAGAAGACTTTTGCTTTGGTTGGCATAATTAGCGTCTGCAGACTTGTTTGATTGTGAGAACGTGACTTTCGCTTTTGGATAATGACGCTCGCGGATGAGCCACGAGCATCATGTCCGGGCATCCGAAGAAATGCTCTCCATTGTTCTCACTCCTTCCTCGTAACCGTTGATCGATTTCGCCCCGCTCCGATCAATGCAATTGCAGCAAATTGCAGGAGACTCGAAAGCGATCCGTACCAAAAGATGCGTGACAGGTAAATGTTTTGCATCTCGTTTGACGTGATCGCTCCGGGCACGTAACTCACCAAACCACCGATCCCCATCCAAACCAGTGAGACAATTGAGCCGACGAGCAATAAGACAACAGAACGTGTCACCATGAAGCCCCTTGATTCTGAAGTCAGGTCAAGTGGTTCACGTTCTGCATACCGGCGTGGATCATCGGGTGCCGAGTGAATACGACGATCCCACAACTGCCACTTTGTTGAACCCCACGGTTATTTACTTGTCTCCGGAGGTCTTGATCTTATGTCTGGTGTAAGCCCGCCGCTCCGGTTCATCCATGCTGCCGACGGACTCGTCAAGAAAGGTTACCTCTCAGTCTTTCTTCAAAAAGAGCCGAAAGGGAAACTTTTCCCCCGTGCTTGCTCTTACATGTTTCCCTTCCCAGACCGAATTGTCTTTCGCGACCATTGATGCTTTGCCCACGCCGTTCCAGTTGGGGCCGCCTTTGTCGATTTTGAACTCAACAGTCGTGTTGGTTGTATTTCGATGAGTTCCAACTGCGACACCATCGATGAAGACTTTGCCGTCTGTTGTACAGCGAATCAAACCCCGATCCTCGTATTTCGTCTTGCCCGGCGGCTTAACTTTCAAATGCCATACGGCGCCAATCAATTCGTCTTCAGCCGAAGCTTCAGGCAAAGCAAAACACAGGCTGAAGATACAGATAAACAAGAGCGAGAACCGATACATGTCATTCCTTCAAACGAATGAATCAACAATCTGGAACAGGTGAACTGCCTACATTACTTTGAACCGCCCGCGCACCGGCAGAAGGCCCGTTCGGAGTCTAAACCAGGGTTGCCTCCTTCGGCAACGTAAAGCAAAGGTTTTCTCACCGGGCGGCGAGAGTAAAGTTAGCCATCGGAAAACATGTTGACGCCGCTCCGGTGTACGGCATGGTTATCCGGGCCATTTGATCAATACAGAGGTTGAAGGAAGCGTTCCTCGACAGATTGGGCGCCATTAGTGGACTCTTGTTGCACGTAGTCGATCAAGAATCTCAGGAAGTCTTCGAACGTCGGAATCGGCACATCGCGTTCCCCCTTGAATCGGTAATACGGTCGGCGGCGAATAAGGTCATAGCAGTAACCGTCTCCTGCGATGTCTGTGAGAAGCGGTATCGTGTAAAAGACGCGACGGTTCAGGAGAAGTAGAATCAGGAAATTGAGTGGCGACTTCCAGAGTGTAGACCGCATGTGCGACAGTTCGGCAATCGCGGTTTCGTAATTCACAAACGTGTATGTCCCGAATAGCTCGCGCTCGGAGCGAAAAGGCTGACCGTTTCGCCACGAAAACCATTGTCGCAAGTCATCCGGCGTACCAAACCGTATCTTCACGCCGGGCTGCATATCTGCGTGGACTTCAGGTTTCGACTCCCGGAGCGTTGAGTCAAATAAATCGATTGTGTTCGGCATTCTTCAGTTCGATAACAGCCGGGTTCAGCGGGCAACAGGAGTTGACGTTGATTTCAAATTTCACCGGCCACCGCCGCTCCCGTGCATGCGATGGCTCTGCATTTCTATTCATTCGATCGCAAGTCGTCGATGACACGATCGCGGTACGTTCGCCATCCTTCAAGTCCAGCCGTCGGTTCTTCAGCTGACTCGAGTAACTCCCCGGTGCTGCAGTCGAGTGCATTCCAGCCTTCCTCGAGACACAAGGCAACTATTGGGGTAACGATTTCATTAGAAGCACGAACGTGAAGCATCAAGCTGGTGGCCGGATCGTCTTTACCTAGATTGAATTCAACCGACCCAAATCGAGAATCAAAGATGCCCCACGCAGGATCACTCCAGTCCGTTCCCGGAAAATGTTTGGTAACTGCGCCATGGACGTGTTGATGCGTGCCCAACGGCAGCGGAGCTTCATCATCTGGAATATCTTCAACCGCTGCGCAAGGTTGAGAGAATTTTAAGATGGAAACATCCCAACTCATTGTCAATTCCTGTATTGGAGAACGTCCGCCGTAACCGGACATGAACGAAAGACGTTGGTTGCAGTTTGCAGGCGGACCACGACTCCGCTCGATCGTTTTGTTATGCCTCCGCCTGACGGTGGTCGTCCGAGAAAATCCGTAGGCAAGTGTGCTCGAAGTATGACACGCCATGACTACTTAGGCGAATGACAACAGGATTGGAAGACAGGTACACATACAGATAGGCGCCGAAGAGTAGATCAACAATTCGAGGGCCGCTTGTGAACGTAACACCAAAACTTGGAAAGAAGCTGCGTGGCCCGTGCCGAGCATATGTTTCGCTTTGTTGGAGCCTCGAAAACACATCGCGAGATATTGCATCGGGGATAACTGTATTTGAGAGAATCGGATATCCTCTCAAATACTGGGCATCATGGCGGCCCTCGACATGAACATCCGTTTTCACTGTCGATAGCTCTCCGTCGAGTTGTATTTCACGTTCACCTGTATCTAGTTGAAACGCGACTCCAGATGCATCCCCGAAGCCGGAAAGTGCTTTTTTGATCGAAGCAACTTGGGTGGGATCCGGTTGCCCGTATCGATCGAACCTATGAGTACGAGATTCGGGCCGCATGGCGTAAAACTCCGTCCCAAGAACCAAGTCCTAGCTGGTATATCTCTCAATAATCTGTCTTGAGAGTATTCCGGGCAGTGACGGCAGTCAATCTCAAGCGAGGAATAGAGATGCGTTGAATCGGATGCGCGAACTAGTCGGACAAATCTTGTGAGTGACATTAGGGAGATGAATCTCCTCGAATGGCATCGAGCGGCCGACTAAGGCCACTTCTTGATCGCGGATCTGAACAGCGCCTTTTGGGAAGGATCCACTCGATTACTCTTAAGAGAATTCATATTACGACATAGAGTGGCCAATTACAGACGATGACGATCACAACGACACCAACTTCCGGATGGCATATCAGAGTCTGATGCGGACGTTTAGTTGTTAGCGGGTTAGCTGCTGACGCGGCGGATCAGCCAGCCTAGGACTGCCAGCATGGCTGTAAACACGACGAACATTAATTGACCGTAGCGGATGAAGATGTCTCGAAGTTCATCCATGGGGGCGACTGCTTCAGCCCGGCGCTCTTGTACGACTGCAATCCAGTTGACGTTCTTAAGATTCGCCACGGCAGCCAGCCATTCTCCCTCAAAGCTCTCGTCGATGTCGGCAAGCGGGTCGTGATACTCTGAGATCACTCCGTTTCCGTTGACTGCCCTCTCAAGTTGATTCTCTTCACCTGAGGAGAGAGCCAGAATTTTCTCAAGCTCGACGTCCGATTGAATCTCTTTGAGATTGGCGGCCGACATCCACGAGTGATCCAGCATGACTGGAGATCCCTCGCGCATGTCGACGAGAGACAGGAATCTTGCCTGCCCCGTTTCGGATTCATTGCCGCTCCGAATCCGTCGTTCCCACTGACTGAGCAGGTCGGTCAGGTGAATCGTCCGGGCGAGCACGCCGATCACTTCCGTATGGTCGTGATTCCAGATCGGAACTGCCACAGCCACCATGTATTGATGCGTGTTGCTGCTGCGGAAAGCTCCGGAGATTCCGGGAGTTTTTCGCGGTGTATAATCGGTCCCGGCAATATGACCTCGTTCGACACCTCGCCCCAGACCATGGAAGTAGTCTCGCCAGTCGAAGCGTTGTCCGACGGAACTCTCTTTCTCATCGACCGGGTGCGGGTTTCTGTAAATCTGAATTCCGTTGCGGTCATTGACAAAGAAGCTGATATCCAGAGTTCGTCGCTGGCGTTTGAGGCGTTCGTCGTTCTCCTGTCTCCACTTCGTCAGGAACTCCCCTAAATCGGGACGGAAGCCATCTGCTGAGCGTTCGCCGTTTTTCGCAATGAGTTGTTGCGCAAGTCGTTCGAGTTCGTCGGTGCGTTCAGCGAGTTCCTGATCGACACTGGCTGCTAGCAATCTCACGGTCGCGGCGTCGCTGGTCAATGCGCGTTCGTAGAGATTTTGTTCTGCCTGTTGAACCGCTTCCGGAACAGCCGTGACGGCAATCCAGAGCATCATTAATAGAAACAAGACCGGACCGAGGAAGCCGAGCCACACCAACGGGCGCCGCGAGCGATTGAGTTCTCGTTGTCTTAATCGGTCCAGCACCACCTGTGCATTGGGAATTCTCTGTGCAGGATCGGGGTTCAGGCAATCATCGATTAAACGAGCCAGTTCTCCGTCCACACCGGATGTGCTGCGGTGTTCATTGGGGGGAGGAGAGTTTTTGATTGTTCTGCGGTACTCGTGAAGTCGCTCTTCAAGGTTCTGCGAAGCGGATAGTCGCTTCTTCGTTTGCTCGCTGTGGTACGGCGGATTGCCGGTCACCATGTGATAGAGAACAGCTCCGAGAGCATAAACATCCCAGCGGACATCCGGCACAGCATCGACTGCTGCTTGCTCGGGGGCCATGTAATAAAAGGTTCCCAAAGCTGGGCTTTGATCGGAGGATAAGCGTGACTGACCAAAATCGCTGAGCCGGGCATCGTCGGCATGATCGAGAAGAATGTTGGCCGGTTTGATGTCGCAGTGCAGAATTCCCGCACCGTGCGAATGAACGAGTGCCCGCGCCACTGCTGCGCAGATCTCTATCGAGCGTTTGATCGGCAGTGGACCATCTTCGAGCAACGAAGCGACCGATTCATGCGGAAGATATTCCATTACGAAGTAGGGCGGATCGTGATCCCACCCCACGTCGAGAAGTCGAACGACATCGCGGGAGGCATCGAGGACAGCGAGTTTCTCGACTTCGCGTGTCAGGAGTGACCAGTCGAGACCGCGACGGTTTGTGAAGAACTTGATCGCAACCTGTCGGCCCGTTTTTCGCTCTCGGGCCAGCCAGACCATTCCAAATGATCCTTCGCCGAGACATCGAATAATTTCATACCCCGCAACAGAGGTAGGAACTCGTCCAGTTCGGAGGCTGAGTTCCTGGGAGACCTGCTGTTCACGTTCATTTTGAACGGGGGTCGATTCAAGAGGCGTCGAGTTTTGAGGACGATTCATAGCAGCGGCGATGGACTTGGGGTTCGAACGGCCGCATCATGACAGTTTTTCGAGTTTTCGTCGATAACGCTTATTCATTGACGTTGAGGAGCTTCATCCCATCCGAAAAGACGAATGGGTTGCCGTTCGATTTTTTCTCCAAGAGATGCACACGCCTATTGATGTTCGCCGCATTTCACGTTTTCTCTACGCGATAATGTCCTCGACAACGTGCCCGTGCACGTCGGTCAGCCGGAAATCGCGACCGGAATAGCGGTACGTCAAACGTTCGTGATCAAAACCGAGCAGGTGCAGCATCGTCGCGTGCAAATCATGGACATGGACGCGATTTTCGACGGCGCGGAACCCAAATTCGTCGGTCGCTCCGTAGACGGTGCCACCTTTGACACCCCCGCCTGCCATCCAGACCGTGAAGCCGTGGTGGTTGTGGTCTCGTCCGTTTTGCTTTCCTTGATTTGCGCCAGGTGTGGGAAGTTCGACGACAGGAGTCCGTCCAAATTCTCCTCCCCACAGAACGAGCGTTTCATCGAGCAGTCCGCGCTGCTTCAGGTCTTTCAAAAGCGCTCCGAGCGGCTGGTCGAGTTGACCTGCCAAGCGGCGATGATTCTGTTCGAGGTCATCGTGATTGTCCCAGGGTTGCCCTGCCCCGTGCCAGAGTTGAACGAAACGGACACCTCGTTCGACGAGTCGTCGAGCCATCAAGCACTGTCGGGCGTGAACCCCTTCTCCGTACATTTGATGAATGTGTTCCGGTTCACGAGAGAGATCGAACGCGTCGGAAGCTTCGATCTGCATGCGGTAAGCAAGCTCTAAAGAGTGAATGCGCGATTCGAGTTTCGGATCGTGCCCACGCTCGGAAAGATGTTGTCGATTCAGTTCTTGCACGAAATTGAGTTGGTGTCGCTGCTGTTCGAGTGAGAGCTGCTCGTTCCGAATGTTTGAGATCAGCTCATCAACCCCTTTGCGATTCGTGTCGAGGTAGGTTCCCTGATAGACACCGGGCAAGAACGCGGAACGCCAGTTGGCTGTTTCCGTGATCGGATAACCGCCCGGGCACATCGCGATGAATCCCGGCAGATTTTGGTTTTCGGTGCCGAGTCCGTAAGTTAACCAGCTTCCGAAGCTTGGTCGAATCAAACGCCCGTCACCACAATTCATGAGCATCAGAGAAGGCTCGTGATTGGGAACGTCTGCATGCATCGAGCGGACGACGCAGATGTCGTCGATCGATTCCGCTACGTTTTTGAAGAGTTCGCTGACAGGAATTCCACTTTCGCCGTACTGCCGAAACTCATACGGCGACGCCAGAGCAGCTCCGGTTTTCCGCTCGGTCTTCAGATTCTCCATCGGCAATTCTTTGCCGGCCCATTCCGTCAGCTTCGGTTTGGGGTCGAACGTATCGACGTGAGACGGTCCGCCATTACAGAAGATGTGAATGACGTGCTTCGCTTTCCCCGGGAAGTGCGACGCTTTAGGGGCCATGGGCGAACGGCTCTCTGACGCCCCGCGGGCTGTGCCTGATTCTCCGAGAAGCGAAGCGAGCCCGAGCATTCCGAGTCCTTGACCGGAACGCTGCAACATGTCACGTCGGGAAAGATAGGGAAGACCATTCATTGTGGGACATCGATTCTGAGGATGGAGGCGGGACTCAGGTGGGAAACCAAGTTTCGACCATCATTCGTCATTCGTAAAGTGTAAAAGCTTATTTGGGGTCCGAAATGCTGCTTTGGTTCACCCCAATGACAATTCTATCGAACAGCCTCTCTTCGGCGAAATGAGACTTCGTCAGCCCTTTTGAGTTCCTCTGGGAATTCACGAAGTTCGCGTCGAGCGGTTTTTTGAGACAATTCTTGTTGATCGGTCCAACAGCACGTATCCTTGGTACGTAGTTTTTCCATGATGCCGGAATGCGCCCCGAGTCTGTCTGCCGACAGTTGAGTGTTTTCGAAAAGCACTCGCACTGCAGGTCTTGGGATTGCAACTCGAAATTTCACTCGAACATTCAATTCCCGGGTGCGTGTCACTATGTCACAGTTTCCAAATGCAACCCGCCTGTTGGAACGAGTTCGGTCGCGGTTGACTATTCAGCAATGGTTTCGCCGGATGCTCACCGTCACACTCGTCCTGACCGCTATTTGCGGAATTGTGCTGTTGACCGGACGGCTGACGGGTCTGTTCCCCGACTGGTTCACTCCCCGCTCGGTGATCCTCCTTCCAATTTTAGGCGGAGTCATAGCAGCGTTGATGCCGTGGAAACCGGATGAACGGACAGCAGCGTCTGCCATCGATCAGTCACAATCCTCCAACGATTTGTTCCTGACACTTCTTTCGATCGAAAAGTCTTCTTCGGAATACCGACCGCTCGTCATTCGCAACGCGGAGAAACTGGCTCCCAACGTGAATCCGGAAATCGTCGCTCCATTTCAATGGGAACGGTTTTCCATGTGGCCTGTTGCGGCGTTGGTCCTGTTGATGGTTGGTTCAATGTTTGTTCCGACGCTCGACCCGTTTGGGAAAGTCGCCGAAGCCAAACAAGAGGAAGATCAAAAGAAACTCCTCGAAGAGTCCGCCAAGCAAACGCAGAAGCGAAAAGATGTCCTCGCCCAGAAGAACGTCGACGCTGAGAACTCAGAAGAAGTCGAGAAAGCTGTCGAAGGACTCAAAATTGGTTTTCAGCGTATGGAAAAAGCTGACCCGAAAGCCAATCTCGAGCGTTTGAACAAACACCAAAAAGAGATCGGGGAGATTTTCCGGAAGCTGAACTCGGGTGAGTTGAAGTCGCTGTTTGACAAATGGAACAGCGAGCAGAAATTCGGCTCACTCGAAAACCAGGAAATGTTCCGGGAGTGGCAGAAGAGTCTCCAGCAAGGCAACTCTGAACCGCTGCAACAGGAACTCGACGAACTCTCGGATGCTCTGAAAGAACTTGCGAAAACCGACGATCCAATTGAACGAACTGAAATCGAACGTCAGATCCAGAAGAAGCTGGATGCGTTGGAAGACTTCTCAGAAAAACAGGTCGGATCAAAAGCTCTGACCGCTGCTCTTCAGCGAGTGAAGCAGCAACTTGATGCTTCCAAGGGTGAACCACTCTCTCAAGAAGCGATGGAGTCAATTCAGCAATCGATGGAAGTCGCTCAAATGGAAATGGAACTCGTCGCTCAATCAGCGCGAGATCTCCAAAAGCTGGAGAAAGCTCTTGAAGCCATCGCGCAGGCTAAGCAGATGAACGCCGAAGGTGGCTTGGACGGAGAAGACTTCGAGAGCGATATGACACTCGAAGACTACGCCGAACTTTATGCTCAAATGACCGGTCGTCAGGGAATGGGAGAAGGTGATGGCGACGGAGAAGGTGAGGGTGACGGCGACGGGCTGGGAGGACAAGGTTTCGGCGAAGGAGGAGAAGCTCCGGAAGACGATTCGGTCGAGACAGGTTTCGTCAACGAGACTTCTAAGTCGGCAATTCAGAAGGGCAAAATTCTGCTCTCAATGAAGACAAAAGGGCTCTCCGAATCTGGAGAAATCAAGGATGAAGAATACAAGCAGATCCTCGGAGACATTCAGCAATCGCTCGATGACGTGATCGACCAGGAGCAAATTCCTCCCGGGTACGTTGAGTCGATCAAGAAATACTTCGATACGCTCGACAGATAGTGGCTTCACCTGCGATTTAGAACTTCCGACTGCAACTCAGACGCTCGCAACTTGATCAATCCTGGAAAGTCTTTCCGTGGCAAGACCGCTGCAGTATGTCCTCATCGGGTTTCTCGTCCTCACGCTTGCGATCGGCTGGATGTCAGTCGCTCGCAGAACTGATGAAGCACTTGTCGTCTATTGTGCGCACGACCTGATCTTCGCGAGCCAGATTCTGGATGACTTCGAACGTGAGACTGGCATTCCGGTTGTCGTTGTCGGTGACACAGAAGCCACGAAATCTCTGGGACTCGTCCAGCGGTTGCTTCGAGAAAAAGACAACCCGGTGTGCGACGTTTTCTGGAACAATCAGGTACTCGGAACCGTTGAGCTTGCCGATGCGGGAGTACTTCAACCTTATCGTGGAAGCGGCTTCGAGAGAATTCCGGAACAGTTCAAAGATCCGGACGGGCTGTGGGTCGGTTTTGGAGGTCGTTTGCGAGTCTGGATCGTCAATACAGACTCCTTCACTGCGGATGAATCGAAAGTGCTGGAAGCCTTTGAGTCGGACGACCTGTCGCAGATGACAATTGCAATGCCGCTTTACGGAACGACGCTAACCCACTTCACAATTCTCTGGGACCAGTGGGGCGGCGAGGAAACAAGAGATTGGTATGCCGACCTGTTGAAACGCGGCTGTCAGATTTCCCCAGGAAATGCGACTGTAAAGAATCTGGTTGCTGAGGGTGTTTGCAAATTCGGCTGGACCGACACAGATGACTATTTCGTCGGACTGGATGAAGGCTCCCCGGTCGCGATGCTACCGATCCGAATTGAAGGAAAGACGATCTGCATCCCGAACAGCGTGGCCATGATCAAGGGGACTTCCAAGACAGAACAAGCCCAGCAACTGGTCGACTATCTGCTCAGTGAACGTGTCGAACTCGCACTGGCGAAATCAGGTTCCCGACAGGTCCCGCTCGGCCCAATCGATGAGGAAGCTCTTCCCGAAGATGTCCGTGAACTGATTCCTCTCGCAGCTGAGTCACTGAATGTTACAGACTCCGCGAGTGCCAGAAGCGAATGTTTGAAGTGGCTGTCCGAACTGTATACATCTCCTGCTCAATGATTTTCATCGACTTACATTCGGAAATGGGTGATCGCCAGTGACCTGGTTGGGTGCGCTCATCTGGTCGCTGATTCGAAGCCTGATCATTTCCGCATTGGGAACCTGTCTGGCTGAATGGGGCTGTCGAGTTCTCGAATCCCTTCCCCCTGCCCGGCGGAAGTGGATGATGTTTGCGATGGCTGTCCCGTTTCTAATTCCTTCAGTGATGACGGGATACTGCTTTCGCGACACGTCGATGTCGCTCGTTCATCATCCGTGGCTGCGCGAATGCCTGTACGGCTCGATTGTGCTCATGCAGCTGTTTCCAGTCGCTGTGATCGTCCTCTGGCTCTCTCCTCCATCTGCTGTGACGGAGAGTGCGATTCATCTGGGACGTTTAGGTCGCACCTCGTGGAGTTTTCGGTTTCGGCTGGCATTGCAGTCGCGGCTTCAAATCCATCTGACTGCGTTTTGTCTGTTGTTCTTGCTCTCGTTTCAGGAAGCGGACCTTGCTTCACTCATGCAAGCGAACGGTTGGACCGAATGGATTTTCACAAAGCACTCACGCGGACTGGAACTTGGCGAAACATTGCGGCTGGCTGCTTTCCCGATGGTTGTGCACCTTCCGTTTCTTATTCCTATCGTTCTGTGGATCAACACCTCGCGACAGCATGATCACCACCACATCCGACGACTTTCCCAAGCTCACACAGGGCGTACTTTGTTGATCTGCTTGTGGATCACGATGAGCTGGCTCGTCGTGGTTTTCACTCCGACATGGCATCTTGTGCGAGGTTTTCGATTCGGTCTGTACATGGTCGGATCTCAGCCGACACTCATTCGCGAAGTCAGCGATGGAATTCTGATCGGTGCTACGTCCGGTTGCGTTTGCCTGGGACTTGCTCTGTTGTTGAGGTCAACGTTTCAAGCAGGAATTCCGAAGTTGTTGCTGTTCCTGCTTTTTCTCCCAGCCTCGATGGGGAGTCTTCCGTGGGGTTTGACCGTCGCGGAAATCTTTCAAACAGAGAGTTTTCGATTCGCGTACGATACACCAGCCCCTTTGGTTTTGGCGGAGGTGCTGTACCTATTGCCGCGAGGAATCATCCTCTTTCACTGTTTCGATTTGAGTGATCATTCTCCAGCAAAGAAGATGACTCAGCTGCTCAGTGATTCAGGAAACGCTACGCAAAAGCAGATCGGCCGAGAACTGCATTGGAAATTTCACGGCCGAAAGGTGTTTGTTGTCGCGTTGTTGTTATCGTACTGGAGTTACTTCGAAGTCATGCTTCCGTCGATCCTGGCCATGCCTGGATTGGCTCCCATCAATTATGTTCTTTACAATAGTTTACACTATGGGAGGATCGCCGCACTGGGAGTCAAACTCGCTGTGGGGATTGTCATTCCGTTTGTGTTGATCACCGTTCTGGTTTCACTTCGACGACTGTTCACAAAGTTTCTCTAACTCATCTTCACCACTGAATCGTGTGAACGAATTCCCGACAAAGACCGAGAATGTTGCACATGGTTGTGATCCAAATCGGCGTTGAAGAGTTTCATCAGACATAAGACGAATACTGGACCGCCCCACTGCAAAGGGCAAATTGCCATCATGGGAATCGAACTCTGGAATCTGGAGAACGTTCAATTGGGGCACTCTCGTAGCCCTCGTCTGGCAATTCATGAGCTTTCCATTCCGAGTGGAGTAACTGCGGTGATCGGCCCTTCCGGGGCAGGAAAAACGTCTCTGTTGAACCTGCTGGTTGAGTTTGAATCTCCCGACCGCGGAGAGGTGCGTGCTTCCGATTCCGTGCAACGAGAGTCCAAACGTCGTCTGGGTGTTGGATGGGTTCCGGCTGACTTCGGTCTCTGGCCACTGATGAGTGTCCGTGATCATCTACAACTTGTTTCACAAGACTCTCAACTAACGTCGACTAATCAGAAGTCATCTGCTCAAACCGTCGATGAACTTCTGCAGACGTTTGATCTGTCACATTTGGGCGAACGCACACCTGACTCGTTGTCGATGGGAGAGCGGGCGCGACTGGCTGTTGCAAGAAGTCTGGCGATGCAGCCATTTGTGCATGTGATGGACGAACCGTTCACGCATGTTGATCCAGAACGCGTTGATCTCTATTGGAGGGTGCTGCGTGAAGCACTCAAACGCTCCGGCAGTTCACTGATTTTCTCCACGCATTCTCCGTCGGTGGTTCTGCGAGAAGCGGACTTCGTCATCTGTATTCAAGATGGCCAGGTCGCATGGTCGGGACCGCCTCACGAGTTGTATTATCGTCCCGAGAACAAATCGCTTGCGAATCTGCTCGGACCAGTCAACTGGTTCACCAGCGATGAACAATCGACTTGGTTGTCAGCTGAGAACGGAAACCAGTGTCTGCGTCCGGAACAGGTTGCTCTCCAGGCAGACGACTCGTCTCCGCTGTCGGTCGAGAAAACCTGGAACGTCGGCCAGCATCATCAATCTGAGATTCAACATCGAGAGACCAACGAAGTCCGTACGATTTATCATCAGCCGTCGTCTGGCACATTCGCGTCGGGAACACGTGTTCGTCTCAGTCTGATGCTCTTCGCTTTCCTGTCGCTTCTGATTCCACTTTTATCAGGATGCGGCCAATC
Source organism: Thalassoglobus sp. JC818 (assembly GCF_040717535.1). Taxonomy (NCBI): domain Bacteria; kingdom Pseudomonadati; phylum Planctomycetota; class Planctomycetia; order Planctomycetales; family Planctomycetaceae; genus Thalassoglobus; species Thalassoglobus sp. JC818. The sequence goes on from NZ_JBFEFI010000006.1 coordinate 185,057, forward strand.
GGACGCACAAGAACCAGAGCTCGCCATCCGCTCTGCGAAGATGTCACCGCTTCCGAATGAAGGGCCGATGCTCCCAGCTCCGCGAGGAATGACCTTCAGCCCTCGTGGAGATTTGTTCATTCTCGATGATGCAGGTCGAGTTCTCATGTTCGACCAAGTCGGAGACCTCGTCCGTAAATGGTGGATGCCGGAATACGACGTCGGAAAACCAGAAGGGGCCTGGGTGCTGCTGGATGGACGCATCGCGGTCGCGGACACACACTACAATCGTATTACGTTCTTCAATGTCGAGGGAGAACTGCTCGGCACGCTTGGAGAGTTCGGGCGAGGTCCGGGCCAGTTCATTTACACGGTTGCCGTCACACAGAATCCGGATGGTTTTCTGTATGTCGCAGAGTATGGCGGCAACGATCGCGTCCAGAAGTTCACGCACTCCGGAGAGTTTGTCACTGAGTTCGGAGAAGTCGGCACCGAAAACGGACAGTTTCAGCGACCGAGCGGCCTCGTTTGGCACGAAGGGACGCTTTACGTCGCCGATGCCATCAACAATCGGATTCAGGCATTCGACCCGGACGGAAAATTTCTGCGTGTCGTTGCAGATGCGCAAACAGCTGGGCTCTACTATCCGTATGACTTGGCAAAAGGACCAGACGGGTCATTGTTCGTGGCTGAGTACGGAGCTGGTCGTATTTCCCGGATTTCGACCGACGGAAAAGTTTTGGGTCGTTATGGACACGAAGGACGGGGGGAAGGACAATTCTGGACCCCATGGGGAATTGCAGTAAACCATGACGGCAAGATCGCCGTTGCTGATACCGGAAACCGTCGAGTTGTGGAACTACAGTATTGAAAGTCCCAAACCTGCTCCGCCGAATCTTTCCGAAACCACGCAGCCGGGTTGGCTGGCGTGACGCGCTGCCTCTGATCATTTTTCTGATCCTGTACGCAGCGACGATTCTCACGGTGATCTCCTTCGACGTTTTCACGTTCACCAAACCGTTGATGTTCGGGCTGATCGTTGTCTCCGTCTGGGTGTGGTGGATGGCAACGTGTGGCTGGAGCGGACTGAATCGCTGGAGGTCGACGCAAGCACTCATCGTGCGTCTGATTCTCGTCGGCGTTTTCGTCGCCATGCTTGCCGAGCCGCGAAGTGTTCGCACTACCGATGAACTTTCAGTCGTTTACGCTGTTGACATCTCTGAGTCGATTCATCCTGACCGAGTGACCGATGCACTCACTTTTGTGGCCAAAACAACTTCTCAAAAACCGCTTCAGGATGTCGCTGGCTGGATCGCTTTCGGAAGCTCAGCCGCGGTCGAAGTCCCTCCCATTCAAACGAATTATGGGAGCACGATGTCGAATCCGGAGGAAATCCGATTCAACAGTCGTGTCGATCGCGATGCCACGAACATTGAAAACGCACTCTCTCTCGCTGCTGCCATTCTTCCAGAAGACCGACGCGGACGTATTGTCCTCATCAGCGATGGATCAGAAACGACCGGCGACCTCAAAACCGTTCTCGACCAGTTGAACTCTCGCGAGATTTCCGTCGACGTTCTGCCGGTGAAGTACCAGTACGACAACGAAACATGGGTTGAACGGCTTGATCTTCCGCAGTCTGTGAAGATCGGCGAACCCTATGAAGCATCGGTCGTGATCTCTTCTCTCCAAGCAGGGAAAGGGAAGTTGATCATCGAGGAAAACGGCGAACCGATCACCGAAGATCCGATCGAAATCACCTTCGAAGAAGGCAAGAATCGAATCGACATCCCGATCTATCTGAGAAGTCCCGGATACTACGAATACGAAGCGACTCTGATTCCAGAAGAAGGAGCGGACGGGCGAGACGAAAACAATCGGGCGGTCGGCTACATCTACGTTGAGGGTGAAGGCAAAGTGCTCATCGTGCGAGATCCCATTCGCGACGATGATCGGGATTACGAACATCTCGCCAGAGCGATACGAGAAGGAGAACGCGCGATCGAGGTCGTCGACTCGTACCGATTCCCTCGCGATTCCCTGTCACTGCTGCCGTATGACTGCGTCGTCTTCGCGAATGTCGCCCATGACGCCTTCGATGAAGTACAGCTACAGGCGCTGCGTGATGCCGTTTTCAATCAGGGAACCGGGTTTCTGATGACGGGTGGAGATAACAGCTTCGGCCCCGGTGGTTATCATCGGACAATCGTCGAAGAAGTCCTCCCGGTCTCGATGGACATCACCAAGAAGAAAGTCCTCCCGAAAGGTGCGCTGGCGATCATCCTGCACACGTGCGAATTCGCCGAAGGAAATACCTGGGCCAAGCGAATTACGAAGCAGGCTATCAAAGTTCTCGGAAACCAGGACGATGTCGGCGTCATCGCTTACGGTCCCGGTGGGGAACAATGGATTGTCGACCTGGCTCCTGCTTCTCAATACGAGGATATGGTACCCGCGATCAACAGCGCGGTCATTGGCGATATGCCTGCTTTCGGCCCGACAATGCAAATTGGTTTAGATGGACTGAGCAAAAGCGATGCTGCCACGAAGCACATGATTATCATTTCCGACGGAGACCCGCAGATTCCGGCTCCAAACCTGTTAAACAAATTCATCTCGGAGAAAATCAGCGTCTCAACAATCGCCATCTTCCCGCATGGCGGAATCGAAATCGAAACGCTGCGAAACATCGCTAACGCAACCGATGGTCGCTACTACTTCCCGGCCGACCCCAATGAACTTCCGTCGATTTTCATCAAGGAAGCAAAAACTCTGAAGCGAAGCATGATTCAGGAGAAAGACTTCACTCCTGACGTCGGCTTCCCTTCGCCGGTTCTCGAAGGAATCGACGGCCTCCCTCCGCTGCATGGTTTTGTTCTGACGTCTCTCAAAGAAAACGCGCTCACGGAAAACATTCTCTTCACGATCCCGGAAGATGCTGCTGAAGAAGAGACAGACCCAGTGCTCGCCATTTGGAGATACGGGTTGGGAACAACTGCCGCATTCACTTCGTCTCTCTCCAATCAATGGGCTCGCGATTGGGTAGACTGGAATGATTACACCGCGTTCGTCAAACAGCTGCTGATTCGCATTTCCCGTGTCGAAAAGACGGGAAGTCTGCGGATGTGGACTTACAACTCCGGCGGCGAAGGGGTCATTGTTGTCGAAGATTTTCATCCCGAAGAAGACTTTCTCGATGTCGCTGCGAAAGTCTCCGGACCAGGCGGAACGGAATTGTCGATTCCTTTGAAGCAGGTCGGGCCACGTCGTTATCAGGGAACATTCCCGGTGAATGACAAGGGGCAATTTCAGGTCACCACAATCGGAAAATCCGGAGACCGCGAAGACCGGGTCCATGGCGGGTTCATCGTTTCTTACTCGCCAGAGTTTCTCAAGTTCACTTCGAACATGAGCACTCTTCAGCAAATTAAAGACGAAACAGCCGGGACCGAATTGTCTGCCGATTCGACTGCTGAAGACATCTATAACCGACGAACTCCGAAACAAAGCTCCAAGCCAATTTTCGACTGGTTTCTCATCGCGCTGGCTTGTCTGTTACCGCTCGACGTCGCTGTCCGACGCGTTCAACTCGACTGGTCGGTTGTGAAATCGATGCTTGGATTCGGATCGAAAAAGGAAACGACTCAAACGATGGGAGCACTCCTGCAACGTAAGAAACAAGTGGGTGAACACCTGAAGTCGGAACGTCCTTCAAAACCATTCCAGCCCACGGGACAAAAGAGCCCATACTTGACAACTGATGCACAGCGGACCGCTGCCCCTTCGAAACCGAAGACCGAGAAACCGAAAAACGCACCTCCAAAACAGGATGAATCGACGACCAGTCGACTGCTCCAGATGAAACGAAAACGATCCGAGGACGACGACAGCCCTGACCAGAAATAGCTGACAGGCAATTCACACCGTCAACGACGAGCCACTCTTACATACATAAATCATCTCAAGACAATTCGTCACGATTGAGGAAGACCGATGAACGATCAGGAACTTGACGCACTCCAGGCGGAGGCCAATGACTTCAAACAGACTTATGAGTCGGTCTGCGCCGAGATCAGCAAGGTGATCGTCGGTCAGGAACGCGTCATCGAAGCAGCCCTGACGGCAATTATCTGCGGCGGAAACGTGCTGCTGGAAGGTGTTCCGGGTTTAGGAAAAACGGAACTGATCAAAGCGATGTCTGAAGTTCTGGATCTGGAATTTCGACGAATTCAGTTCACTCCCGACCTCATGCCGGCGGACATCATTGGTACGAACATGATGCAGGCTGATGAACATGGCCGGTATCAATTCGAATTCCGCCCTGGACCAATTTTCACTCAGCTGCTGCTCGCCGATGAAATCAACCGAGCCACTCCAAAAACACAGTCAGCCCTGCTGGAAACAATGCAGGAAGGGACAGTCACAACCGGAGGAACGATTCACCGATTGGAACAACCGTTCTTCGTGATGGCGACTCAGAACCCACTTGAGCAGGAAGGAACCTACCCACTGCCCGAAGCTCAACTGGACCGATTCCTCTTTAAAATTGATGTCCCGTTTGTGTCGCGAACTGAACTCAACGAGATTGTGAACCGGACAATTCTTCGCCAGCGAGTCGAACTGCAAAAGCTTTTGGATGGCCCTCGGATCCTGCACCTGCGAACCGTCCTGAACAAAGTTGTCGTCGCCGAACCGATTCGCGACTTCGCATGCAGACTGGTTTTGTCCACACATCCTGAAACAGAGTTCTCACCGGAAGGTGTTAAGAAATTCATCCGCTGGGGAGCCTCCCCGCGTGCAGCTCAGGCGTTAATTAAAGCAGGCCGTTTGCGAGCACTGAGTCAGGGAAGAAGCCATCTATCATTCGACGACGTCCGCTATTTTGCCGACGAAGTTCTGAAACATCGAACACTCCTCAACTACGACGGACAAGCGGAGAACGTCGAAGTCGGTGATCTGATTGATGAGTGTCTGACAACACTCCCTGAACAAGCAGCTTGAATTCATTGACCAACGCTCACTCACTCAACAAAGATTCATACTCAATTCATAAGGCGCTTTTGTGAAAACTCTCAAACCTGTGATCGCTTTAGCTGTTGTCTTTGCGTTCGGATTGACCGGACTCACATTCGCAGAAGAAGAATTCGAAGCTCTCTTCGAATCGCGTAAGCATCAAGCTGAGAACGGACATGAATTGAACTATCGCCTCATGTCTCCCGAAAAAGTCGAAGACGGTCAGAAATACCCACTGGTTCTGTTTCTGCACGGAGCAGGTGAACGAGGAAACGACAACGCTGCTCAGTTGGTTCATGTCGTGGAAGAACTGGCTTCACCGGAAATGCGAAAGCGAAACCCCTGCTTCGTTCTCGCTCCTCAATGTCCTGAAGGCCAGAAATGGGTCGAAATCGACTGGAGCAAGCCCAGCAGCACCATGCCGGAAGAACCTTCCAAACCACTCGGCGCGACGAGCGAAGTCATCGACTCACTGCTTGAGAACTTGCCAGTTGATCCCGATCGAGTCTACGTTTGCGGTCTCTCCATGGGCGGATATGGAACATGGGACTGCGTTCAGCGATGGCCGGATCGATTCGCAGCCGGCATTCCCATTTGTGGCGGAGGCGACCCTGCGTACGCGGAACGTTTCACGAATGTCCCCATCTGGGTCTTTCATGGAGATGCTGACCGGGCAGTGCCTGTCAAACGTTCACGCGAGATGGTTTCGAAACTGCAGGAACTGAATGGAAACGTGGTTTACACCGAGTATCCAGGAGTCGGTCACGACAGCTGGACACAGACAGCACAGAATCGACTGACATGGGACTGGTTGTTCGCGCAGTCGCGTCCTTAAGACTAAGCAATTCGCTGACAGCCCGATTCACTGCCCTGACCGGAGTTTTACTGAATGTCCACTGCCTCCACTCAGTTCACATCTTTGTTGCCCAATGATGTTCTCGCACGAGCGGAGAAGATGCGACTGAACCCGCTGCGCCGTCGAACGAACCGTATGCGCGGGGAACACCTCTCCGGCAAAGGTGGCACGAGTATCGAGTTTTCGGACTATCGCGAGTACGTTCCCGGCGACGATATGCGATACGTCGACTGGAACATCTTCTCCCGACTGAATCATCCGTACTTGAAGCTTTACGCTCACGAAGAAGAAATGCACGTTGCCATTCTTCTCGATAGTTCGAGTTCCATGGAGTTCGAAGGAAAGTTCGACCTGGCTCGCCAAGTCGCAGCTGCTTTGGGTGTGATGGGACTGATGAACGTGGAGCGCGTGAGCGTGTTCAAATGCGGAACCACAGCGGGCGAACTTCCCTACTTGCGTCCCTGCACCGGTCGAGCGAGTTTGAAAAAGTTCTTTCGGTTTCTCGAGCAGACAACTCCGGGTGGTTCGGTCTCCATCGACGACGCAGTCGATCAGGTCTTGAAAGTCCATTCAGGAAAAGGCATCGCTATCGTTCTTTCCGACTTTCTGACACTTGGCGATGTCGCGCGCAGCTTCAATTTGCTGTTTGGTGCGGGGCTGGAAGTTTACGCACTACAGATCCTCGGCCCGACCGAGATTTCCCCGGAGTTGACCGGCGATTTACGTTTTGTCGACTCGGAGACGAACGCCACGCTGGACGTTTCTTCAGTCGGAGAATTGCTGGGGATGTACCACCAGCATCGGCTTGGACTCGAGAATTACCTGGCGTCGCAGTGCCGCAAGCGGAACGGACGGTTCCTCTCCGTTTCCAGTGAAGATCCATTGAAGACTCTGTTATTCGATCAAATGTTGCGACAAGGTTGGATCAGATAATCGATCACAATGAAAACAACCTGAACTCCCTGAATCGATCACGGTATTGAGCATGAGCTGGCTGACACAATGGATTCCGACCTTCTTCGCGCCGAGATACGCGTGGCTGTTTCTGCTCGCCATTCCTGTGATCATCTTTTACTTCCTGAAGCTTCGACGAACACGGATCGCCATCTCTTCGCTGGCACTCTGGCAACAGGTGATCAACGACCAGCGAGTGAACGCTCCGTTTCAAAAATTCAAACGCAACATGCTGTTGTTTCTGCAGTTGTTGCTCCTCTCACTGTTGGCACTGGCAGCCATGCAACCGTTCTGGGGCGGTGACTCTGAACGCCTGACTTACCTTCCAATTTTGATCGACTGCTCTGCCAGCATGGGGGCTGTGGACGCTGAAGGGACAAGTCGGCTGGACGTCGCGAAGGGCGAAATTCAATCGATCATCGATGGCCTGTTGCCGGATCAAAAACTGACACTGATCGCAATGGGCTCGACAGCCCGACGGTTGACGGAATTCACCGACAACAAAACATTGCTTGCCGATGCTCTGAAACGCCTGGAAGTCGAACAGGTGCCGAGCAAGTTGACCGACGGGCTTCGACTGGCGCAGGCATTGTCGCGAACTCAGTCAATCGAAACCGTCCGCTTGTACTCAGACGGAAATCTCCCGACGCGGCCGAACCCGGCGACCGGAGAATTGATGGCTGAAGTCGACTTCGATCTCCCCTTCACAGTGGACTTCTTTCAGATCGATCCACCCGGAAACAATATCGGCATCACCGCACTCAACGCTCGCCGTTCGTCCCCGGAACGTTGGGACATCTTCATCCGCATCGAAGGGACAACTTCAGCCAGTACCGAAGCAGAGCTTGTTCTGACATCGAATGGCGAACCGGTGGGAGATGAACGAGTCATCCTGAATGCTGGCGAATCCCAGCGGCTGGTATTTTCTGTCGATGCCCGAACTGACCAGGCATTGCAGGCGAAATTGCAGCCCGTCGGTTTCGATGCCCTCGCTGCCGACAATGACGCCTGGCTGAACCTTCCTAAGGGTCGGGAAGTCGACGTTTACTGTCCGACCGACATGACGGCATTTCGGCATGCTTTGGAGTCGCTGCCCGGCGTCCTCGTATATCCACGGGCAGATGGAGTTGAGCCGACCAACGATTATGACCTAGTGATTTCCAACAACAAGGATGACATCACTCGTGAAACTTCTCTGGGTATTTTCATCGGAGTTCTTCCCGACGATCTCACAAGCCTGATCAGCATTCAGGACGAACCTGCCGAAGTCGTTGACTGGGAACGGGACGCCCAAATTCTTCAGCACGTGCAGCTCAAGGAAGTCATTATTTCCGAGATGCCTGTGAAGAATGAAGGGATCAGCGATGTTTCGATTGAAGACCTTGGTTACAGCATTCTCGCTCACGGGACTCAGGGACCACTGATCGTCAGTCAGCGAGTCGGGATCGGGAAGCGGTACTTCCTGTTGTTTCATACCGACCGATCGACACTTCCCTACAGAGTCGGTTTTCCGGTCTTCATCGCGAATGCCATCAATGAAGCGATGCAGCTTGCCTCGCTCGCTGATATCCGGGCTCCTTCCACGGGAGTTCTCCCAGCTCAGGTGATGAGCGAAGTTGGAACCTATCGCGTGACCTCGCCGGACGGTCGACACGAAGAACGATCGACTGACGGCGACGGCGTCCTGAAAGGGATCTCAGCTCCAGAAGTCGGAGAATACCAGATCCGCAAGTCAGGTGACCTCGTTGCACGAGTCGGAGTCAGCCTGCTTGACCCAACTGAATCACGATTGGAAACCGTCGACACAATTGTGTTCAATGAGTTATCGGTCGAAGCTGAACAACAAACCGTTCAACAGGATGCTCCCCTCTGGACCTGGTTTGCAGCGACTGGTTTCGTCGTCCTGTTGTTTGAATGGTGGTACTTTCAGCGTCGACCGGTCGGAGTTCCTGACTAGATCATGTACATCGTAACTTCACACGTGCTGACGATTTGTTTCCGATGAGTCAACCAATGCAATCCGGAAGTCAACAGACCACATTTTGGATGCGAACGCTGATCGTGCTCAGCGTATTGGCTCTGCTCGTGTGCGCCCGGTCTCTGCAGGCACAGACAGCCAGAGCTTATCCATTACTCGTGGAGTTTGATGCCGAAACCTATTCGAATCGATCCGGCGGACCGATCCTGCTGCGAATGAAAGTCCAATGCGGATTGCCGGCTCCCGGCGTTGCTGGGAATTTGATGCTGGAACTCGTCAACGATGCGGGCGGTCGAGTCGGTCTTTATGAGTTGGACAACCTGTTTTTCACATCAGGAAGTCAGGACTATGAGTTTCTGATTCAACCTCCAACGGCAAGGCTGTGGCAACCGCAATACGATGTGTTCGTGACCTTCCAATCAAGCGATGGTGCTCGACATACACTGAACCCTCAGGTGATTCGAGTCCCGGGTGCAAGTCGGCGAGCTTGCGTGATCACCCTGGCGTCTCAGGATGCAGACCGGATCACAAGCGAAGATAAGGAAATCTGCCAAGAGTTCTTCCTCGAAAAGTGTTTGCCCGGCTACGATGATCAGGTGCAGGCCGATCGTCCGGTTGTCTCCCTGTCCCGGCTTTGTGAGCCCATTGATTTTCCCAACAGCCCGCTCGAGCATTGCGTCAGTGATTTGGTCATCATCGCGAGCGACTTGTTTGAGAAGCTCAGCGAACAGCAACGGTTGGCGCTCAAAGCGTGGGTTCGAGCTGGGGGAAGCACGCTCGTTTTGCTGAACTCCGATCAAAGAGTCGACTCAGATGTGCTCACGGACCTGAATGACCTCGCTGGTTTTCCGGAATCAGAACCGCAGATCTTCCAAGCTCCGGGCGGAGGATTCTCTTTCGAAAACGACGAGAAAATTTTCACCTGTCGTCCGGGATTCGGTCGTGTCGCATTTGCGAACATTGATTCTCAGGAGAAGTTCGCCGAAACGCTCACCGACCAGCAGCTTCGGGAGTTGTTCGTCCATCTGTGGAAAGTGCGCAAAGAACAGGTCGCTCCGATTCTCGAGACAGGCAAGTGGTCGTGGGACCCCGGTCGACGATACACCGTTCTGAACAACTGGAATTTCAACAACGTCAACGATCCGGGAATCGATGCGTTCATCAATCGATTTCGGCAGACACCCGCGTCCGGTGGAGTCAGTTTTCTTCAGCGAACTCAACCGACGGGAATGAATGTTTTGCCGCTGTGGTTCATCTCTTTGTCGCTGTTCTTGTATGTGCTGGCGATCGGTCCGCTGGACTATCTTTGTTTGGGATCGCTCGGACTTCGCAAACTGACCTGGGTCACATTTCCAGTAGTCACGGTTCTTTTCGCGCTCGGTGCGATCACGACTTCGAATTATGCCATGCAAGGCAGCAACGAAGGCGGCAGTCTGACGATTTACGATGTGACTGATGAAGGAGAAATCGCACGCGTCAACGAACTTCAGACGATGTTGCTGTCGACATCAAGACAACTCGACCTTGAAGCTGACCGCGAACTTCTGGCGCCCATCGATCTGCAATCACTCTCCGGCGGGAACAACGTTCAGTATCGTCGCCCTGAAGACACGCCAAACGAACTTCCTTTCTATCGCGGAAGCTTCCCGAATGGAGCCCATCTCATTCAGGCGGTTCACAAATGGTCTCCGCAGGTCTTTCGTCGGATGAAGATTCCGACAGAAAACACAGTACCACCGGGAAACTTTGACTGGTCGCTCCCGATTGACCCCACGGACAGCAATCAGCATCTCGCTCTTCAACAACGACTCACTGCTGCATTCGGAGAAGACATCTACGCGCAACTGATTCGTCAGATTCCGCCTCAACAACGTTCGGATATGTCCTGGTATCCTGTCGATCGAATCGCTTTGTGCGGCGATCCTGGATTCTTCCAGTATTCAGAATCCGAAAACGCTAACCAAATCCGTCCGATGTCAGTCCCAGTCATTGATCAATACCGCAACCGCAGCGAGACCAATTTCCTGTATGCCACCGCATTTCGAACAGAAGCAGGCATGTATTCGGTTGTGAGTCAGCTTTCTCCCAAGTGTGATGACTTTCTTGAAGACCTTCCTCTGATCGACTCCTCCGATCCGCATCAATGGCTTTTGCTCGTTGCAAAGAGAGACGACAACCATTGGACCGTCTACCGAAAAATCTATGACACTCGGAAGAAACGTTGATCAATTGGCGGCGGGCAGACTCGCTTAGCTGAAAGCTTTTGAGAGCGTCTCTTATTCCTCGTGCGGAGCTGGCTCTTCAGATTTGCCTCTCGAGTCAGCCGCTCGAGTTCCGAGTCTAGCCAATCGTTCAAAGTACGCTTTGACCTGATCTTCATAGCCCGGCAGGAATGTCTCGCTGTAAGTTCGAGAAAGTTGCCTTCGCTCTTGAGGAGGAAGGTGTCCCCACACAGCGTCTTCGAGTGTCGCACGTTGCCAGGCTGACCAATTCGCAGGCGCTGGGCTTTCGTCTGGTCCCTGCCCTGCTCCGTCACCCGTCGCGCCGTCAGTTGGCTCTTTCGAGTTGCTTCCCTGTGAGGGATCTGAAGAGGCATTGGAAGCGTTGTCCGCGTTCTCTGGACGCCCACCCGCCCCGTCACCTGCATGCTCTCCTGATGATTGCTCAGTTCCATCAGTGTTGGATGAATCGCTCGCACTGCCTGGAGAATCCGCGGACGACTCATTTTGATCATCGCTTGGAAGCAACTGTCGAATCATTTCGAGGACGCGTTTCTGCTCGTCAAGAACTTGCACCCCGAACTGGCCGTTCTGAACTTTCTGTCCCAATCGATTCGCAGAATCTGCAATGCTCTGAATGACTTCTCGACGTTGCTTCTGCATTGCGGAGTCACTGGATGAAGGCGAACGTTCCTCCGTGAATCCCAAAGTTGCCAGCGTACCGCTGCACAGTATCGTCAACGTGATCAGCCTCAGGCCACGCGCAACATGACCGATCAGGAAACGAGTATTGAGATGCGACACGTGTGAGGGCATTTGTTATCTTCATGCGGAAAGAACGGTCCCTGATTATATCACCTCGGCCTGACCTGGTACATTTTCAATTTTGATTTGCACTGACTCGCACGAGCAAACTCAGCTTTAGGATGAGTTAGAACGCGCAAGCGAGTGCACAGGACAGAGCAACTTGCTCAGGGACGAAGGCTGACTCCGAATGAGAAGAAAGCGTGGCATGTCCGAGCCTGCTCTAAAAATCGTCATCGTGGCTCGCGACCAGTCTTCACATGTGCAAAAGGCACAACGAAGGCTCAGCAAGATCCTCGCCGAGAAAGACGGAATCGAACTCGTCGCCACACTGACGACCTCAGACGAGACGATTGGTGATCAGGACGTTGACGTCGCCCTGGTCGTCGGCGGAGACGGAGCGATTCTGCGCGCTTGCCGCTGGTTCGAGAATGAACAGATTCCCATCCTCGGGGTCAATCTGGGCCGACTGGGATTCCTCGCAGAAATTGCAGAAGACGATGTCGAAGTGATCCTCGACGACCTCGTTGAGCGTCGATACTCCGTCGTTTCACATCTGATGTTTGAGTGTATTCATCGTCAGGCAGACGGGAAGGAATCGTGTTATCACGGCCTCAACGAAGCAGCGATCTTAGCAGGGGCTTCGCTCTCGCTGATCGATATCGAACTTTCGATCAATGGAACGGAAGTCACAACTTTCAGCGGCGACGGTTTGATTGTCAGCACGCCCGTTGGTTCGACTGCGCATAACTTGTCCGCCGGCGGTCCGATCCTTCGGCAGGATCTGAGAGCCTTTGTGGTCACGCCAATTTGTCCACACACTCTGACTGTGCGTCCGATTGTCGACCGGGCTGATGCGGAATACCGACTGACTGCTGATTTTGTGCCTGACGGAGTCATGCTCGTCGTTGATGGACAGATTCGGGTTCCATTCTCATCAGGTGATGAGGTCATTGTTCGTGAAGCGGAGATCTCTTTCCAGCTGCTCCGGGTCGAAGGCTACGACTTTTACGGCACGCTTCATCGCAAACTCGGATGGGACGGACAACCCCGCTACCGAAGGTCCCGAATCCCTCGACAGGAACACTAGATTCCTTTCTCGTCAAGATTCGATTTTGGCAAAAACTGCATTTCGTGAAAAACGCATCAACTCATGCTGATTTCCCGATGTAAGGTCTTTGCAAGCCTGCAGTGAATTGCAAGAATGAACCCAGAGGTCATGGGAGAGATGGAAGCGTTTTTTCCGTCTCAAAATTTGGTCAGGAACTGGATCCCGAGTGTTATCCATCCTCCAGATTCGTCGTGTTCGAAAGACAGCATCAAGGAGTTGTTGACATTCATTCACACGATCAATCCTTGACGGGGCGAGTTGGAACTGGATGCATTCTCAGAACTTTCTGACATAGCAGACTCATCAGAGTCACCGAGGAGTTACGGAGCGATGTCATCCGAGAGTCGAGAGTCGAGTGAGCAAGAGACTGCGGAGAACGAAACACCAGTTGAAAGTCAGACTGCGACGAAGGAACTTCAAACTGTAGAATCGGTCGTCATCCGATTCTGCGGTGACAGCGGCGACGGGATGCAACTTGCGGGGACGCAGTTTACCAACGTCTCAGCGGTCTTCGGGAATGACGTGAGTACGCTTCCGGACTTCCCCGCCGAGATCCGAGCCCCTGCCGGCTCACTCTTCGGGGTTTCGGGCTTTCAACTCTGCTTTTCGAGTGGTGACATCTACACCCCCGGTGACGAAGTCGACACTCTCGTCGCAATGAATCCGGCGGCGTTGAAGACAAATCTTGCCGACCTTAAACGGGGCGGAACACTCATCGTCAACGAAGATGCGTTCGACAAGAGTAACCTCGGTAAAGCTCACTACGATTCCAACCCTCTCGATGACGAATCCGAACTCGCTTCGTACCGCGTCCACAAAGTCCCGATGACTCGACTCACCCGCGATGCGGTCGACGGACTTGGATTGAGCGTTCGCGAAGCTGATCGCTGCAAAAACTTCTTTGCGCTGGGCTTGGTCTACTGGCTGTACGAACGAGATTCCAAGCCAACGGAAGAATGGGTCAAATCCAAGTTTGGAAAGTATCCAAGCGTCCTCGAAGCCAACCTCCGAGCCCTCAAAGCAGGCTTCAACTTCGGTTTCTCAACGGAACAGTTCACGGTTCATTACGAAGTTCCCGCTGCTCAGCTGGAGCCGGGACGATATCGCAAAGTGACCGGCAACGAAGCTGTGGCGATGGGACTGGTTACCGCCGCAAAGCTCGCAGAGACGGAACTCTTCTACGGCGGTTATCCGATTACTCCCGCCAGCGACATTCTCCATGAGCTTTCAAAGCTGAAACGATTTGGAGTCCGAACATTTCAAGCTGAAGATGAAATTGCCGCGATCACATCCGTAGTCGGAGCTGCCTTCGGAGGGGCTTTGGCTGTCACAGCCAGTAGTGGTCCAGGGATCGCATTGAAAGGAGAAGGGATCGGGTTGGGAGTCATTATGGAACTCCCGATGGTCATCGTCGATGTGCAACGCGGAGGTCCCAGCACAGGGCTTCCGACGAAAACTGAACAGTCCGACTTGTTCCTGACTTACTTCGGTCGCAACGGGGATTGCCCCATGCCAGTGATCGCAGCCCGTTCTCCTGCCGACTGTTTCGCCATGGCTCAGGAGGCAGTTCGAATTGCGGTCGAATTTATGACTCCTGTCTTCCTGCTCACCGATGGGTATATCGCCAATGGAGCAGAGCCGTGGAAGATTCCAGAAGTCGATGGCATGTATCGCGTCAAAGTTCGACATCCAACGGAATCCAACGGCAACGGCCACGGTTTCCAACCCTATATGCGTGATGAAAACCTCGTTCGTCCGTGGGCGATTCCCGGCACTCCCGGACTTGAACACCGATTGGGCGGGCTCGAAAAATCCGACGGTTCGGGAAATGTCTCGTACGATCCTGACAATCACCAGCAGATGACCAAGATTCGCAGCCAGAAGTTGGACAAGATTGCCGAATCGATTCCCGATCAGGAAGTCGATGGCTCAGAGAGTGGTGATCTGCTGGTCATCAGCTGGGGAGGAACATACGGGGCCGTTAAGTCAGCTTGTGCTGCTTCCAGACGACAAGGGAAGTCGGTCGCCCACTGCCATCTACAATACATTCATCCGTTTCCTCGAAACCTCGGCGAGGTGTTAAGTCGTTACAAGAAGGTCTTGATTCCCGAATTAAACTCGGGACAGCTATGGATCATCATCCGCGCTCACTTCCTGGTTGATGCCGTCAGTATGAGCAAGGTGAAAGGCAAACCGTTCCTCATCGGAGAATTGTGCGACAAGATCGACGAAGTCCTCGAAAGTTAACCCTGAACATTCCAACTCGCTGAAAGCCCTGATTATTGAGTTCGAAGCTTTCAATTCACTTTTACTTTTGATTTATCGGAACACCCAATGTCGGCTGATACAAGTCTTCCTGTACTGACTCAAAAAGACTTCGCCAGCGATCAGGAAATTCGCTGGTGTCCGCGCTGCGGGGATTACTCGATTCTCGCTCAGATGAAGAAGGTTTTACCGACTCTCGGAATTCCGCGAGAGAACATTGTTTTCGTTTCCGGAATCGGTTGCTCCAGCCGCTTTCCGTATTACATGTCTACCTACGGCATGCACAGCATCCACGGCCGAGCTCCAGCCATCGCGACCGGCCTGAAAGTCGCCCGGCCTGAACTGACGGTGTTTGTGATCACGGGCGACGGAGATGCTCTGTCGATCGGCGGCAATCATCTGATGCATGCGCTGCGAAGAAACGTCGATCTGAAAATCATCATGTTCAACAATCAGATCTACGGACTGACGAAAGGACAGTATTCCCCAACCAGTCCCCTTGGCAAGAAAACCAAGAGTACTCCGTTCGGATCGGTGGATCGACCACTGAACCCACTTTCCATCGCGATTGGTGCTGGGGCAACGTTTGTTGCTCGAAGTGCTGACGTTGACATTAAACATCTGACGTCTGTGTTGGAGCGGGCAGCCGCCCACAAGGGATCTGCCTTTGTCGAAGTTTATCAGGACTGCAATGTCTTCAACTCAGGTGCGTTTGAGTTCGCGACCAAGAAGGACCAGAAAGAAGAAAACTGCATTTACCTCGAACACGGTAAGCCACTCATCTACGGGAAAGCTCGTGACAAAGGCGTTCGAATCGACGGAGCAGGCAATCCGGATATCGTCAATCTGAGCGACGTCAAAGAAGACGACTTGCTCTTCCATGATGAAACGACGGACGACCCAACTCACGCCTTTCGACTCGCCCAAATGAGATGGCCTGACTCACCGGAACCGATGGGTGTCTTTCGAGCCATCGAGCGGCCAACGTACGATGGAGAAGTGGACCGTCAGTTCAAGGATTGCATCGCGTCTCAAGGTTCCGGCGATCTCGATAAGCTCTTCAACTCAGGCGACACCTGGGAAGTGAAAGCGAAATCATAGAATCTCTACTCTCAGAGAGATGAACTCCACATCGGAAGTTTCTATCTTGCCGAAGCATCAAGTGTTCTGGAAGAGCACGTTGTTTGTCTTCGACACGCTATGAAATCCGTTAGATGTAGGAGTTACATTGCCCGACGGGACAAGGAAGTTCAGCACCGAAACGGTGACTCGACTGGTCATGTGGAGTCAGGCTCTATTCACTGCCGGAAACTCTCTGACGACCGGTGGGTTCCTGAACTATTTCATTTACGAGTTCGAGCAGTCGGCTCTCTATCTGGCTGCGATACAAGTTGCTCCAGAATGTGCGGAGTCGCTGGGAGTCTTCACCCGTCGAATTCTCAATTGGTTCCGCGGACGAAAACGCTTGTGGATCTGTGGACTGGTTGTCGCACGACTGACGGCACTAGTGATTCCGGCAGTCTTTCTGTTTCTTCCCGATCGCTTCAACACTCTGTCTTTGCCAATCACTCTGTGTGCAATCATCGTTTGGTATCTGGCACAGGGAATCGCATATTGTTCCTACATTTCCTGGCTGAGTGATCTGGTCCCCGAGCAGAATTGGGGAACGTTTTTTTCTCGACGACGAATCGCTGGCCTGATCGTTTCGATGATTGTCCCAATCAGCTTCGGCTTGTTGAGGAGTCGACTCATCTCGAAATGGTCCGGCGACTGGGAACTTTGGAGCTACCTCATCATCTTCGGAATGGGGGCTGCTCTTGCACTGAGTTCCATTCTTCCAATGCTTTCGCTGCCTGAGTCCCACACTAAGCTTGAGCCCAAAGTAACTCCCAGAAACTCACGCACGCGGTGGAAAGACCTCAGCCTCTCATTTCGCTGGCTGTTGTGTTCGAGATGGTGGCTCGCTTTCTTCCAAGGTCTCACTCAGGTCGCTCTATTCAAGTTCAGCGTGGGAGTCTTACACGTCTCACTGGAAACTTACTACGTGCTGACTGCAGTGACGCTGCTGCTGCAAATCATTTCCGCTCGCTGGGCGGGGACGATGTGTGATCGAGACCATGATAGAAAAGTGACCATTTTCGGACTGCTGATTGTCAGTTGCGCGATGCCCTTCTGGATCGCAGCCACACCAGAGTTTTGGTGGTTGATCGTGGGGTCGAATCTTGCCTGGGGAGCGTTCGGAATGGTCAACGTCGGGCTTCAAAACCTCACGCTTAAGCTCGCACCAGTCAGCGACAACACACTTCACATCAGCCTCTCCCGTCAGTGGAGCGGGCTCATCGCTGGTCTCGCTGGACTCCTGGGCGGGTACTACCTCGACTGGGGTCTAAGCCAAAGTGACATTTCGCCGGGATGGGTCTACTTGACGATCTTTGGCGTTTCCTGGTTAGGGCGAGTCAGTGCACCTCTGCTGATGCTGCCCGTCGTCCAACCGAGAACTCGCGTGTCTGTAAACGACGACTCACTCGGCGTTGACGACGGTGACAGAATCTCCGAGCCGGATCGTACCCCCGTTTAAGACTTTCGCGGTAATCCCTCCATGTCCGCGCATCGCCTGAAATCCTCCCTCCCCCAGATTCTCTTCCATCCGGCGACACGGATCACACGGACCGGTTCCTTCCAGAACGACTTCGCCGATGGCGAACGTCGACTTCTTCAGTGAGAAGAGATTGATTCCGGAGACGACGAGATTCCGTCGAAGCAAATCCGGAGAGACATCATCTCGACCGCACATCTTTGCAACAGCCGGCAAGTGCTCCGCTTGAATGAGAGTCACTTGCCGACGTCCTCCCGGTCGATTCTTGCAGTGATGGTCGCCATCAATTCCGGACCCGACCTTCACGGTCGCGGATTCCAACTGCTCGATCGGCTGTTTCTTCCCCGGCGAAACACCGATCCAATCCAGTCGTCCCACTTGAGGAACTGTGTTGAGCAAATCGCCAAACTCGATCGATGCCATGGGCCAATCTCTCTCACACAGGGTCGTTCAAGAACTCCATTGAGTTCGTTATCGAGTGACACGTTCTCGCACAATTCGACAGAACTCGTCACCTCGATGTTCAAAGTTATAGAATTCCGAGTGGCTCGCACACCCAGGCGACAACAGAACGAAATCGCCGGGCCGAGCACGTTCAACGGCCCACTCAACTGCTTGGTCGAGATTCGCAGAAATTTCGACCGGCAGATCGGGAGTCAACTCGCGAAAGTAATCCGCCAGTGTCGCACCAACATCACCGATGCAGGCGACTCCTCGAACCCGCCGCGAAACAGCTTCGCACATTGGCCGGAGATCGACCTGTTTATCTTTCCCGCCGAGAATCAAATAGATCGAATCGGGCAAGCTCTCGACAGCCGCAATCGTTGCTTCAGGTGTTGTCGCTTTCGAGTCATTCACAAATGTGATCGGCCCTGTTTCCGGAAGTACTTCTAAGCGATGAGCGAGCGGTTCGAACTTGTGAATTCCGTCGATGAGTTGTTGCGTTGAGAGTTCAAGACAAACGCCCGTCACCGCCAGCGCGGCTGCGAGATTCTCCTGCAGATGGCGATACTGAAACGGATCAGGAAGCTGGCTGAACGGAATCATCCTTTGACCTGAATCCGCCTGAAGAAGGACGCCATCGGGAGTCACGCGTGCTCCATACTCACCATCTTGAAGCGAGCGACCGAAGCCGATTCGCCGTCCACCGCCGGGCCAGTTCCGAAGAGCTTCATCATCTCGATTGAGAATCGTCACCTGATCGCAAGACTGCCAGCGCGAGGCATTTTCTTTACAGCGACGATAGTCATCGATCGAAGGATGCCAGTCGAGGTGATTTGGTCGGAAGTTTGTGACCAAAGCGATTTCCGGAGCTGGCTTGATCGCTGCGAGTTGGCTGAGTTGGAAGCTGCTCAGTTCCAACACGACCCAGTCTTCTTCTCGAATGTTTTCGACGATTGGGAGCAAGCTCACACCGATGTTGCCCCCCAGGAAAACTCTCTTGCCAGCTGCATTGAGGATCGCATGAATGAGTGTCGACGTGGTCGACTTGCCAACAGTTCCTGTCACGACGATTTTCGATCCGCGGCAGTTTCTCCAGAAGATCTCGATCTCGCTGGTGAGTGGAATACCGTGTTCGATGGCTGCAAGCGTGTATCGATTCCGAGTCGGATTCAGTGCTGGACTGACGACGACCAAGTCGGCACTCAGAAAGTCTTCCATCTGATGCTGACCAAGAACAAGCGATTCAAGACGTGAAACATCTATCTGGCTGAGTGACCGCTCTAAGCCAGAAGCAGGCTGCAAGTCTGTTAGAGTGACGCGCGCACCGGAGTCGAGAAGAAAATTGACGACCGCAATCCCACCGCCGAAACGCCCAAGCCCCATGACCGTGACACGTTGTCCCGCGAACGAAGAATCTCCACGGTCCATAGTCAACCCGTCAGTTGTTGGAGCAAGACGACGCAATCGCACCCTTTCGTCGATTCAAAGACGAAGCGTGTGACGAATAAGATGCTCTAGTCGAGTGGCAGTTCGACAGGCTGATTCGACTCTGCACTCATCGAGACAGCTTCGACGAACTCCATGTACTTAACGCCAGTCTCAAAGTCGGTGAGATCGACCTTCCGTTTTCCTCGAATTGCTGCCACGAAATCTTCTTCGACCTGCCACCGTCCCAGTTCTTCTTCTGGAATTTCGAGCCGTTGCAGTTCTTCATCACCAGCCCGTCCGTGCCAGACGACTTCCTCTCCGTTCACGAACTCAATTTTCATCGTGCCACGGCTTCCATAGAGATGAATTTGAAGCCCCGGACCAAAGAGAATGACACCACTCAAGTGATACATGCACCGGGCGCCCCCCTTGAGTTCAGCCAGAATCTGGGCACTGTCAGGAACGGTCGCGGTGACAAACTCTCCAGAATCGGTTGACGGTCGCGTTGGCTCAAAGAGTTCAGTTTGGGCAAAGACCTGAACTGGCTCGGGAACCCACCGCATGAGTGTTTCGTGGAGAATCCCCAGCGCCAGAAAGTTCTTCCCGCTCAAATTTGAATCCTGACGAGGACTCAGCGGCTTGCTGTAATCCCAGAACTGATCGTTCGCTCCGAGGACAACGACTTCTCGCAGATCACCAAGGAAGTGGCTCTTGACCATCGAACTGACGGACGGACCGCATACGAGACCGAACGGGCTGGGAACAACCTGAGCCACCAGTTCCGAATGAGTCTTGGCTGCCTCAAGCATTTGACGAGCTTCGGCAAGGTCTCGAGCCATGCGAGCTTCGGTCAAAACATGCTTACCCGCTTTCAGAGCTGCACATGTCAGAGCACAATGTTGATCGGGCCAGGTCCCGATCAAGACAGCATCGATGTCAGGCGATTCGATCAACTCTTGAGGTGACGCAAAACACTTCTCAATTCCGAACTTCTCGGCGACTGCCTGAGACGACTCCATCGAACGGTTGACGACGCCTGCAATGACGACGCCGTCGATGTTTTTCAGCCCCGGAATATGACGTTCCTGCGTGTTTTTTCCGGCACCAATCAGTCCGATACGAATCGTCTCCGCCATTGTTTCCCAAACCTCAATCTGTAAGTGTGTTTCAAGCGACGCATCCTATCGACTTCTGCATTCGACAGGGAGTCCCCTGAGTGCAGAAATTCTGCGGTGCGGCAAGGCTGTTCTAATTCCATCTTCACTCACTGACGTTTCGCAAGATATGATCTTTCGCACTGCCTGAGTCAGGAAGGACAGCATGAATCACAAGGACGGACAATGCCCCGCAAACGATCGCAAGTAACGATCCCCGCGAAGCTTGCGACAACTTTTGCGAGTTCGGAGCGCTGCCCGAGCACCGAATCTATTCGGACAATTGACCTGACGGGAACACTCAAAACGATTCGTTCGAGAGTGAGAGAAAATTGCCCGCAGGCTCCGGGCGTCTACGGATTGATCAATTCTGAGAATCAGATCGTTTACGTTGGGATGTCTGTTTCGCTGGCAAACCGGTTGCAGACCTACTTCACGCAAAAACGAGCCCGCCGGAGAGAATCTCGAATCCGACGGGCTGCCGTGGGCCTGATCTGGCAACCTCTCGATCATGGGCTCATCGCCCGAATTCGGGAGCGGGAGTTGATTCGCAAGTTCCGCCCTCCGATGAATGTCATCGGCCATCCTACTCAGCTCAGAACGGGATATGTCGTCGCGATTGATCATCCGGTCGGCGGATTTGAGTTCGTTGAGGAACTCCGCGGCCGTCATCAAGGGATCTGGGGGCCGATCCCGTTCAACCAGTGGTCCCGGGAAGCGACGGAAGAACTGAACCTCCACTTCCGACTTCGCGATTGTCCCAAGTCGACCGTTTTGTACTTCTCGGGACAGCCAACTCCCGAATCTCCATCCACTCCGTGCTTGCGAGCCGATCTGGGAACGTGCCTCAGCCCTTGCCTCGGTCAATGTTCGAAGACTGCATACGGACGCGCCTTTTCCCGGGCACGGTCGTTTCTAAACGGGTCCGCTCAAGACGTGGTGGCTGAGGTCGAAACTCAAATGCGCGAAGCTGCCGGTGGTAAAAACTTCGAGACCGCTGCTCGACTTCGAGACCGCCTGAAAGCGTTTCTATACTTGAATGATCGATTGCGAAGATTCCACGACTGGACCAATCGAGCCAATTTTGTCTACCGATTCAATTCTCAGGTTAATCAACACCCGCAGTGGTTGGTCGTCTCACGAGGTGTGATTCACCAGTTGATTGACGAGCCGAATACGGTCGATCAGGCATTGGGAATCTTGAACCCACTGAATTCTTTGAAAGCCCGCCATTCAAAACCGACAAGATCGAACGAACAATTGCGTCCGGGAGACTTTGAAACCGCTCGCATCCTGTTTCGATGGTTTCGCCAGTTCCCGAACGAGAAAACATCACGATTGAGTTATTCCGCCGCACTCCGCCTGATCAAACGTCGCCGTGCCGGTTGATTGAAGAGACGGCCAACCGAGTTTGAGATTGCCCGGTTCAGGTGGCTCAGGAAAAGGACAACGAACGCGATGGCCTCCAGAAAAGTTCTGATCACAGATCACCCGTGGACTGAGCTCGACATCGAGTCCAAGATCCTGTCGGAAGAGTCACTCGAAATCGTCGACGCTCCGGATGACTCTGAAGAAACCCTCGCAAACCTTGCTGAAGACGTCATCGCCATCGCAACCTGCTGGGGACAAGTGACGAAAACCGTGATTGAATCCGCATCGGATTGTCGTCTCATTTGCCGGATGGGAATCGGTCTCGACAACATCGATGTCGACTTTGCAACGTCTCAAGGGATTACGGTCACGAACATTCCCGACTATTGCATCCCTGAAGTCGCGGACCACACGCTGGCACTACTGCTCGCGATTGAAAGAAACGCGGCGTTCTTTCATCTGCGAACAAAACGAGGTGAGTACGATCTCGCATCCGGACCTCCGATGAAACGGCTTGCTGGCCGACGTCTCGGATTGATTGGATTCGGCCGGATCGGTCAAGCGGTTCGAGCTCGAGCGGAGAGCTTCGGGCTCGAAGTCGTCGCGTACACTCCATCCGGGAACGACTACGGCACCGGTTGCACGATGGTCAGCCTCGAAGAGGTACTGGCGACGTCGGAGTACATCAGCCTCCACGTGCCACTCAAAGACGACACGCAGAACATCATCGACAGTCAGGCCATCTCAGCAATGAAGCCCGGAGCTGTCCTCATCAATACGTCGCGCGGCGGGCTTGTTGATCCTGAAGCTTTGTTGCAGGGACTGAAGTCAGGCAAGTTGTCGGGAGCGGGGCTCGATGTCTTCTCGCCGGAACCTCCAGACATTACTGACGAGCTGTATCAACGAGAGGATGTCGTCGCGACACCGCACGCAGCCTTTGTTTCCGAAGAAGCGTTGATCGAACTTCGCGAACGTGTCGCCCATCAGATCGTTGCCATGGTTCGCGGCGAGCAGCCGGAAAACATCGTCAACGCAGTTCCAATCGGCAGCTAGATCATTCTGACCGTTCTGCGATGCTGACTGAAATCTATTCTCCTGAGATGCATTGGCCTTCGTGCCATTGCAGAAGACGAACTCAATAAGACCGCTCAATAGTTGGCATGGCGTGCTGATATTCCACAGGCTTCCCGTGCTCGCGAGAGGACTTCCTGTGCTTTAGCTCGAGCTTTCGCTGCACCTGCGCGAAGAATGTCTTCAACTTCGTCCGGGTTGGCTTCCAGTTCTTCACGTCGAGAACGAGCTTCGGCAAAGTGCTCCATGGTCTTTTCATAGAGAGCCTGCTTCGCTTCTCCGTATCCCATTCCGCCGGCCCGGTAGCGATCGGCGAGCGCCTTCTGTTCAGACTCATCCGCAAAGAGTTTGTAGAGGCCGAAGACAGCACAGGTGTCAGGATTTTTCGGTTCCTCGACTGGAGTGGAGTCAGTTTTCACTGACATGAACTTCTTACGAAGCTTCTTTGGTGGCTCGAAGAGACCAATCGTATTGTTGTAACTCTTGGACATCTTCTCGCCGTCGGTTCCTGGAACCTTGGCAGTGCTTTCAAGAACGTGAGACTTCGGCAGCACGAAGACTTCAGTGTCGTAAATGTGATTGAAGCGCTGAGCGAGATCCCGTGTCACTTCGACATGCTGAATTTGATCCTGCCCGACCGGTACGAGATCACTGTCGTAAGCCAGAATGTCCGCAGCCATCAACACGGGATATGTGAACAAACCTGCATCCGCTGGCAGCCCCTTCGCGATTTTGTCTTTGTACGCATGGCACTTCTCGAGAAGGCTCATCTGAGTCACCGTCATCAACAGCCAGGTCAGTTCGGTCACCTCAGGAACGTCTGACTGTCGAAAGAGCGTCGCTTGATCTGGCTGAAGCCCAAGAGCCAGCAAATCGAGGGCAGCATCACGAACGTTCGCCCGAAAGTCTTCCGGGTTTCGCACGGTCGTCAGCGCGTGAAGATCCGCGATGAAATAGAAAGCCTGCTCATTGTTCTGCAATGCGATGTATTGCCGAATGGCGCCGAAGTAGTTTCCTAGATGAAATCGACCAGTGGGCTGGATACCGGATAGAACTCGCATAGTCACAACAATATCTGGTTAAGGAACTCGAACGCGTCTCAATCAGCAAGACTGCTGGGTTTTCTGATGAATGGAACCGACGATCTCGGCGACTGACCGAATCCCGTCAGCATCGAGTTGCTGGTTGAGCAGCGTCGCCATCGATCCAGAGACCGCAGGATTGTAAAAGTTCGCTGTTCCGATTTGAACGGCGGTCGCCCCGGCAACGAGGAATTCCAAAACATCATCAATGGTCGAAATTCCCCCGATCCCGATGATCGGAATATCGACCGATTTGGCAATCTGATAAACGCAACGCAAGGCCAGTGGCTTGATCGCCGGTCCGCTCAAACCACCCAGCACGTTGCCAAGAACCGCTTTCCGTCTCCGCCAGTCGATTGCCATGCCCTGGAAGGTGTTCACACAGGAAACCGCGTCCGCGCCTCCTTCTGCAACTCCCGCAGCGACCGCAGTGATGTCGGTAACGTTCGGAGTTAACTTGGCAATGACAGGAAACGAACACGCGTTGCGGACTGCTTCAACCACCTGCTTCGCAGAGTCCGGATTCGTTCCGAAATCCACTCCTCCAGACACATTCGGACACGAAATGTTCAGTTCGACAGCTGCAATCCCCGCGACACCAGCCAGCCGCTCAGCCAGCATCGCAAAATCGTCGACCGTTCGCCCAGCCACGTTCGCGATCAAAGCAGTATCAAGCTCAGTCAAATAAGGGACGTGCTTGTTGACGAATACGTCGATCCCGTCGTTATCGAGACCGATCGAATTAAGCATTCCAGAAGACGTTTCGACTGTCCGTGGCGGGGGATTCCCGATGCGAGGCTCTCCAGTCACCGTTTTGGGAACGATGCCTCCGAGTTCTGAAAAATTAACGAACGCCGCCATCTCGCGCGCATACCCGAAGGTTCCCGATGCCACGAGGATGGGATTTCGGAGTTTTAATCGATTCAACGTGACTTGCAGATCCGCCATCAGCGATTGGTCTTCCGTAGCGATGTCAATTCGTTAACCAGCTCTTCCGCACCGAGACAACCTCACTCAACTCTAATCTTCACAACACCTTGTGCCGTCTCATCTACTAAACGCGCATCCCAGCAATCGACCGAATTTCGAAACCGCGAAAGCCGAGCAACTGGAATCGCCTCAGGACGATCGACTGTGAAACAAGAACAGAATGAGGAGGTCTCTGAGCTCGTCAAAGTATCGAATCATCGAGGATTTCGCACTCCTGCCACGCACTTCTTCTCGGAACCGTTACCACTCTCGAAAATGCGACTCGATTCGGTCCAACAACAGCCTCGTCAATCGACACACCATTCTTCGACCGCTACAGTAAGAACTCAGTGTTGTGCTCTCAAAAATCCACATCGCGAAAGAAACATGGCTGGTTACAACAAATTCGATCCTCGACTGGAATCTCTTGTCATCGAAACTCAGACTCTCTGGGACGATGCGATCAGCGGGCTGACTCCGGAAGAAAGAAATGTGATCGCCGAAGCCATTCAATCGCAGCCGCAGCTCGCGTCGAAAATCTCCTACGAGCGAGCCCACACCGGATTCACGCGGATCATCACCGTCACTGAAGAAGACATCGCACGATTGTACGAACAGAATCTCGCTGCGGAGTGATTCACTCATGGGCAAGCTGCGGGAAATCTGTGATCTGCAACTGCTGAGCGCAGTTGCAGTCGGTCTTGTCTTGGCTTTCCTCAGCTCTGCTCGGTGCTCTGTATCACCTCCTTCGTCAACGGTCGAACTCCCGAGTGGATTCTTGGTCAAAGAATTTC
The DNA here is from genome assembly GCF_040717535.1 of Thalassoglobus sp. JC818. NCBI lineage: Bacteria > Pseudomonadati > Planctomycetota > Planctomycetia > Planctomycetales > Planctomycetaceae > Thalassoglobus > Thalassoglobus sp. JC818. Next base: position 211,145 of record NZ_JBFEFI010000006.1, read on the forward strand.
ACGACGAATCCGGCGACCATCGCTACGGAATCTATCTCCCAGCAGACTACTCGCCGGACAAAAACTGGCCAGTGGTGCTCTTTCTGCACGGAGCAGGCGAAAAAGGAACGGATGGTTACCAACCCCTTTCAGTCGGGTTGGGAGTCGCTTTAGAGCAACAGCCTAACCTTCCGTTCATTGCAGTGTTCCCTCAGTGTGAAAGCGAACGCTCACGGCATCTGACAGCTTGGCTGGCCAATTCGCCTGATACAGACAGAGCGTTGAAGATCTTGATGCAGGTCGAGTCCGAGTACTCGATCGATCCGTCTCGACGAACTCTCTGTGGCTGGTCAATGGGAGGCTATGGAGCATGGAGCCTCGCAGCAGCCTCGCCTGAACTTTGGCAGGGAGTCATGGCACTCTCTGGCGGCGAGATTGAAAAGGGGCTCAAACTGGAATCACTCGCGAATTCAAAAATCCCAGTCTGGGCGATTCACGGATCGAATGACGAGCTCATCCCGTCAGACCGCTCAGCTGAACTCGTTCGCAAACTTTCCGAAGCAGGCGGAAATGCAGAACTGAGCGTCGTCGAAAATGCTGGACACGATGTCTGGAGAATTGCATTCGCAAATCCCGACGTCTTGAACTGGTTGACGAATCCTTCAGCTGACAAGGTCGTCAAGCTGGAGAGCACGGCGGAAACGGCCAAGTTGCCGATCATGGCGAACTTCTACCGACAGTCGCTGATGACTCAGGTGACCCTCGCGGACAAGCTTGCCTTGCGCCTCGGGAATGAAGCACTGGCCAGCATCTCTGACGGGATTTCTGAGTTCCTTCCACGTTCGGCACTTCAAGGCGACCTGCCTGACATTGAACGAGAATTCACATCGTCCTCAGGAACCGTCCATGTCTTGTTTTCGAACATCCGCTTCGATGGTCATCTCGAAAAGTGCCAATTGCATGCGATTTCAGGAGGTCGATTTCGCGCGGACTTCGACCTTTCTCCATTGCTTCTGACGATCGAAAAAGCACATCTCCGTTTCGGCAACGAATCCGCAACGACCAGCGAATTTCAGGTCAACCTGGGACACCAACATCCGGTTCGATTGTCTGTTGAATTTCAACCCGCAGTCACACCATCAGGACTGAAACTCGTTCCGCTTCGTCAGGAGTTTCAGATCGAAGACAACAACTGGCACATCTCAAAGCCTGACGTGACACACCTCGACAGCAAAACTTTCTCCAAAGCAAACATTATCACAGGGTTAGTTGGAGGACTCTATCTCCGCAAGCATGAGATCGAAGAAGCTGTCCTTGGCGTCGTGCCGACCATGTTGGAAGTCGTTCAGGAAGAACTTCAAACTCGCAACGCTCCGCGTCTGGCACGATTGCTGTGGCCGCTCCCGGCGTTGGTCCCCATCCTCAGTGTTTCCCCGAGTCAGGTTCGAACAGACACGCGAGGCGTTTCCATTGTCTTCAACATGGAAGTCCTGACTCACCGGTCGAGCTCAATACCGTCTGATCTCTCGACTCAGGGCGATCAATTCACACTGAAGGATGTCGGCCAGAAATCTCATCTCGATTTCCTGATCACCCTCGACGCACTGCAGGCACTCGCGCAACTCGCCATCGCAGACGGTTTAGCTTACATCAACGTTCTCGACATTCAGGATGCCAAGTTCGCTGAACTCGCCGAGCATCAGAGCCTTGAAATGATTTTCACCGGATTCGACGAACTTAGTCGACCGCGAACAAGCAGACAGGACGAAGACACATTCCCCGAATGGGATGTCGGGTTGAGATTGATTGAGCCGTTCTCAGTTCACTCGCCCGAACAAGCTAATCAGAGCGATTCGACAATCATCACGCTGTCGATTCCTCGAGCATCTTTTGAGGTCGTTCTCCGCGACAACAAAACGACAGGCACCATTGAATTCTCAATGCAGCAGCAGCTCAGGCTATCAACGATTCGCAGCGACAATCGACTGGAATCTCTTCAGGTCGAATGGATCGCCAATCCAGCCATTGAAGTCCTCGACTCCGCCTGGAGTGGACCTGTTGATGAAGTGCAGTTTCGCAACATGCTGGCAGACGTCTGGACAGACTGGACGTCACGAAAACTCGACAGCACCCGACCGCTCCCAACGCTGCAATTCGGAAGTTCCCAGCTGCAGCTAGAGCTCTTCTCGATACGAGAAAACGAAGTCCGACTCCAGTTTCTCAAAGCGACTTCGCCCTCGCCTGTGCAGGCATCATCTTCTTCACCCAGTGATGCCCAACCGTAAACGTTCGTCGTTTTCTGACGTCATCGAGCACAGAAGAACACGCCGAAGTTTACGCGTGACGGTCGGCCCGTTGACGCAAGACGTCCTGATAGACTTCGCGAATTTTCTCTGTCATGGTTTGATGGCGAAACTGGTCTGCAAACCTTCGCCTTCCTTCTTCACCATATTGCTGGCGCAGTTTTGGATCGGTAGCGAGTTCCAGAATCGCAGCTGTCAGTGCATCAATTGAGTCTCGCTTGAGAAGGTATCCCGTCTCTCCGGGAATGACGACTTCTCCTGCCCCTCCCACGTCGTAGGAGACCACCGGTTTTCCAGAGATCAACCCTTGCGGGAGAACCCTCGCGAGACCTTCCCACTGACTGGTGTGAGCGACAATGTCCATCGCGCTCATCAATTCGGGAATCTGTGTCGTCGGAACGAGACCCGTGAAACGAAAGGAATCGCTCATTCCGTATTGTGAAATCTGATCTTCAAACTGCTGCCGAAGAATTCCATCACCGACGAAGAGAAACTTAACGCGCGGATCTTGCTGAACGATTTGACGTGCGGACTCGATCAGAAACTCGTGTCCCTTCAAATGGAACAAGCGACCAATCTTCCCGACGACAATATCTTCTGAACTGAAGCCGAGGTTTTCTCGAATCGCATTCCGGTCATGCTGCGTGCTGAGAAACGGATCGACATCAAACCCGCTGTAAATGGTCACGTAACGATCAGGTGTCGAGATGCCCTCTGCGAGATAGGCATCTCTCATGGCATCCGCCACGCAGATGAACTTTTCCGTCCACTTGGAGACATACTTCTCCGCAGCGACATAAGAATTGTAGGCGACTCGCGACTGCCCATAATGGAAAGCCGCTCCGTGGATCGAATGAACGACCGGAACGCGAGCTTTTCGAGCAGCGAGTCGACCCAGTATCCCAGCCTTTGAACTGTGGGTATGGACCAGATCGGGTTTGAGTTCTTTGAAGAGTCGAACCAGGTGGCGATAGGCTTTTAAGTCATCGAATGGCAGGATGCTGCGTTTAAGACTCGGAACGACTTCGACTGGAAACCCTCCCTGCATCGCACGTGGAACGAGCGTCCCTTCCGGTCCTTCCGATGGGCCAATGACAAGAGTGACGTCATCCCCATGCAGCGTGTGCTGATCTTCAACGGTATGCAGCGTATTTTCTTGCGCGCCGCCCAAGATCAACCGTGTGATGACGTGAATAACTTTCACTTGGGACACTTTCCAGAGTGAGCCAGCAGTTGTGATCAGGGCATCGACACAACTTGCAGAGCGTCGCTTCGAGTCTGGTAATGATCCCAGATTTGCAGCATGCGCGTCGTCTTCAACATCTCATAAGTCGAAACGTTGCATCCGCACAAAGCAGACTTTCCACTGGCTGCGCCCATGCGGCAAAACTGCACGAGCGATTCAACCATGATATGGCCGATCGCCTCAACTTGCGAAAAGTCGATGACGACATTCTTCGTCCCCTGGCGGTTAATCGCATCTTTGACACGACTCGCCTCGGTGTGGATGTCCTGATAGAAGTAGGTCTGCGAATCGCCGATCGGAACGACGATCATGGTGTCGCCGACCCGTTCTGTTTTGAAGATTTTGTTCTGACGCGTCAGGAAGTCAGCATCGGATTCATTCGTTCCCTGCACCGCTCCCTGATGTTCTTGAGGCGGAATCGAATAGCGAGGAGTGAGCAAGTACGGACCAATCTGCAACTCGCTTCCGTCAGCCAGAAGCGAACAACGACACTGCTGTCCGTTGACAAGAAATCCGCGCTTAAAGCTGAGATCGATGACCCACAACCCGGACGGTAGCAAGACCAACGAACAGTGAACCCGTGAGACGTTCTTGTCGACGATCGTGATCCGACACCGTTCGTCCTGACCGACCAGTGTCATGACTCGATTGATCGGCCACTTCTGCCCTTTCGCTGAAGTGTTCAATAGCTCGAGGTCAACTTTTGGAAGCACTCCATATTCCTCACGAAACTCATCGCGAGGTCGAAACGACAAAGGGGGTTTCAGATCGTTGCCAGTTTCCCAGATGTCATCTTTGAGTCGAATCTTGTTCTCAAGAATCCCCACGAGATGATCTTTGGAGAGCCACCCGTGGAACTTCTCCGTTCCCCAATCGACTCCACTTCGACTGAACAGATCAACGGCAGCAATGCGATTTCCGATCGCCTGCAGATAGACATGCCGCGCTGAGACAGATTCATGAGGGATGACAATGTCACATTCAGCATGTCGACCAATGATGACGAACGGTTTCGCGACATCCACTTCTTCGAGAGGACTGTTCGGCCGTTTCACTAATAGACGCAGAGGCATCGGCGATGCCGTTGCAAACTGCAACATCTCTATAATGAAGTGGTCATCCATTAGGGAAAATTCAACGTTGAATGTGAGCTTGTGTGGAGATAGTGCGACGAATGGCGACACTGGGACTGTCGCAGAAAACCCATCACACGACCCGTTTCTTCACGGCAAATTCTCGCAGGAATGAAAGACAACGTCAACTCGACTCCCTTTTCCGGGGTGCCAGAAGATCAAGTCAGTGCCAGCGTTAGGCGCTCAATGCTTTCTTTCGTCAGACAATCGGGACAATGCAAACGCACAGGCAGCCTGAGAATGAGATGCACCAAGCATCCCATTCAAAGACACCAACTCTCTAGAATTCTGTGCCAGCTGGCGATTGTCAATCATCTTTCTCAGAATCGCTTCCCCCTCACCAGCGAGGACCCAAACAGCTGGATGGCACTGCCATCGATCGAGCACGGTCTCGACCGCCATCCCTATTCGCTCTTCCTGAGCGAATAGAAACTGCTCCGCGACGTGAACCCATTCTGTTCTCTCAAATGCTGCTTCATCAGTGCACAACATCCGAGCGAGACGCGCGAAGGCATGTTCACGATCGGCAGGCCGTCCGTCCGCGGTATCCAGGCAATCTGGAGACTCAGCAACATAGCCGAGAATTAAGCCGACATCATGAGTTGTTGCAAAGTGCTCAGCAGAGACTCCGTATCGCGTGCCATGGATTTCGACTTCATGACACAACGAGCAAAGCGACGTTCTCTTGCAGCCTGTGTAAACTAATTCACGAGAGGCCAACCGTTCGAGGTCTGTTCTGCCGTCAGGTAGAGCAAGTCCACTTTCAATCGGAATGATGTCCGTCGTCGTCGATCCGAAGTCGACGAGAAGCACATTGCCCCCCGGATCAGCTCGGCCAGCCCATGTTGCCAAGGCGTGCCAATTCGCAGAAGCGACCAGCTCAAAATATTCCTCCGCCTCCGCGACATTCAGAAACTCTCCGCCAGTCTGCCAAACACGAATCACCCGGCCGCCAGCCGCCTCTTCCAGCGACGAGAGGATCTCTCGAACTCCCTCAGCTCGCGATCGATAACAATCAGCCAGTTCCCCCGTCATCGTCGCGGCGATCTGGCGAGTTTGTGGAAACTGCCCGATGAGCGTTCTCAATTCATCTGCCAGCTTCTCTGGAGACTTCCACAACGGAAACGGCACCGATACCGAAGTCGTTCCGTCGGAGGCTTTCAAATGCGCTCCACCGATATCCAATCCCAGGCTGTCGCTCATGCTCTTGAACCCTGTGCTGCCTGCATCACTTCACAATCGCCAGACGACAAAAACTCTACAGAGTCCGCAGTGAACTCGGGTCGCTCTAATTCATCCTCCAACAAAACGCGCATCAGATTGTTCGTGAGCAATGCACGGTAGCCAACATAGCTTGTTGTCAAGCGAGGATTGATCTCGACGACAACCGGCTCGGGATCGTTTTCGAGGAGAAGACAGTCGATGCCGACATATCCCCTCAGCCCGCTGATCCGTTCAGCAATTTGATGAAGAAGCCTCTCAAAATGAACTGCAGAGATGCCATCAGCCGGAATTCGTCCCCCCAAATAAGACAACGTCCCATCCTTCGAAAGATGCTGTTCCGCCACCGGCAGAGCCATCAAAACCTGCCCGTCAGAACCAAACAGGGCCGCGACGGAAACCGGCCTTCCCTTCAAGAACGGCTGCACAACAAACTGCGATCGATCAATCTCACGAACTTGCAAATCGCTTGCCGAACAAACTTCGATTCCATCACTCCCAGCCCCGAAGCGAGGTTTGAAAACGCACATGCCTGAGAACGAATGCCGTTCGGATTCAGAGATCTCGGGAACACAGCGGATCCCCCATCGCTCCAGTTCAACGTTGAGTGTGTACTTGTCCGAACAGAGTTCGATTGCAGACGGGTTGCAATTCCAGACACGATCAGACAGTGCTCCCGCAGTCTCGCAAAGCTCTAACAGTCGCTGATTGATTTCAGGAGCGATCACGAGTGTGATATCCGCTTCTTCGCAGAATGCTTTGAAGTGAGCAGCCAGCTCACTCTCTGAATCAACTCTTTTCAGACGGACTCGCTCATCACTCAAAACTTTCGGAGGGACGACGTTCGCGTTCCAGAGACAAGTCACTTCAATCTTCGTACGTTGAGCATCGGCTACCACTGCGAGAAGATCGCTCACCACCCCCGCAAGCATTGCTCTGCCCTCGACCGTCAGCGACTCCGACAGCTCATCACAATTCTCGCTGCTGGAAAACTCTCCCGCACACAGGGATTCGTAAACGAAAATCTTCATGGTCATCCATTACATCGACACAGCAACGTTGCGGTCTCTCTCAGATGTTCTCCGTGGGAAGTCTCTGCGAGGCCAGCCTCATTCGAGAGACATTGCCGAGCACGCATCTGTCGAGAAGAATAGCCACTTCGACTTTCTCGCTCCATTCTGCAACAGCGAGCGATTCAGCAGCCCAGTCTGAAGACGCCCGTTGGGAAAAAACAAGCGTTTGGTTAGTGGCAGAAGATGATAGGGGGTTCGTCGCAAATAGCGACATCGAAAGAGGCTCGCTTGAGTGTGCGAAAAGAGACTGTCCAATTGATCTAAAGCTGAACGGGAGCAGGCCGACCGTAGAAGTAACCCTGGGCCAGATCGAAACCGATCTCGAAGACAGCCTCGGCTTCCTGTTCGTTCTCAATGCCTTCAGCCAGCGTCACGATTCCGAAGTCGCGGGCTGTTTCGATGAGAATTCGAAGCATCTTCTTCTGGTAGTCGTTCGCTTCGTGCAGGTCACGAATCAACGATGCATCGAACTTCAGATAGTCCGGCGGAGACTGAACGAGTTCAATCAAGCGAGACTGACCTGCTCCAAAGTCGTCGTACGCCACTTTCACTCCGATGTCCGCGAGCATGGCGCGATTCTCTCGCATGATGCTGGGACTCTGAATGGTTTTCTCGTGGAACTCGACAACGATCGGAACGTCAGACCGAATTTTCTGAAGCCGTGAAATCGTCGGAAGGACGTCGACTTCAATGTTTTCATTGGGATGAGTGTTCACAAAAATCGGCGGACACGGCTCAGCATGGGGAGCGTGACGAATGGCCTGATCGCGACAGACAATGCTTAACGCCACCTCGCGATTGACGATTTCCGCCGTCTGAAACATTCGAGCGGGGCTCTCAAGCCCGACGACTTCACTGCGTGCCAATGCTTCGTAGCCGACGATTTTGACATCGCCCAGCGCGACGATCGGTTGATAGTGCGGAATGATTGCTTTCTGAACGATGAGATCTTCAAGCTGACTCATCACCCAATCAGACTGCAGAGCGTGCACTGCTGGCAGTGTCTTCTTCTGCTCAAGCAGGTTCTTCTCAGCTGAATCTGGCTCGGGCTTTTTGAAGTCGACGCGAAATTCCACATCGGCAATTTGGATGTGATCGCCCGGCTTGATTGGAATCGGTCCACTCACCATGCGGCGATTGAGAAATGTGCCGTTCGTGCTGTCGAGGTCGCGGATGAACAGCGACTCTCCGATCTGCAAAATCTCTGCGTGACGTCCTGAAACACATTGCGACTTCAGGCGCAGCTGACTCTCTGCTCGGCGGCCGATCACGAACGATGCGGTTTCGATCGGCGTTTCCGTGAGAGATGTGGACGGCGGCACGCAGCCAATCAACGACCAGCCCGCGAACCCACTCGTGGGGGCAGACTGCTGTTTCTTAGGTGTGATGGCTTGCACACTCATCACTGACCATTCCTTACTGCGTGACTTTGTTTCGATACGCTTAAACGACTGGAAGCTTACGTTCGCGTTTAACGCTACTTCGGAATGGATGCTCTCCCGACCAATTTGTTGTTGTGATTCAGGGATGAATACGCGGATTTCGCCTGCATTGCCGGATTGTGCTACTTTGCCCGATTGCACGAAATGCGACGGTCGATCCGGTTATCTGATCATAAGTTCGAGCAAACAGAACGATTCTCGAAGAAAGCAATTGCCTCGCGCAGAATCAGAACGCCATTCGCGCCCCGCGAGCCGACTTCTCACCCACACTTCCAGTTTCGCTGATTGCAGCTGATCCTTCTCTGTTGGAAAGAATGCGCAGTGATCGGGCCGATTCAAAGCAAACGGAATACAAAGATGCCCGGAGAACATGGCTCCGAATGCGAATCACAACTTTGCTCGCGCTCCCGCTCATCACGAAAATGGTGGGAACTGTGCATCAATCTGCACCCCGAAGAAGAGAAACAGAACTCTTCGGGACTGGAAGATGATCGAACGAGATGGTCGCTCAGAAACTAATCAGCGACTTCGAAGAGCATTTCGACTTCGACTGCTGCATTGAGAGGAAGTGCGTTCATTCCGACAGCGACGCGTGCGTGCTTACCTGCGTCCCCAAAAACTTTCTGCAGCAGTTCACTCGCACCATTCGCTACGAGTGACTGATCGTGAAAGCTGTCATCAGACTGAACAAACACGCCAATCCGCACAACCCGCCGTACACGGTTCAAATCGCCGCCCAATTCGTGGCGAAGAATGGCGAGTCCGTTGAGAACGCACTGCTCAGCAGCTGAATGAGCCTGATCAACAGGAACTTGCGATGGCACTCGCCCAGTGGCCAGCAAACTCTTGCCTGCAAACGGAAGTTGCCCGCTTAGAACGACGAGGTCGCCAGTACGCACGCAGGGAACATATGCCGCGACAGGCGCTGGCGGAGTTGGAAGAGTGATGTCAAGTTCCTGAAGTCGCTGCTCTGCACTCATCTCTTCATCCCCAACCACAGAAAAACCTGAACGGCAATTATCTGTCAGAACTCATCAAGAAACTGGAAGGCCCAATCCAAATACAACTGAAACAAGCAAGCGAAGCGAGACGACATTTGTGAGTACGAAAGCACGAACGCTTCAGACTTCACTCATCAACACACCGAGAATTTAGCTTCGAGCAGCTCACAAAACGAGTTCACTCGATCGGGATAGCTTTCCTGTTGACGCTGTCAGAAATCCTGCAGCAGCCCTGAAAGGTCTCACGACCTAACGTCGAGGACGATCCAAACTTCAGCCTGACAGAATCAACGCACATTCCAGCAAACTCAGCACTCAGATTTGAGCGTTTCGGCTCTTTGAGTGCTTTAGTTTTCGGTGTTGTGTGCCATTTGAGCAAGCTGTCGACGGTACTTTCGAGCTTTGAAAGCATATTGCTTACGCTTAGGTGTGCTCGAAGTCTGTGCTGCTTTTCGTTCGTATTTGAGGGCCAACGCTGTCTTTACGTCGACAAGAGTCTTTGTGCTGTCCATGGTGAGACGGACCTTCATCGTCTGAAAATTGAGTTCGGAATATGCGAATTCGGGAGTGTAGCTGGTTCGGAGTTTTGATTCCAGTGAGGAGCAGAGTGAGATTTCCTCAATCGAAAACGCGTCAAACCGCTTTCGACCAGAACGAATCAATCCGACATAAACAATTAATATAAAACACCTTAGAGTAACGACCAGGCGCGTCGACGGTACTCAAATGCGATCAGCAAAACGCCGAGATAGCTGAATCCCCAAGCGAGGAGAAACAGAGACGGGGCCTGATTCGTCGCGATTTCGTACTTCACCATCACAACCGCTAGCAGATTGTTGAGAAAGTGAACGACGATCGGAACCCAAAGCGTCCCGGTTTTCAGATACAGAAATTGAAGCAAGCAAGCCATTGGAAGCGTGGCGATGGCATGAGCGGGGGATGTATGGGCAATCGAGAAGAGCAACACCGTCATGATCGAGCCCGGCAGCGTCCCGAATTGACTCACGAGTTGACGGCCGATCACGCCGCGAAAAATCAATTCTTCTCCAATGGCAGGCCCCAAAGCCAAAGCGACGATCAGCATCGGAAGCGGTACAGAGTGAATTTCGGAGAAAAGAATTCCCAGCGAATCCGCACCTTCCCCGGTCGAGAACACGGCGAGCATCAACGATCTGGCGAGAGAATAAAGCCAGTCACCAAGCATCGCGATGGGCAAAACCATCGCGATCGCGAAGATCACCTCTTCATGCCGGGGCGAACGAAATCCAACCTGCTCGCGGTAGCTCGATCCAAGTCGCCAAGCGACGAGCGGGACCAGCAGAATGAGAGCCCCCAAACTCGTCACGCCGATCAGCACAAACGACTGATCGAGTCCCAGCTCAAGCGCAAACTGCATGAGACGTTCGTGGTCGGGCCATTGAAAACCGAAAGCTGCCGTAAACAACAGCGACACAAAGACAACAAACGAAAGGAGTTGTGCAAATGAGTAGGATCCAGCCCACAGAAGAGCTTCAGCCAGTGCACCAAGGTTTTTGAGACGAATTCGGGTGTTCGGAACACTCTGCGCAATCAAACAACGATCCTCCGGCGACTGTCCTGTCGATTCGTAACAAACAGCTCCTGTTCTCCTGAAAATCAGGAGACGGAAGGAACTGATCCGATCCTCGCTCCTGTGTTCGCAGGAGCAAAATCCTTCGTCAGATCTCCTAATCTTTCAGACTGAAGGCCAAATGCTCTTTCGGCAGTCAGGTTGTCAAACAGGGAAACTAAGGAAACCTTGAGGATTCAAGCGAACAGTTTTTTTATAGGCCTCCACCCAAAAATCCTCAACTTCATACTGTTTGTGGCATTACAGTCGCTTGGGATGAAGGTTGGAATCTGTCACCATAAGAAACGGAGTGACATCCATCTTTCAATGACTTTTTTCCCACTTTCATCCAATTGGATCGTTCCCGCATGGAGCGCTTCTTTTATATCAGAGACTGGTGGGGCAATGGACTTGCACTGTGGGTCGTTGTCCTTCTCATGTTGTCGATCCCGGTTTTAGCGGTCGTGATTAAAGACGTCGATCTCGAAAACGACGTCACGAACTGGCTGCCGAGCGACGATCCGGAAGCCGTTGCGCTAACCTGGTTCACCAGCCAGTTCGAACGCGATGACCGAGTTCTCGTCTCGTGGGATAGTAGTACGCTCGTTGATCGACGGATGCAGCGGTTTGCTGAATCGCTTCGCGAAAACGGGATCAATCAAATCCCCGCCATCCGAGATGTCGTCACCCCGCGAGAAGTCCTTGATCGGATGATCGATGACAACAACGTGGCTCCGGAAGATGCGATCGAGCGAATCACCGGCATTTTCATTGGCCACGGATTTCTTAAAGTCCAATTGACGGAAGCAGGCCGCTCCCGGCTTGAAGAGACACAGAAGGCCATTCGAGCGGCAACTCGCGAAGTCGTGGGAAAACGTGTCGAACTTCTTTCTGCCGTAACCGTGCCTGATGAAGATCTGGAACTTGAGTCAGAAGACGAAGAGCCGCTTCCGTTCGAAATGCCAGCTCACGACTTTCAGCTTCGCTGGTCCGGAATTTCTGCGACGAATCCCATCGCTGAGTCTGTCATCGAACAGCTTTCTGAACTCAGCCACGACGGACAAAGTCTCGTCGAGCGCGCGTTCTTTGCTCCAGGATCTCCAGCTGCGGTCGCCATCTCGCTGAATCCGATCGACGATGGTGATCTCAACGATGCGTTAACTTCCATCATTGAACGTGCCGTCAAGGCGGGAGTGCCTTCGGACGAAATTCGACTCGCTGGAAGCCCGATCAGTCGTGCCCGCCTTAATCAGGAAGCTCGCCGGGCGATCTGGAATACCGACTATCCAATCTGGAACCTCTACAAACGCACGCCGATTCTTCTCTCCGCTGTGGTGGGCGTGGTGGTCTCGTTCCTGTTGCTCAAAAGTTTGCGACTGTCTTTGCTGGTAACAGCGTCATCGATGTTCACATGTATGGTCGTCGTCGCGCTGATTCCGATGACAGGCAAGTCACTTAATATGGTCCTGATTGTGCTGCCTGACCTGCTGCTGGTCCTCACCACTTCAGGAGCGATCCATGTTGCGAACTATTGGAAAAATGCGGTGATGCACGATGAACCGCATCCAATTGCCACCGCAGTAAAGATGGCGTGGAAGCCGTGCGTTCTCGCCAGTGCAACGACGGCAATTGGAATGGCCTCACTGTTGACTGCCGTACTCGAACCGGTCCGGGAATTCGGGCTTTACGCAGCTGTGGGCTGTTTTGCTTCGCTGTTCATGATTCTGATCGGCTTTCCATCACTGATGAGTGTCTGGCCGGGCCGCAAGCAGAAGTTCTCTGAACATGCTGACAAAGAAGCGACTGTCTGGGGGCATTTCGCACGCTACATCGTGCACCACCGCCTTTCCGTTTACACAGCCTGTCTTGTCCTCTTTGTCTTTTCTGTCTACGGCCTTCGCTGGTTTCAGACGGAAACGAAAGTCATTCGCTACTTCCCACCCGAGACCCGGATCTCTCAGGACTATCACTACCTGGAAGAGGGACTCACCGGAATTGTTCCGCTCGACATCGTCATCAGTTTTCGTCCTGAAGTGGTCGATCGTCTAGACATTGACGAGAGAATTGAAGTCGTTCGCAGAGTTGAAGAAGAGGTCGCGAAGCATCCCGGAGTGAGTGGCACTCTGTCGCTGGCTGACTTTCGAGACCCATTTAAGAAACCAAGCGAAAATGCCAGTTCCGCAGTTCGCATCAGATACAAACGGAGTCTACAGCGGAAGGAAGAGGTCATCTTCGAAGGCGAAGAACCATCCATTCAGGAGTTCGCCAGAAAAGCCACCGTCAAGCTGGAACTGCCCTCTCTCGGCGGTCGTCCCGTTGACATTCATGCTGATGAAGAGATCTGGAGAATTCGCGTTCAAACAGTCGTCACTGGAGATGTCGATTACTCTGTCCTCACATCTGAACTGAACACACTCGTCGCGGAACAGCTCCAAGGTGAAGAAGGTGCTGACTATCTCGTGACGGGAATGGTGCCGCTGTTTCTTCGCACACAGCAAGCTGTTCTCGAAAGCTTGATCAACAGCTTCGCGTTAGCATTCGGCGTGATCGCCATTGTTATGATTGGAGTCTTGCGGAACCCGATTTCCGGCGTACTCGCCATGTTGCCGAACCTGTTTCCAGTGGGAGTCGTTTTCGGACTCGTGGCGTGGATGGGAATTCCTGTCGATATTGGAACGATGATCACAGCTTCCGTCGCTTTGGGAATCGCCATCGACGGAACACTCCACCTTCTGACGTGGTTTCAGGATGGAATTCGCCAAGGATGTTCGCGTGAGGATTCGATTGTTCTCGCGCTTCAGCATTCTGGCCCGGCGATGTGGCAAACCAGCGCGTCGATTGCATTGGGAATCGTGATGCTCTCGGGAGCAGAGCTGCTACTGATTTCCCGTTTCGGTCTGCTCATGGCGGGACTTGTCGGCATGGCTTTGATCGCCGATGTCATTCTACTCCCAGCACTGCTTGGAGGAATGATGGGCAAGATCATCGAGAAGCACACCAAGCCGTCCGACAAAGAATCGACCGAGACACCAGCCACACTCGAATTCCCCACTGGAGCGAATTCGAAGTCGACGACCCCGGCCGAACACCGTCACGCGTCGCTCTAGAACAAGTTGCTCTTCCCTGTGCACACCAAATCAGAAAATGCTCTGAGGAAGACTGCTTTCGAACCTGCTGCACATTCGAACGCTATTCCTGTTCGCCTTGCAGCGTGATCACCAACCGCCGCGATGATGCACGATCGCGATGTTCACACAGGTAAATTCCCTGCCACGTTCCGAGTGCGAGTCGTCCGGATGAAATCGGGATCGTCAGACTGCTCCCCATCAGTGACGCTTTGACGTGCGCGGGCATGTCGTCCGGTCCCTCGCAAGTATGCCGATACGGAAAGTCTTCCGGAGCAATCGCATTCAACGATGACTCCATGTCGATCGGAACATCAGGGTCAGCGTTCTCGTTGATAGTCAGTGAAGCGGACGTGTGTTTCAAAAACAGATTGAGCAGACCGATTTTCGTCTCGCGAATTGCAGGAACAGCCTCAAGAACATGTCCCGTAATTAAGTGAAATCCACGCGACGCACGAGGCAATTGAATCTCTGTTTGAAACCAGGCCATGAGAGCTTTCTCGATAAAAACAGGCTGCAATTCCGTTCTATCGAATGGTCTCGGAGCGGTCAATTGGCCCCGCTAACGACATCACCTTGACATTCGCTTACAACTGTACGATTATAAAATCGCAAAGTTGTTGGAACGATTGACCGTGGCGACCGTCAATAAATTCCAGTCGTCAGAAACGTCGGCCACTCTCTTCCGTTCACAGGCCTGTCAGGGAGTCCACCCTATGAGAACGCTCGCTTTCTTCGTGGCTGTTTCGGTCATTGCTCCAGTCTCTGCCTTCGCCCAAGGCATTCTTGTCATCAACAATGATGGTATCCGACTCCCGCGTGTCACTGTCCCGCCGTCGGCGATGAGTTACGAGATCCAGCAGATTCTGGTCGAAGGAAAAATCGATAACCAGCTGGCAGACATTCAGGTGTCGCAGAAGTTTCACAACTCAGGGTCCGGCACGATCGAAGCCCAGTTCATCTTCCCACTCCCGTACGACGGGGCCATCGACTCGATGACTCTCATGGTGAATGGGGAGGAACTGACTGCCAAGCTCTTGCCTGCCGACGAAGCACGAACCCGCTATCAGGACATCGTTCGCTCCAAGAAAGATCCCGCTCTTCTGGAATGGGTTGGAACAGGGATGTTTCAGACCAGCGTCTTTCCCATTCCAGCTGGTGAAACGCGAACGGTAACGATCACTTATCAGCAGCTTCTGCGGAATCAGGATCAGCTTACTGAGTTTCTCTTTCCGCTCAGCACTGCCCAGTTCACCTCCCAGCCTGTCGATCAATTGCAACTTCGACTGACCGTGAACAGCGATTCCCCTCTGCAAAACATTTACAGCCCGACGCACTCAGTGAAGATTGAACGGCCTTCCGAGAAACGGGCGACTGTCAGTATTGAGAAGAACAATGTCGTTCCGAGTGAAGACTTCCGACTCTTCTTCAATTCCAGCGACGATTCCATCAGTGCCACTCTCTTAACGCATCGCCCAAGTGGTGATGAGGACGGATACTTCCTGCTTCTCGCCTCGCCGAAGATCCCCAAAGAGAGCGAGAAATATCAAGCTAAAACGGTCGTGTTCGTCGTCGACAAGTCCGGCAGTATGTCTGGCCAAAAGATGGAACAGGCTCGCGAAGCTGCGAAATTCATTCTCAACAATTTGCGAGACGGAGACCAATTCAACATCATCAGCTATGACAGCAAAGTCGAGTCGTTTTCCAGCCAACTTCAGGAATTCAGTTCGAAGACACGCGAAGCAGCCCTCGCATATGTCGACGGTCTGTTTGCTGGTGGAGGGACTAACATCCACGACTCGCTGACATCCGCACTCAGTGGGCTCAGTGAATCGAAGTTGCCGAACTACATCTTGTTCATGACGGATGGTCGCCCGACAACTGGGGAACAGAACGAAAGCAAAATTGCCGCTGCCGTCAAAGCGGCCAACGCAGTGAATGCTCGCCTGCTGACATTCGGGGTTGGTTACGACGTCAACAGCCGGCTTCTCGACCGACTCTCCCGCGATAATCATGGCTTAGGCGAATACGTCCGCCCTGATGAAGATATTGAAGAGTATGTATCGAAAGTCTTCCAACGGATCAGCTCTCCGGTTCTCACCAATGCGGAACTCACCTTCGACTTCGATGACAGTTCTCCTGGGCAAGGAATCAACCGCGTCAGCCCATCTGGCTCACTCGACCTCTTTTCGGGAGAGCAACTTGTCGTCGTCGGACGGTTCAGAAAATTCGGGGCTGCGAAGATCCGCCTCACAGGATTCATCCGCGGTGAGGAGCAGGAATTCACGTTCTCTGGAAAATTTCGAAAGAAGGTTAACAACGATTCGAATCCATTCATCGCAAAGCTGTGGGCAACGCGACGAATTGGAGAACTGATCGATGAGCTGGATCTCAACGGCAGGAACGACGAACTCATCAACGAACTCGTCATGCTGTCGACGAAACACGGAATTCTGACTCCTTACACATCATTCCTCGCGGACGAAACCGTGCGTCCCGAACTTGCCTCGGACAGCAATCGCCGACTGTCGTCGTTCAGTCTGTTGACTCTCGAGGAAGCTGAGGGTCGCCTTGGATTCTCACAGCGAGGTTTCAAACAGCTGTTTAAGAGCGCAGACGGAGCACAAGATGCTGACGAGGGCTATTTCGAACTGCTCGCTGAATCCGGAACTGACAGTTTCGGATTGGGTGCCTCGACTGATTCGCTGTCTACTCAGCCATCTGGTCAACGTACGAATCTCAGCTCGAGTTCTTTCCGTTCACGCCTGAGCCGCAGTTCTGGTTATGGCGGTTATGGAGCATCAAATGCTCCAGCAGACAACGCTCGTCCTGCAGCCGCAGGAGGTTTTGGATTCGGCGACGAACTTGCTACCCCAGCGAGTCAGGTTGTCGAGTCCAAAGAAGCGGCCGTCCAGAAGATCAAGTCTCTGATTCGCAGAACCGGATCGCAAACGCTCTACCAGCGAGGAAATCTTCTGGTGACACCGGAAACTGCGAACATTGATCCCGACAATACCGAGACGGAGATCGTCAAGATCGAAAGGTTCTCAGACGAGTACTTCAAATTGTCGCAGCAGAACACCGTTGACGAGAATGAACTCCTCGCCCTCCAGAAAGATGACGAACGGTTACTGATTCGCCTGCGAGGCAAAGTTTATTTGATCGAGTAAGTCAAACGCCCCTGGACCGGTCCTGAAACTGTTGGCGAGTCGCTGCCCTGCCTCCTCGACACGGCAATGCGAACGTTTCAGGATCGATCAACATGACAAAAAGGACGACGAATCAACGGATGTGATTCGTCGTCCTTTTGACGTTGTTGCTGACCTTGGACTCAGTGCTTACGACTGCTGAGTCGGTTCCGGTCCGTCGCCTTCGGCATCACTCTCTTCCGGTTCGGTAGCAGCGACTTTTTCCTCGTCGTTGTTGAGTCCGTTTCCGGTCGAGTAAGCGGTCAAACCCGCCAATCCAAACCAGAGCAGGTCATACGGAGTGAAGCTCTGCTTGAAGATTTCCTGCTTCAGTTGATCTTGAAACTCAGCGAGAAACAGCTTCTCTTCTGCCTGCTTCGTTTCGATGAACTCCGCTTGTGCTGCCTCGTCGAGTGCTTCCCATCGCTCAGTAGCTGTTGCCCAGATTTCTTCCGGGTAATCATTGGAAGCGATGTCGTCTTCGTACACCGCGTCATCTTCCGGCCACGCGACTTCCTCTTCTCGTTCCATCGCTTCGCTGACAACTTCGTCCGCCATGTAGGAGATCCCCTGATCCGGTCCAGCAGCCACGGAAAGATCAAGATCTTCACCCCCGAAAGCCTGAGCAATCACGATCGAGACAAGGACATACTTCGCGATCAGCATCGCAAAACCTGCTGCTCCAACAGCTGCAATCCCCGGCCCGATACCGACTTCTTCACCCGCGACGACGCGGACACCAATCCCAGCCAGGAAGCCCACCAGCAGAGCGATGTAGCCAACTTCATAGTTCGTGAAGTGAACGACAGCGATCCAGACTGCTGCCCCGATTGCCGCGCCAATCAGCCCACCGATGAGCCATTTGAAAAAATCCATCGTCCGTTCCCATCTTGGGCATCAACCGCTGCCGAATTCATGAACAGGTTTCTACGCTCGATCCTCACTGGCCTTGTCAAAACCAACGTTTGTCAAACTCAACATGAAACTTGCGAATACCAACGACTCCGGCATTCACCGGTCTCACCGCTGCATGAAGGCTTTTGATTCAGGCAGCCACTTGGACAACGACAAATTGATCTCAAACTCAATCAAAGTGTTTTGGCTGTTGACTCAAGAAACTGGATCATCGCGCGACAAAATTCAGGAAGATCATCGGGCCTGCGGCTGCTGATGAAGTGTTCGTCAACGACAACGGCAGCATCTTCCCAAACTGCCCCCGCATTCACGAGATCATCTTTAATTCCAGGAGATCCAGTGACTCGCACACCATCGTAAATCCCGGCGGAAATCGGCATCCAGCCGCCATGACAGATCGCAGCCACCAGTTTCTCCTGAGCATCAAACTGCTGGAGTAATTCGAGAACTTTCGGGTCTCGCCTGAGCTTGTCGGGCATAAACCCTCCCGGACAAATCACACCGTGAAAGTCTTCAGCTTCCATATCTGCGATGGCAGCATCTGACTTTCCGGGGTATCCATGCTTCCCATCGTAGACCACCCCCGCCTCAGGCCCGGCGACAGTCACGTGAGCTCCTTCTTCCTGAAGGCGGAGTTTCGGATACCACAGTTCCAGATCTTCGTAAATCTCTCCAATAAAACAGAGAACGCGGATGCCATCCAAACGATCACCGTTCATTTGTCGCATTCTCCTTAAGAGTGGAGGTGTTTGATCCGTTGCAGGGTGACTATAATCAATCTTTTCTCAGAGAAACAAACCACACGACAACTTTCTCGGCATCCTGTTCAGACTCTCAATTGATCGTCAGGAGTCTCACTCGTTGCCAGAAAGTCCGTTTGTCAGCATGGAACAATAAGGCCCTGAAGTGCGGATTTCAGTAAACGGTGAACCTCGCGACGTCGAAGAACAGACGACGATCGCACAACTTCTCTCAGAGCTTGGGAAGAATCCAAAGTTCCTCGCGGTCGAAAGAAATCGCGAGCTGATTCCCCGTGCGAAGCATTCAGACTGCGCACTGGAAGATGGGGACGAACTGGAAATCGTCACACTCGTTGGCGGAGGCTAAGACGAATCTCTCGCTCAGAACGGTCGGGCAAATCAACTTTGAATGAGCGAGAGAATGCTATTCGAGATGTTTGAAGTCTGAGGACTTGGCGGGAGCATCTCCGGAGATCGTTCGAGGACCTTTGCCGGCGGTCTTTTCGTAGACTCCGTCACCTGCTTTCACGTACTTTGTGAATCCAAGTTTTTCGAGCTTCTTGTTGTCGTTCGTGCTCTTGTGCATCGCAGATTCCGACCACTGGCCCCCGATGAACGGAGGCTGAATCACTCGACGCACGGGAAGACCTGACTCGGGGTGTGTTTCCAACGGAGCAGCGCTAATCGGCTGAATCAGTTCGAAAGTTTCGCCTCCCGAACCGTCCGGATTCACAACTTCGTAGACATAAGTCGGCATACCCCGCACTCTCCCGGAAATCATCTGCCACAAACATTTGACACGATGCACTCAATCCACCGCATTTGATCCTCGAAATCATATCGGATCTGGCAGAAGTACAACTCCCCCTATTCTTCCACAGACGCACTGATCGTCAAGAGATCGACGCTTGTCTCCGTCGGGAATCAGCCCGATCACGCAAGCTGATTGATTCAGATGATCGATCAGAACTCGCCCGGATTCCGATTGTGATGATGAAATTCGCGAGATTGATAACTTTCGCAACTCTTCTGATCCACGGGCCTGATCCACGCGTTTCCGTTAAAGTTTGACCCTCGTTTTCGGAACGGAGTATAATTGTCGCACACTGAATAGAGTGGCTTCGCCGAACTTTTCTCGAAGCTTAAGCATCTCACTGAACTCCAATCGACGATTCGCGATCGGGACCACAATCTGAACTGATGCAGGGTTTTCATGAAGTCAAACCATGCGAGCATCGCTTCAGCGAACGTTCATAATTTCAGAGATTTCACCCCGGTTTCTGCAGATCCCAACCTTTATCCACTCCTTGAACGAGAAAAATCAAAGAGGCTGACCAGAAAGACCGAGTGACAGATCATGTCTCAATCGATGCCATTTTCTCTGACATGCTGCCGAGGCTGGACCGCTGCGATCGTTTTGATGGGCGTCGTTTTGGTCAGCTGTTCGTTTGCCGAAGCACAGGATCGTGAGGCAAAACCGATCGGTCGACTCGTGACCATTGAGAGTCCGCTCACCGATGAAACATTGGGGCTGGTCCGCCGAACGGGTCTTGAGCTACAGGATCTGGCCAATGAGGAACAACGTCCTGCCTCGCTCATTCTGGAAATCAAGCCGGGAATCTCTCAGTTCCATCACGCTTATGCCCTAGCGGAATTTCTGACGAGCCCAGCTATCTCTGCGGTGTCGACAATTGCGTGGGTTCCGGAAACGATCTCCGGAAACAACGTGCTCGTCGCACTCTCTTGTAATGACATCGTTCTGCATCCCCAAGCTTCGATCGGGGATATGGGACGCGGAAAGGCACTCCCAGACGATCAACAGACAATCGTCAAAACGATCGTGGCCAAACGCCGAAATATCAACGTCAACGAGCCACTAGCGCTGGCCCTGATGGACCCGGCGGAATCGCTCGTCCAATTAACCATCGACACCGGCAACGGGGAGCGAGAAACGCGACTCGTCAGTGAAGCGACCGCATCGCAACTGCTCGATGACGGTGTCATTATCACCGAACGCAAAACACTCAAAGAACCGGGTGTCCCTTACTCGATCTCCGGCCGCGATGCCCAGCGACAAAAGATTCTCGCGTCGCGAACCGCAGAAGACCGACGGGAACTCATCGACACCTATGGTCTTCCCATCGAATCCATTCGTGAACTGGCTCCGGCTGAGGACATCGAAAACGTCGCATACATCGAACTGCATGACATGATCGATGATGTCTTTTTCGCGTTCGCAATGCGGCAGATCAACCAGGCTGTCAGCAGCGGTGCGAAACTCATCATCTTCGAGATCGATTCGCCCGGCGGCTACCTGTGGGCTTCGCAAGATCTCTCGAAAGCCATAGCCGACCTGTCAAAACGAGACATCCGAACCGTGGCTTACATCCCGGAAGAAGCCTTCAGCGGGGGAGCGATGTTGGCGGTCGGTTGTGACGAAATTTACATGAAGCCCGAAGCAACAATCGGGAATGCAATCCCCGTGTTGATGATGCCGGGAGTTCTCGTTGAAGCAGAGGCAAAACTGCTCAGCGGCGAAGTCAAACACTTGCGCGAACTCGCGGAAATGAAAAATCGTCCCGCAGCTGTCATCGAAGCCTTCGCGGATCAGAACCTCGAAGTCTTTGAAGTCACGCATAAGGAAACCGGTCGCAAGTGGTACATGTCCGATGATGAAATCCACAAAGCCAATGGCGAATGGATTAAAGGCCCTCGGATTACAGAGTCTCGCCCGGGAATCGCTGTCATCGTCAACGGAAATCGTGCTCACGAACTGAAGATCGCTGAGACTCCAGTATCTGGCCCGGATGAACTTAAGGAACGACTGGGAATTCCGTTGGATACCAAATTCCGGGTGGTCGAACGTTCGTGGGTCGACACACTCGTGTTCTATCTGAACAGTTCCTGGGTCACCGGAATGCTCTTCTTTCTGGCGATCGTCTGTATCTACATCGAAATGGCGACGATGACCGGATTCTTCGGGATCATTGCAGCCGCCGCGTTCGGCGTCTTCTTCTGGAGTCGCATGCTGGGAGGCACAGCAACGGGACTCGAAATCGGAATGTTTGTTCTCGGCTTGAGTTGCCTCGCGCTCGAGATCTTCGTCATCCCGGGGTTTGGTGTGTTTGGTGTTTCCGGGATTCTCATGGTCGTCGGTTCGCTGGTGATGGCGAGCAACACCCTGACCGGAATGGGGATCGAATACGACGTCGAACGTGCCATGATTTCATTCGCCCCATTCGCAGCATCTTTAGTCGGGGTGATCATCTTTGCGATGCTGATCAGTCGGTATTTACCATCGATTCCGTTCCTCAAAGAAATGGTCCTTGCCCCTCCTGCCGCAGAAGTGTTCGACCCGCATGAACCTCGCCTGCGACCAGAGTATTCACGACCCCATGCCGAACTGGTCGGAGAAGTTGGTAAAGCAGTTTCGGTCCTTCGCCCCGCAGGCAAAGCTCAGATTGCCGGACGGCTGTACGACGTCGTCAGCGACGGCCCGTTCATCGAAGATGGCTCAAGCATTTCGGTTGTCGAAGTCCATGGAAACCGAATCGTCGTCCGGCTGACAAACGATGTGTAGTCGCTCTTCGACAAGCGATTTGCGTCACAGAATGAGCATCGCGTCGCCGTAGCTGAAGAAGCGGTAGCGTTCTCGGATCGCTTCTTCGTAAGCGCGTTGAATGAGTTCTCGACCGGCGAATGTCGAGACGAGCACAAGCAGCGTCGACTTCGGCAGGTGGAAGTTCGTCAGGAGAGCGTCGACGACCTGGAACTCGTACGGGGGACGAATGAAGAGGTTCGTTTCCCCTGCAAATGGCTGCAGCCCCTGCTCTTTCGCAGCCGATTCGAGTGTTCTCACGCTGGTTGTTCCGATCGCCACAACACGTTTGGTTGCGGCCTTTGTCTGCTCGATGCGGTCGATGGTCTCCGCTCCGATTTCGCACCACTCCGCGTGCATATCATGGTCGGAAAGCTGATCCACTTTGACTGGGCGAAAGGTCCCCAGACCGACATGCAGCGTCACGTTTGCTTTCGAAACTCCCAGCTTCGCAAGCGACTCCATGACCTCTTCTGTGAAATGCAGCCCGGCGGTCGGTGCAGCCACTGCTCCGGGGATCTCGGCATAAAGAGTCTGATAGCGTTCGTAGTCGGTTTTTTCCGCCTCTCGCTGCATGTAGTGCGGAAGCGGAATCGTTCCGAACCGAGAAAGGAGATCAATCGTCGATTCGTCGCTTTGCGGAGCTGCGATCCATTCTCCACCGTCGCATTTACTCACAAGCTGAAGAACAAGTTCTCCAGATTCGGACTCATTGAGCGGGGTCAGCGTCAGCGATTCTCCCGGTTGAAGATGCCCGCGCGTGTGCCCGATCAACCTCCAGTGACGATCCTCCGTTTCACGGAGAAACAACCCTTCCCACTTCCCACCGGTCGACGTCCTCACACCTGCGATGCGAGCGGGGACGACGCGTGTGTTGTTGAGCACCAATAAATCGCCGGGATCGAGAAGCTGAGGGAGATCGACAAATTCTCGATGGGAAATCGATTGCGTCGCGCGATCAACAACCAGCAGACGTGACGCATCGCGGCGATCCGCAGGAACGCTCGCAATCAACTCTTCAGGCAGATGATAGTCGTAAGCATGGATGGAATTGAGGTCGGTCATTGTGCGAACAGAATGTCGAGTTGCCACCCGTTGATCAAGCGAGTTCTCTCCCTCAAAAACGAGTTTCATCGAAGCTCTCAAACTGACGCTCTAAGTCTTGAGAGATCAACGCTCGGCAGAATATCCTCATCGTGATTGTTGTGCGATTCAGTGGCATCACCATCGTCACTGCCCCATCGCAGCCTCGAGTCCAATTTCCATCCGAAAAGATTCAACAACAATGAAGACTTACCTCCTGACTGCGCTCCTCCTCGGTTTTCTCACCAACTTTCCCCAGGCTGCCCTCGCCGAAGAAGTTTCAATCAGCGATCCCAACCTGGAACGGGTTGTTCGTGAATTGCTTAAGAAGAAGCAGATTGAAAAGGAAAAAATCGACAGCGCCGATCTGAAGTCGATCTACATTTTGGATGCTCGCGGCGAAGAAATCGAGTCGCTTCAAGGCCTCGAATTCTGCACCAACCTGTCCGAACTGAAGCTTTCCAACAATCGAATCTCTGACCTGGCTCCGCTCGCTGACCTGATCAATCTTCAGTCACTTTCGCTCACCGGAAATCAGATCAAAAGCGTCAAACCCCTCGCTACACTCATCAAGTTGCAGTACATCGAAATCGAAGACAATCAGGTCGAATCGCTTGAAGGTCTCGAACCGCTGACAAACCTGCGGGCGTTTTATGCCGAGGGAAATCAAATCTCAGATCTGTCACCACTGGCCTCTGCTGAGAAACTTGTCTCTCTGAATCTGAATGACAATAAAGTTCAGGACCTCAGCCCTATCAAGGGTTTGAACCGAATTTCAACACTCGGATTGACCAACAATCAGGTTTCAGACTTCTCGCCGATTTCCGATTGGAAGAACCTGCATCTAACGATGATCGAAGGCAATCCGATCGAGAATCTATCCGTTTTTGTGAGGATGGCACGCAAGGACGTCAACGGCGAACGTCGATTCGCTCCGTACTGGAACCTTTACCTCGACGTCGATCCCCTTCCCGATCAAGCAAAGAAGCAAGTTGAGAGGCTGAAGAAATTGGGAGTGCGGATCAAGACCTCGTCCTGAAGTTCACAGCCTGAAGCGTTTGATTGAAACGGTGTGCAAGACTGTAAGTTTGTGAAGATTACCGGGAAGACTGCTCTCGTGACGTTCACTCAGCGACTTCCTCCTCTTCCGGACTTGCGGAAAGCCGTTTTGCAACTCGTCCAACAAGTCCCGCTTGGTCAAACGACGACCTATGGTGATCTCTCACGGGCATTGGGTGACCAGCAAGCGCGAAGTGCTCGTTGGATAGGCGAGTTCTTGAAGGATCATACGCACAACGACGAATGTTCTTGCCATCGAGTCGTTCGCGCGAATGGAGAAATCGGCCACTATGTGACCGGAAAGACTGACGAAAAGAGGCATCGCCTTCAAAGAGAAGGAGTCGAAGTTTCGGACGCGGGAGTGGTTGAGACAGACTCTCGCTACCGGGAGTTTGAGTCGGAATCACCGCTGCGAGAACTCCAGAAACTCCAACACGGATTTGCAGAGTCAGCGCGGCGATCGATGTCAGCAGAACGGTCGACGACGATTCCTGCGGACGCGATTGTCGCTGGCGTTGATGTTGCTTACCCCGAACCGAATGTGGGAGTCGGTGCTTACGTGGAAGTCGATCCGCTGGATCAGTCTGTTCGATTTCAATTGACAATCCGAGTCCCGGTTTCATTTCCGTATCTGCCGGGCTACCTCACATTCCGAGAGTTGCCAGTTCTGTTGCCGCTCCTGGATGAGGTGAGCAAGAGTCGTCCGCTCCCGAAAATCATCTTCGTTGACGGCAACGGAATTCTGCATCCCCTCTCTGCAGGCATCGCCACGGCTCTTGGTGCAATGACGGGTCTTCCAACGATTGGTGTCGCGAAGAGTTTGCTTTGCGGCAGCTTTCAACGTGGAGAGATGCAACGCGGAGAAACTCGGCCAGTACACGTGGCAGATGAGACTCGCGGGTTCGCGTTCCAGTCAACCGATCGCAGCAGTCCGATCTTCGTCTCGCCGGGCTATGGAATCAGCTGTGACGACGCCATTGCCTGGACGCGTCGACTGATGGGGAAAACACGACTTCCCGTGCCGACTCACCTCGCCGATCGACTGACTCGAAATCCGAAACTCGCTGACCAGACTCTTCGTCAGACTGGAGCAACATCATGAAGAGAGGTTGGCTCAATCGTTTGTTCGGAGATCACGGAGAAAGAATCGCTGCACGATTTTTGAAGCGAAATGGCTACCGCATTCTGCGACGACAGGCACGCGGGCCGTTCGGGGAAATCGACCTGATCGCCAAGCACCAGGACACGATCGTCTTTGTCGAAGTGAAAACACGCAAATCGACGAATCGCGGCCATCCCAGCGAAGCAGTCACGGACCAGAAACAGCGTCAGATTTCGCGAGCAGCCCTGGCATGGTTAAAGAAAAACAACCTGCTCAATCACCGTTGTCGATTTGATGTCATCGCGATTCTGCACACACCGGGTCAGGAACCCGAAATTAAACACATCGTTCACGCATTCGAAAGTACCGAACGATCGTAGAAGCAGATCGCAAAAGCGTTCTTGTGGGTTTTCGCAGGCAAACTGGCCAATTTTCCGATGGAATGGTCCAATAAAGTCCTACGGAAACAGCAACTTGCTCACAACTGCCGCTAATTTCCGCTCAGAGGTCGGTTTTGAAGCAGGAACTTGGCGTTCAACTCTTCAAATTTCCCTGATCTGTGTAACAATAGATGGGTGAGGAAGTGAGCGGATCACGGAAAAGATCCAAAGTCATCCACGAAATTTCCTGGATGTAGCGTGTGAGCGGCAACTGTGGTTTACGGTTCTTGTTTGACGTTCGCAGAGAACAATGAAAGAACTATTGGCACTGAGCTGTGACACTTCGGTTCAAACGATGTCAATCCCGCCTGACTGCACGCCTCCACTGACCCTCACAGAAACTGACCCAGATTGCTTCTGAATTCGATCCTGCTTGCCCCAGCAACGTTGAAATTCAGATCACATAACAAAACCTTCCACATCAACCTGAACAAGCGGCTGATGTTTCGTTCAGCCCCCAAGAGGACAAATCGATGCCAGTGCTGACCCCCGAACAGGAACAGATCGGTAAGGATAATTTTTCCGGAGCTGTCCATGCGATGAACTCGGCGAACGTGAATCGTCGTGAAATGATCAAAGCAGCCGCAGCTGGTGGGCTTGGCTTGGGAGCTGCCTTTGCCGGCTATCGTGAACTGAAGGGCGAACCGGTTCGTGTCGGCTTCATCGGAACAGGCGATGAAGGCAACATTCTGCTGTCCGAACACCCGCCGGAATACATGGATGTCGTCGCGATTGCGGATTTGCGTCCGTCGAACCGCGAACGAGCGATGATTGGCGACGGCAACGAGCATCGTGTCGGCTTGATCAACAAACTCGGAGCGGACAAAGCTGGCAAGATTCAGGTGTTCGACAGCCACAAGGCAATGTTGGACAAAGCCAAAGATCTCAAACTCGAAGCAGTCGTCATTGCGACTCCACTGATGACTCATGCTCCGATTGCTCTCGACTGTATGAGTGCTGGCCTGCATGTTCTGACCGAAAAGTTGATGGCCCGCACCATTCCGCAGTGCAAGGAAATGATTCGCACAGCCCGCGATAACAATCTGCTCCTCGCAGTCGGACACCAGCGACACTACAGCGTTCTGTACGACAACGCCAACAACCTCGTCCAGAACGGACTCCTCGGCGATTTGAAGCACATTCGCGCTCAATGGCACCGAAACAACAGCTTCCCAGCTGGTGACTCGTGGCGAAAAGGAACTCCGGGAGCCGACCGCGGACTCAAGGCAGACAACCTGAAAGGCTTTGGATTCGAAGACGTCAACCAGCTCGTCAACTGGCGACTCTATAACAAAACCGGTGGCGGTCTGATGGCGGAACTTGGGTCGCATCAAATGGATGCCTGCAGCATCTTCCTCGGAAAAGTGCATCCGGTGGCAGTTTCTGGTTTCGGCGGAAAGAACTTCTACGGAATTCCTGGAGTCGGCCCGAAAGACAAATGGGACGATGACCGCGAGATCGACGATCAGATCTTCGTCACGTTCGAGTTCCCGGGAGCCCAGTACGCAGAAAACGATCGCGACAAGTGCATCGTGACGTACTCCTCAATCAACACGAACAAGTTCGAACCTTACGGTGAAATCGTTTACGGTACTCGTGGAACTCTCTTCATGAAGACCGAAAAAGAAGCGATGCTCTGGAAAGAAGACGGTCGCGGAAGCGTTGGTGGCGGTCCTGATCAGCGACTCTGGGTCATCAGTGGTTCAGCAGCTGGTGGTGGTCCTGTCATGGAAGCTTACGAAACGACTTCCGGACCGAAAGTCGAAACCGGTGGAACGGACTGGGCGTCTAACGTCAGTCGCGGGTACACCGAAGAGATGGAGCACTTCTGCTACGCGATCCGCAACCAGGGACCAGATTACTGGCCAGGCGGACAGCCGATCAGCCCGAAAGAAGGCGGACTTCGCTGTAACGGAATCGTGGCGATGGCCGACGCGATTATGGCACTGACTGCCAACATCGCGATGGACAAACAGCAGCGAATCGAATTCAACGCTGACTGGTTCGATCCAGATAGCGACGCCTGCCCGGAAGAAGCCTTCGGAGTGGAAATCTAAACATTCAGAAGAACCCATTCGGAGATTGAAGAGGCTGTTCGAGTCGTTGTTAAGGCTTCAATAGAAGTCGCATCGCTCACTCGCCCTTTTCAGACATTGAACGACGAAACGAGAGCGAGGTTGCCTGTCCGCAGCCTCGCTCTTTTTTTACAGACGCTGTTCGGCTCACCAAAAGTCTTGTGGAGACGACAGCTCTGTCGGTGGTCTGGTACACAATGAGTCGACGGTACAGTACATTTCGAAAATGGATTCATGCTGACCGCTCGATGACGATTCCCAGACAGCACTGAAACTCGACTGACTTCGAAAACTCACTGGAAAGACTTCGCAATGGAACTGTTGCAAAAACTGACTCAAACTCCTTCTGTCCCCGGCCGGGAAGATCGTATCCGTGAGGTCATTCAAGAAGTCATTACGGAAAAGAATCTGTTCGATGAGATTCGCACCGACGCGATGGGTTCTCTCATCGCTGTCCGTCGCCCTCGTCCGAAAAGTGGATCTCCTGCTGAAAAGCCCGTGAAAGTCATGCTTGCGGCGCACATGGATCAAATCGGGTTTCTCGTTTCACACGTCAGTTCCGAAGGTTATCTGCGAGTCAATCCAGTCGGAGGGTTCGACACACGAAATCTCTTCGCACGCCGGGTTCGTGTTTGTACGTCGGATGGTGACTTGCCCGGGGTAATGAATCCCGCAGGAAAACCAGTTCACATCGCCAGTGCCGAGGAGAAGAAGAACGTTCCTGAGATCACGGAATTCTTCATCGACTTGTCGCTTGATGGAGAGCAAGTGAACAAGCAAGTCAAAATCGGAGACATGGTTGTGCTCGACGGACCGTTCTCGGACGTCGGTGACAGCGTTGTCTCGCAGTGTCTGGACAATCGCGTCGGATGCTGGGCAGTGATACGGGCGATTGAAGCCCTTGAGCATCACGACTGCGAAATCCACGCTGCCTGGACCGTTCAAGAAGAAGTTGGGCTTCGCGGAGCAATGCCAGCCGCTTATGACATTCAGCCTGATATCGGACTGTCATGCGACACCACCTTGAGCTGCAAGCTTCCCGGAGTTCCTGAAGAGCAGCACATTACGATTCCCGGCAATGGTGTTTGCCTCAAGATTATGGACTCGTCCACAATTGCCGATTTGAAACTGCTCGAGGAACTCGAAGCGATTGCAAAAGCGAACGACATCCCCTGCCAGCGAGGAATCCTCCCTCGCGGTGGACAAGATGGAGCCATGATCCAGAAGTCGCGATCAGGTGTTCGAACAGCCGTCTTCGCGTGCCCCGTAAAGTACATCCACACGGTCACTGAAATGTCACACAAGACCGACCTCGATTCTTACCCTCGATTGTTGACAGCCTATCTGTCCCAACTCTAAACAGAAACAATGCTCGAACGCAGATCATCATCTGGTCAGCGTTCCGTGGCTCGACTCACAGCATCTCAGTTCTCAGCGAAAGGTTCCTGCGAAATGCCATCCCGAATCGTCTGCTTCATCCTGTTTCTGTTGCTGGCTGCAATCCCAGGTTCGTTGATGGCCGAGCAGAATTCCCCACCGGTTCGAATTCTCTTCGTCACTCAAAGCAAAGGATTCGTTCACGGATCGGTGCGCCGGGTCGAAGAGCTCGCCCCTGCGGAAATTGCGCTGACTCAACTCGCCCAGCAGTCCAAAGAGTTCAGCATCGACTGCACTCAGGACTGCGAAGCAGACTTCACTCCTGAGAACCTGAAGAACTACGACATCGTCGCGTTCTACACATCCGGCGATCTACCGATCAGCGAAGAAGCGATGGACTATTTCTTCAGCGAATGGCTTCGCGAAGAAGGTCATGGTGTCCTCGGTTTTCACTCCGCGACGGACACCTTTCACAACGACAAGCGGTATTGGGACATGATCGGTGGGACGTTCATTCATCACCCGTGGGGTTCTGGAACAGAGGTCACGCTGACAAACCACGAACCAGATAACCCGATCATGGCTTCCTTCGGTCCGGAACATAGCCAGCAGGAAGAGATCTACATGTACAGGAACTGGCAACCCGAGAAAGTTCGAGTCCTGATGAGCCTCGACTACTCGAAGAGCCCGACAAACTCTCCGGTCAACACGCAATACGGCTATCACGTTCCAGTTTGCTGGATCAAGAATTACGGAGATGGAAAAGTCTACGTCAACAATCTCGGTCACCGAGAAGACACCTGGACACGTCAGGAATATCTCGATTCGATCCTGTCAGCCATCCGCTGGATCAAGGGTGATCTCGAGGTGGATGCCACTCCCAATCCGGAGTTGTCTCAGGCACAGGAAGCCAAAGCCAAGAGCGACTTCGAAGCGGGGCAGTTTCGGAAGCAGAAATAGTCCCGTTTCGTGGTCTCGTTCCGGGGAATACTTTCATATCGTGCTGTCGATGACCTTCGTCCGCTGAGGTGAACCATGTCCGCAGATCAACGACGGACAGCGATTTATGCTGGAACATTCGATCCCGTGACGCTGGGACATGAAGACATTGTCCTCCGGAGCTCAAAGCTCTTCGACGAAGTCATCGTCGGCATCGGGATCAATCCCGACAAGCACCCACTCTTCTCAGCGGAGGAACGCAAGCAGTTCATGGAAGAGATTTTTTCGCATGTTCCGAATGTCCGAGTGGAGTGTTTCACCGGTCTGACGGTTGATTTCGCTCACGAACGCGGAGCATCGGTCATGGTCCGGGGTGTGCGAACTGTCTCAGACACCGAACTCGAATTCACGATGGCCCTCGCCAACCACACGATTGCTCCCGATCTGGAGACGGTGTTTCTCATGGCGGCCGAAGCGTACTCGCATATTTCCAGCACACTCATCAAGCAGATCGCGACGATGGGCCAGAACACGAGTTCAGAACAATTGCGGAAATTCGTCCCGGTTCCCGTCATTCAGCCGCTGCTCGAACGGGTTCGACAGAAGTAGCACAGATTCGAGCAGAGTTGAAACTGAACGCCTAGGCTTCAACGAACATTGATCCGTTTCGCGAGAGGCGCTGTTCCATCAGCGACCGCCGATCGAATTAGGCAGCCATTTCGCTCTCGGACTCGATGCTCTGCTTTTCGACCGCCAGCAGAGCGCGTCGGCCTTCGCCGGTAATCCGGTACATCAGCCCGTCGTTTTTGTCTTCAAGCTGGAACGTCAGCAGGTCCATGGCGATCAATTGACCATGGATTTCAGTGAGAACCTCGGGGTCGATATTCTCGATTTGCGGAATCCGCCGAGCCCATCGCGGTCCGGATTCTTCAGAATCGCGTTCAATTTTGACTTCATCAAGAAGATCGAGATAGAGCTTTAAGACTGCTTGCCAGTCGGGGCGCTCTGCCAAGAGGTGATGGGTATTGAGTTGCATGTTTCCGATATCGGATTTGAACCGGATCAACTCGACATTCAGGCATTGAGCAGGCGCAATCGTTACAGTTTCAACAAGTTGATGGATGGAATTCCCACATTCCACAAAACAGGTTCATGTTCCAGGCGTTTTCATGAATCGACTCTATACTGCGTGCATCATGAAAAACGGTTTCCTTGGATACGATGCTTCGTTCATGCTGGACTTCGTTGTGACCGCTCTGGTCGCAATC
Organism: Thalassoglobus sp. JC818; assembly: GCF_040717535.1. NCBI lineage: Bacteria > Pseudomonadati > Planctomycetota > Planctomycetia > Planctomycetales > Planctomycetaceae > Thalassoglobus > Thalassoglobus sp. JC818. Next base: position 243,040 of record NZ_JBFEFI010000006.1, read on the forward strand.
GTACCTGTCCTGCTGTACAGTCTTTACGTCGTCAAGTTTCAGAAAAAGTATCGGCTTCATCGAAACTTGCAGATCGCCTTGGGACTGACTCTTCTGGTCGCAGTCACAGCTTTTGAAGTTGACACTCAAATCATCCATGGCGGATGGGAAAACATAGTCAACAAGAACCCTGACTCTCCGCGACTGTCAGGAGAGGACTACCAATACGCACGAAGTGTTCTCCACTTTCACTTGATCTTCGCCATCAGCACCCCGTTTCTCTGGGCGATCACACTGTTCCTGGCGATGAAAAGGTTTCGCGGAGACCCCAAGCCGGGCGCTCACAGTCGATTGCACAAAGCTCTCGGATGGGCTTCGGTCATCGACATCGTCATGACCTCGGTCACCGGCCTCTGGTTCTATTACGTGGCCTTCGTCGTCTGACAACAACAACCCAAATGCTCATTGCGAGTCTGACGGAGAATTCAGCTCTTCGAGGTTGAATCCATCGCGGCTGTGCTGAAGCCCAGCATCTTTCAATTTCGAGAGGATGAAGTACTTGTGGTTCGCAACGGCCTGCTCTGTGATATTTAGGTGAGCAGCAACATCTTTGTTGGACAGACCTCGCACAAACAGAAGCTCAATGCATTTGAGTCGTTCGAACTCGCCGGTTGACTGCCATTTGTCGATCCATTCTCCCAGGCATTCCGCGATCGCGATCTCCTCTCCCGATTTCCGTTCGACACTTCGTGCGATACTCGAAGCAACGCGGGCATTGCCCTGAACTTCGTAGTCTCCTCCCGAACTGTTCCCGGAGTGAAGCGGAAGCGTTGGCCGCCGGCCTTTCTTACGAAGCACATCTGTCAACTTGTGGGCTGCGATCGCAAAGAGAAACGACTCCACGCGTTTTGACTCGTCGAAGTTTGGAAGAGCTGTCAAAAACCCGAGAAACGTTTCCTGCACAACGTCTTCAGACAGAGCTCGGTCACCGATGCGGCTGTTCACGAAAGCCAGCAGTCGACCTTCATAAAGCGAGATGCATTCTTGCCAGGCGGACTCGTCTCCCGTTCGAATTCGCTGAATGAGTGCTCGTTCTTTCGAGGTGACTGACATCGACAATCCAATCAATTGGATTTGAGCTCGTTTTGAAGAAGTCGTGAGAGTTCCACGCGAGCGAACGCTAAACAGACAGCATCAAATTGTTCTCAAGCAGAGTCGATAATCGACGACAAGCTGGGAACGGTTCACTTTTTGATCTGACTGGCTCGCTCTTGGATTGCAACGGGAACGGATTGCAAAAGCTTCTGGATCACATCATCTGGAGAAATTCCCTCACTATCCGCCTGAAACGTCGTCAAAATTCGGTGTCGCAACACCGGAATCGCCACAGCCTTCACATCTTCCGTTGTCACGTGAAAACGACCTTCAAGGATGGCGCGGGCTTTGGCTCCCAAAATCAGGTACTGCCCTGCTCTTGGACCAGCCCCCCACGACAGGAACTTCTTCACAAAATCCGGGGCGGTGTCTTCATTCGGTCGCGAAGCCCGGACAAGATCACGGGCATAGATGAAAACATGCTCGGCAACCGGCACTTTTCGAACGACTTCTTGCAGCGCCAGAATCTGAGCACCCGTCAATGCTGGCTTAAGTTCCGGTTCGTGGCCTCCGGTCGTCTGCTTGAGGATTCGCAATTCCTCTGCAGCGGTCGGATATTCGACTCTCACGTTGAACATGAATCGATCGAGTTGGGCTTCTGGAAGCGGGTACGTTCCTTCCTGCTCAATCGGGTTTTGTGTTGCTAATACGAAGAACGGAGACGGAAGCCGGTAAGTGTTCGAACCGACGGTGACGTGCCGTTCCTGCATCGCTTCCAGAAGTGCCGCCTGAGTTTTGGGCGGAGTCCGGTTGATTTCGTCCGCGAGAAGCACGTGTGTAAAGATCGGCCCTTGCATGAAGTGAAAAGCACGTTGACCGGTTTCGGGGTCATCCTGCAAGACATCAGTGCCTGTGATGTCCGACGGCATAAGGTCCGGCGTGAACTGAATTCTTCGAAAGGAAAGCTGAAGAATCTGAGCGACCGTGCTGACCAGAAGAGTTTTCGCCAGCCCCGGTACTCCAACCAGCAGGCAGTGCCCCCGACTGAAGAGTGCGATGAGAAGCTGGTCGATCACATCGTCTTGACCGATGATGACTTTTCCAATCTCCTCGCGGAGCCGTGAATACGCAGACGCCAACCCGCGGATGGCCCGTTCTTCCATCGCTGTCGTCTCGGTTGACTGCGGTTGTTCAATCGAGGAGGAATTGGGAGGAGTCGAATTCATTCGCGAACTCAATTGAGGTGGGATCGTCAGAGATAGTTGGGCTTCGAGTGTATCGAATCAATTCCGTCGCTCAAAGGAGGGAGTCTCTTCACCGCATCAAGAGATGATTGTTCGCCATCGTAATTCCCGACAGCATCGACCCGATGATCCCCAGGAATCCCTGATCTGTTCCGCAGAGATAAAGGTTTTCGACAGGTGTGACTCCGTCGAGAACTTTGACCGGTGCTCCGTAGACCGCTCCTCGAACATGTCCCGTAAATCGCTTGATCGTGCGAGGCGTGAAGATATCGACATCGACTACGTGATCACGAAAATCCGGAATGTGTGCCATCGCTGAATCGACCATTCGATCAGCCCACTCCTTCTTCGCGGTGACATATTCTTCATCGCCGACAGAACACCAGTAATCCGGATTCGCGAGTGCTGTCATGCGAATGAAGCCGTCTTCGAGTTGCTGTCCGTCCTCGTAAGCGAAGTTGTTGGGTGAACAGATGATTCCGCTGCGAACATCGCACGGTTCTACCGGCGGTTCGTAGTGAAACTTTTCCTCGTTGTTGTAGAACACGATGGTCTCATCGTGTCCCAAGTCGCGAGGCTGACAGTCGAGCACGTAAATCGCTTCGTTGAATGAGACTTCTCCCGCATCCGCGTTCAGTTGGGGATGCGATTTCCCGCACAGTTCGTAGGTCTCCGCCACACCTGCAGAAGAGAGAATCGTTTCTGCTTCGTATTGCGTTCCGTCGTCCGTAATGACTCCGACAGCGCGATCGCCATCAACGACCACTTCCTGCACTCCCTGGCGAAGCTTGAGTTCGCCGCCCAGCGATTTGAATTGACGTGTGAGCGTCTTCAGGATTTTGCGAACCCCATCAAACGGGCGCCCGAATCCTTCTCGAAAGATGCTTTTGAACATGATCACGAACTGGTTGAAGTCCATATCATGCGGCAACGCTGACCCATAGAACATGAGCGGACAGAACAGCATATCGATCAGCATCGGATCAGTCAGATGCTCATTCAAAACCGTTCGGGCAGAGATCGGTTTCTGGCTGAGATTCAACTCGTCGAATTCTTCGATTCGTTGGACGAGTTCCCGAAAACGATTCGCCTGATCGGGAAACTCTTCGCAAACCGTATCCAGAAACTGTTCGTAGTTATTGTCGAAGAACAGCTTCCGCCCTGGGAAGACGACAGATGATCCGTTCTGAGGTGACAGGTCGAAGTCATCCCATCGCAGTCGAAGTTGCTTCAACAACTTTGCCAATGGACCAGTCCGCGTTCCTGGAGCAGCATAGTTTGTGACAGCATGCAGCCCAACATCGTAATTCCGCCCCCTGAGCCGGTAGAAGGAATTCAGGCCGCCGATCGTCGTATGCCTCTCGAGGATACAGACGGACTTGTCGTAATAAGCAAGCCGGATTCCGGCAGCCAAACCGGACATTCCGGCACCAATGATGAGCGTGTCGTACTTCACAAGTTTGTCTTCAAAAGTTGTGTGATTCAGTCCATCAGCCCGTTTCGCGCACGGATCGCCGCAAATCTGCGACGAAGGTGTCGAGAGCAATTTGCTCTTTCCAGTGCACTCACTTGCGCGGTCCCACTCATTGAAAAGCTGAGTTTGCTCGTGCGAGCAAGTGCAAACAAATTTGAATACGGTCTAAATGCGTTTTAGCAACCCTGCGCCCAAATGTCCGCCAAATCCTAGAGAAGTTTTCAGGAGTAGTCCGAGGGGCAGCGGCATTGATGTCGACATCGTCAACGGAACACCACATTCAGGATCGATCGATTGGAGATTCGCTGTGGGTGGCAAGCGTCCGTCTCGCAGTGACAGAATGCCGAGCGCTGTCTCAACCGCTCCCGCCGCTCCCATCAGATGCCCAATACTCCCTTTGACTCCAAACCCAGTCGGTAACTGAGCTTGGTCGCCGAAAATTCTGCGAATCGCACGCGACTCACAGAGATCATTCAATTCTGTGGCGGTGCCGTGATAGCAAATCGAACCAATTTCCGGGGCGTGAACGGAGTGCCTGTCGATGAGCCTGCGGATCACTCTGCCGAGTTCTTCGCCTGATGTGTCGACATTCGTGATGCCCGACGGATCTGATCCCGTTTGTCCGCCAATCCATTCAGCGAGAGGCTTCGCTCGCCGCTTTTCGGCAGCTTCCCATTCTTCAAGAACGACAACAGCCGCCCCTTCTCCAACCATGAAGCCTGAACGCTGAGCGTCGAAAGGTCGACACGCTCCTGCTGGGTCATCTTCCGCTCGAGCCATCACTCCCAGCCGTCGATACGATCCCAACAGACCGGGGTGCAGCGAAGCATCCGTGCTCCCCGCGAGGACGCACGAAAACTCTCCACGCTGGATCCATTGAGCTGCCTGAATAATCGACAATAGCCCAGTTGCACAGGCTGCGACGGGACAGGCGACACCACCTTGAATTCCAAACTCTTGAGCCACCTTCATCGCTGGTGAGCTGGGAAACAGATCTGCAATCGAGATTGCGGAACTGCCTGAGTCAATTGATCGCTGATCGATTTGGAATTGATCGAACGCCTGCAAGTCGGGCTTGCTGGTCCCGATGACGCAACCGCTGTCCGTCAAAACATCCTTAGTCAAGCCGGCGTGTTGTAAAGCTTCTTCCGCCGCCTGCAACGCGAATCGAGTTGCGCGCACCGGTGAAAAAGCGGTCAACTGGTCATCCGCAACCGGTGCTCCGTAAGCTACAGGCCAGCTCTGCAATGATGTTGTCTTCTCTAGTTCGATGGCCTCGACAACTGGAGCTTGCTTTCGACCTGTTCGCTCAATCGCGAGTGATTTCGAAGCAGGGGTTTGTCCCAGACCAACTCGATCCAGAAAGCCCTGCCCCAACCACCGGCCAGCACGTTCGCCTTCCAAAATCGCCTGCCAGGTTGACTCTCGATTGGCCCCGAGCGGAGTCACCAGACCAATACCAGTGACAGCAACACGGACATCCTTCACAACAGGCACCCCAATTGAGAGTGGAGTGCCGACATCAAAGAAACGCTGCGATTCACTGCCGATTGCTCTTCCGACAGACTGCGAACAGGACAAAACCAACCATGATGGCCGTGATCAGGATTTCTGTCCACAACGGACGGATCAGCACCCCGTCGGCACCAGTCGGAGCAGCAGGAACTGGAGCCGGAGCTGGCCCCTGGCCCAAACAGAGTGTTCCCCACATCAGGAGAGCACCGCAGACGCTCAATATTCGCTTGCCAATTCTCACAATACACCTGTTCCATCTGTGACTTCACAACGTTCTTACTCATTCCCTTCGCTGCTGCATCGATCGAGTTTTCCCTCGCTCTTCAATTTATCTCTCGTCTGTCCACGCAAGGGATGTAAACGAGCAGCCGTCACAACTCCCTCTTCGATTCGCAAAACCTGCAATCGCTCCTAAAGCATCGAGAGAATCGGTTGGCGTAACTCCTGAAAATGGTTCGCTCCCAGAAACACCGTTTTCCACGAGCGGGACCGAAGTCTCATCTTCTGAGCATATTCCCGCGTCCAGACACCATAAAAGGCATATCTCCGCCGCTGGAATTCCCACGTGACGGGATGGTAGTCCATTTCACTCGCTTCGAGAACTTCGTAGGCAAAAACCAATACGCTCCGAAATCCGTCCCCGAAAACTTCCTCCCATTTGAGGAGACTGTCGATGTCGTCTTGCATGGCCCAATTCTGCCAGCTTGGGCGACCTCCAAACGAACGTCGCCCTTTCACATCGATCAGCAAATTGCTGGCGGTTTGTGAGTAGACCACGAAATCCATGGACTTCAACGACTCATCGCCATGCAGCGCACGGCGAGTTTCGTTGACCGAAACGTAGGGACGTCTCACCAATCGCAACAGCTTTTCGAAAGCAACGTCGTAATGGTTACACTGTTTTGCCATCGTTCGATTCCGCTTCCACAAACTCGGCGATCGACTTGTAATCGGACTTCAATGACTGATAGAGCTTTTGGAAAATGGGATAAGCCCGATTGTAGCTGGCCTTGGCCGATGTGTTCGTCTCGGTTTCGGTTTCGACTCGAATCGTTGCTTCGCAGGCTTCCACGACGCTGGAATATGCTCCGGTCCCGGCAGCTGCCAACAAAGCGACACCAAATGCCGGTCCTTCTTCCGCGTTGATCGTCACGACATTCTGACCGTAGACATCGGCCTGCAATTGTCGCCAGAACTTGCTGCGTGCACCACCGCCTGAGACTCGAATCTGTTCGATCGGGATGTTCATTTCCCGAATCAGTTCCAAACAGTCTCGCATCGCAAAAGTCGCTCCTTCCATGACCGAGCGAACGAAGTGAGCTTTCTGATGCCGCAAGCTCATTCCCACCCACGTGCCGCGAGCATGTGGATCGGCATGTGGAGTTCGTTCGCCCGTCAAATACGGCAGAAAGAACAGACCTTCCGAACCAGCAGGTGCACGGTTAGCTTCGGCGGTCAGCAATTCGTAAGGGTCAACGCCCATCCCCTTAGCCGCCGCGACCTCTGCCAGTGCGAACTGATTTCGGTACCACTGCAAGCTTCCTCCGGCGGAAAGCACGCACCCCATGACATGCCATTTGTCACGCACCGCATGACAGAACGTATGAATTCTCCCGCCAGCGTCGATTTGCACTTCGTCGCTGTGGGCGAAGACAACACCACTCGTTCCCATCGTGGCCGAAATGACTCCTCGGCTGACGATTCCGTTTCCGATCGCGCTGGCTGCCTGATCTCCACCTCCACCGACGACGGGAACACCCTCCGGCAATCCCAACGCCGCTGCGGCTGCTGCATGCAGCTTTCCGCTCACTTCTTCGGACTCGTAAACTTCCGGCAGCAACGCGGGGTCAATTTCGAGTCGGGTCAACAACTCCTGACTCCACTGCCGACGTCTCACATCGAGCAACAGTGTTCCCGATGCATCGCTCACTTCGGAAGCGAACTCCCCCGTGAGCCGGTATCGCACGTAATCTTTCGGCAGGAGAACCTTGCTGAGTTTTTCGTAGTGATGCGGTTCGTGATTGCGAAGCCAGAGTATCTTGGGAGCGGTGAACCCTGTCAGTGCCGGGTTGGCAACCATCTCAATGAGAGCGGTTCGGCCCCCAGCTCGTGATTCGATTTCTTCGCACTCTTTCACCGTCCGTTGATCGTTCCAGAGCAAAGCTGGTCGAATCACCTTCCCATCAGCATCCAGAAACACGGAACCATGCATCTGTCCACTGAGGCCAATGCCTTTCACATCCGCCGGTGAGATTTTTGCTGCTGCCAGCACTTTTCGAACAGTTTCTGCAGAAGCAGTCCACCAGTCTTCAGGATCCTGTTCGGACCAGCCCGGGTGCGGACTTGAGAGCGGATACTCAGCTGTCGCTGACGCGAGAATCGTTCCATCTTCTTTAATGGCAAGTGTTTTGGTGCCACTTGTGCCGATGTCGATTCCTAAATACACACCCATTACCAGCGTTCCCTTTTTGATGTGAATCAGCGAAGTCGATTGAACCCGCTAAAACGTCGAGAGTAGAATTTCATCAACGATCCAGAATAGGAAATCGACTCGTGGCTGTGTAGCAACAGACACTTCCAACTCTTCGTTCAGCCCTCCAGCGAGGCACCCGTGACACGACGAATCCTTGCCGCACTTCTCATTGTCAGAAGCTTGACGCTGTCTGTTCCCGCAGAAGAACGACTTCCGGAACGCTTGAGAGAGCAGTTCTGGACACAAGGAGACCAAGTCCGCACAGCTTTTGTCCCGGTGATTCGCAATGCTCGACGCGGAACCGTCAAATTTCTGAAAGAAGCGGAGCCGGTCGCACTAGGAGCAATTGTTGATCGTGATGGTTGGATTCTGACGAAGGCGAGTCAGATCGGAGACGCTGACTTGGTTTCTCTTCAAGACGGCAGACGGGTCCCGTTTGAGTATGTCGGTCACGATGTCAAACTCGATCTCGCCCTCGTTCGTATCGACGCTTCCCGCCTGACGCCTGTTGAATGGGAGACCGAAGAACCGAAGCTGGGAGCATGGGTCGTGACGACTGGACACAAACCTGATCCTCTGGGAATCGGAGTGGTCAGCGTCCCCCGACGTTCGATCGAGAAGTCCAGCTCTTACGGTGTCTTGGGCATCGCTCTCGTCGATGTGTCGCCCGACGTAGCAGCGATCATCGAATCTGTCTTTCCAAACAGCGGGGCCTCGCGCGCAGGACTCGAAGCCAACGATGAAGTTCTCTCAATCAACTCCAGCCAGATCGCCGGTCGACGGGACTTGATTCGCACGATCCATCAATATCGCCCGGGAGATACTGTGATCGTCGAAGTCGATCGAGATGGCGAAAAGAAATCATTCAGCGTGACACTGACGCATCCGTTCGGAGATTTTCTGTCGCGTATCGCTTTCCAACAGCAACTCGGTGGACCACTCAGTTTCCGCAGAGACGACTTCGAGGCGGTCCTTCAACATGACACTGTCCTCAGTCCGGAACAATGCGGCGGACCAGCGGTCAACATCGACGGAAAAGCGATTGGAATCAATATTGCCCGCGCTGGACGGACAGCAAGCTATCTGCTGCCTGCCGATCTCATTCTTCCGAAGATCGATGCACTGAAGTCCGGGCAATTTCCTCCGCCAATCGCTCCACAGTCAAATGCAGACACTGGCGAATAGTCACTTCGAATAGGTGTGTAACCTCTCGCGAGACGAACTACGCTGCTCGTTTTCGTTCGCCTGAGGACTCTGCTTTCCGCAAGCGGTTGTGCAGCACTTCTGCCGCCCGAGCGAGACCGCCAACTTCCACGATTTGATCAGCCAGGTTCGAAATCTCTGACTTCATCGCGTTCAAATCTTCCGGGTTTGAAATTAACTGATCGAGATCTTTGGTCATCTCACGGATGTATCGACTCCGACTCCGCACGACCGGATATTCCGGCATCAGTTCACGACCTGCAATCAGGTTTGGAAGCGACATGAATTCAACGGTCAGCAATGCAGTCGCGAGGATGTAAGTCATCAACGACCCGCGGTACATCACCACCGCCGGAGTCTTTCGAGCCAGAAGTTCCAGACTCACCGATCCCGAGACCATCAGGCAGCAGTCACTTGATTCAATGACGGCCGACGTCCGGTCGAGGTAGAGGTCGACTGGCAGCGACGTTTCGTACTTGTCGAGCAGCTCCTGACACTTCTCGAAATGCCACTCCTTGTAACACGCCACCATGCACCGCAGATTGGGGTGCTTGCCTGAGAGTTCCTCGATGACATTCAACATCACTGGAAAATTGCGAAGGACTTCCTGCTTTCGTGAGCCAGGGAGAATCCCAAGATGAATCTTCCCATCCCGGCGAAGGCTTTGAATTTCGTCCGGGGAAATCGGATGCTCAGCAACCTCATCGAAGAAGGGATGCCCCACGTACTCGACGTCGACTCCGCGCGACTGATACCACTCAGCTTCGAACGGGAGAACGGACAACACGCAGTCAATCAGACGGCGAGCTTTGCGAATCCGCCACGGAGCCCACGCCCACAATTGTGGCGGACAGTAGTAATAGACCGGTACATTCGCTCGCTTCGCAGCTCGCGCAACCCACCAGTTGAACCCGGGGAAATCGACGAGTACGACTGCATCTGGACGTTCCCGGTGAAAGAACTCTTCGGCCTTCTGAACGAGCGACCGAAATTTTTGAATGAGCGGCAGAATCTGGTCGATTCCCATGACCGCCAGATCGGTGAGTTGAAACAGGCAGTCCAGCCCCTGTGACTGCATTTCCGGCCCACCAAAGCCACTAAAACGAACTCCCGGTTCGCGCGATCGAAAATGGCGCATGAGGGCAGCGGCGTGTTCATCACCGCTTGGTTCACCGACAGAGAGAAAGACGTGCATGAGTGCATCCTTGCGTTCATCAGTCCGAATGGCCGGAATCGTATCAAAAAAACAGCCTGCCGGAAGCGCGAATTTCGTTCCTCCTCCTCAGATGAACACCGCGGAAAAACGAACAGACCTCACCCGAAATTCGGGCGAGGCCTGCTGATCATTTCGTCTATCGAGTTGTTCGCTTAGATTCCGAAATCACGGATCGGGAGCGACTCAATTCGCAGAGTTTGGGGCCTTTTTTAAGAATCCCAACCGTGTGCGTCTCGAACCTCGATCATCTTGCCGAGGATCGTGTTCCAGGTCGATGCGGTTTCGAGCATCGAGTTGGGGAACATACATCCATCCCAGCAAATATGCTCAATGCCGCGATCCGTTGCTCCCTCGAGCCAGTAGCCGGCGCATTTCACGATGTCGAGTTTTCCGTTCGGATCATCAGCTGGGCAGTGTTTTCCGGTCTTATCGTGGCTTCCGGTGCCATGCACGGTTCCATCGTTCTGAGCGACGTGGAAATCAATCGTCCAGGGACGAAGTGCATCGGTCATGGTCTTGTATGCCTCCCAGAAGGCCTCGTCGGAATCGCCTTCTTTCAGCAGAGCATGTTCCGGAGCGTTGTAGCCCATGAGATACAGGTAGGTGTGGGCCAAATCGGCTTGAAAACCGAGCGATTGCGGCATTCCCACTTCTTCCAGCAGGTTGAGCATATCTCTCCAGGAATGCATTCCAGCCCAGCAGATTTCTCCCTCTGCTGCGAGACGTTCTCCGTTGTCTTCGGCGATCTTCGCAGCTTCGCGAAACGTTGCAGCAATTTTCTTGGTGTTTGCCGAAGCGTCTTCGCGCCATTTTTCCACGCCGAATTCCGCGGAATCGATGCGGATCACTCCGTACTTGCGAACTCCATGCTCATTGAAAATACGGGCAATGCGACAGGCTTTTTCGACGGCTGTCAGAAATTTCTTGCGGGATTCCTCATCTCCCATCGCGGAATCACCGACAGTGCCCGGCCAGACTGGGGCCACGAGCGAGCCGACTGAGAATCCGTGGCTGGCGATCTTGTCGGCAATTTGCCGCAGCTCATCATCACTCGCGTCCGGATCGGTATGTGGCAGAAACAGAAAGTAATCGATGCCGTCAAAACGAGTTCCGTTCACATTCGCCTGTGCTGTCAACTCCAGCATGCGGTCGAGTGAAATCGGAGGATTATCCGTGCCTTCTTCTTTTCCAACCAGTCCCGGCCACATGGCGTTGTGAAGTTTGGGAAGCGAATGGGCCATGAAACTCTCCTCGAGAAGTCAATGAATTGTGATATGAAGACTCGCATCAGTGAACACGGCCTCGCGCCGCGTCAAACTGTTCACGCGAGTGTGCGGAATCGAACAATCTGTTTCACTCAATCCAACACATGAAAATCTATTGATTGAATCGTTCACAGCATGGCGGATTTCCAGAGATTTGTCGACCGATGCGCAGACGATCCTCAGCACACTTCGGCAAGCTGTGAAGATTGAAACGAAAGAGCAATTTCAAACCAGACCCTGCTTCTTGCGAAGCACCCATTCTGCGGACATCAGCGTCACAAAGAGGATCAGTGGAGGCCAGCCATCCCAGAGATTGATCGTGCGATAGCGTTTGAGTTCCGGGGGAATTCCTTCGTCCAGCAGCCGCATCAAAAACTCTCCAAAATTCTCGGGAGGTACAACACTCCCACCGCTCACACTGGCAATCTCTGACATCAATCCAGGATCGGCCGCCGGGTTGTCCATTTCAATGTCACGGGAATCGACGACAAAACGGGTCGACGCCAGCAACCCCAAGGCAGACCCATTGTGCTTTGCCGAGACGCGCACCCAGTAATCACCGGGGGCTTCAGTCTCCAGAAACTCTCCGATTCCGTGATCGCCGAACCGTTGGGGTGTCACTTTGAGAGTCTCTCCCGATGGCAACAATACCTCAACTTCGTAGTCTGCGTCGGGAATCGCTTCTCCCGATTCATCCTGCGCTCCGAATTCAATCACGACAGGCATGTGTGGCGCGTAGCTTCGCGGCTCAACGCGCACCCAAACAGGTTGATCGGAATCGAATTCCTTGTGGGCCAACCAGAGAATGAGCTGCTGCCAGAATCGTTGATGCTCCGCCTGAAAGCCTCGAAGATGCCATTTCCAGGTTTCGTCAACTCCCAAAGCGAGTACACGAGCGCGACCGGTATCGGTGGCGAGAAGAAGTGGATCACCGGTTTCAGTCTCAGCCAACACTTCGACAGCGCCCGACTTGCGTTCGAGCCGATTCGCTCCTCCCAAGAGAGGCAGCCGACGCCAGGCAGCATCGTTTTGAGAACCGGAGAGACGCATCAGATAGTGATCTTCCCCCGCTACAGTCGGAAGGAATTTGACTTCTCTCTGCAAATGACCGTCCGGATTTTCCTGATCGACGCGAATTTTTTCTTCCGGCGACATCTTCACGGGCAGCAGCGTGGCCAACGGAGTATCGGCATATCCGCCAGCTCCAAAGTTGTGGAGTCCGCCGATCATGATGAGCCCCGCCCCTTCATTCACTCGCAATGCGAGTTCTCTCAAGAGATTGTTGCCATCCTTCTGAAAGACCGAAGCTGGGACATCACCGATGATGAAAACGTCATACTTTGCGGGAGCGAACAGATCGGGGTCGATGTTGGTTTCCTGAGCGAATCGCCCCGAGAGAACGACTTGCGTATCGACCTGAATTTTCGCGGTGTCATTCAGTCTTCGCAGAAACTTCTGTTCGGGACGAGGGACGTCAAAATAAGCAACCTTGAGGCCACCTTTCCGAACGGTAATCAACGTCTCGCGTCGATTATTGTTGACTTTGACTTCGCCCGGATCGGGAACCACTTCGGCAGCGATTTTGTATTCGCCAGCACGCTCCGCCACGAATGAGAGCTCCACTGGAATCGTCATCGAGTTTTTGTCTGTTCTGAGATCGCGAAAAGGTGTCGCATCGACAGACAGCGGAATCTCGCGAAATTCGCCAGACTCGCCATCAACAACTCCGGTTCGATCTTCAATCAGGAGACGGACTCGAACCTCTTTGCCTGAGGCACCATTCAACTTGACCTGCAAGTGCACCGGCACGGTCTTGCGTTCGAAGGTGACACTTTGATCGAGCTGCATGTCTTCAATGGCGAGATCGATGCCACTTCCCGAGACATCCGAAGTTCCCACAGTCACCGTGTGAATGGGAACGCCAAGCTGTTCGGCGAATCGACGCGCAGCTGCCAGAGGATCGACATCCGCTTCTCCGCCGGCACGCTGAGCACCGTCACTCATCAGAATTGCACCGATCAGTCGATCCTGAGACGAATCTTCCCGGAGCCCGTCGATGGTCTGACCGATGGCGGTGTATTCCCCGTCAGCTGTCGACTTGAGGCTGCTCGACGAGAGCAATTCTGTCGCGAAATCTAGGAACTGGACTTCGACCTCATCGCGAAACGCTTCGAGGGTCTCCCCGTTTTCTTCAACGAGTTGAACGAGAACTTCACGTCGAGTGAGATCGCCGGTTCCATCGGGAGTCGACATGCTTCGGGATTGATCGAGAAGCACGGTCAACCTCGACGATTGATGATCCGTCTCGCTGATCTGGATCGACGGTCTGAGCATTGCCACGATGAGAATCAGCGCTGAGATCAGGCGAAGACCAATCAAGACGCGCCGCCAGCCGGGCGAGAGATGCCGGACCCGTCGCGGATACGTCCATAGCAGCACCGTGAGCATCACGATGATCGTCACGACGACCAAGGGCCAGTTCCAAACTGGTTGGATTACAAATCGCATTCGTCTCAATCGAGTGACAGGAAAAACAAACCGTTGGAACTCTAAGTACTGATGAACGGAACAAACGTCCGGGGAAGTGATGCAGCTTCAATCAGTCCACTTCTCGTACGTTTTATTGTGTGAAAATGACTGATGACAATGGAACAGATGGACTCCGTCTCAGCGGGATCAGTTTCATTGTTGGGCTAACTACAAGGGATTGTTGCCCTTACCGCGTCAATGACAACACATTGTCAGCGAAGTCATCGTGACGGACAACTGAACGACTGCGCGAAATCCAACAATTCAAGAGTCTTGGCTGTGATGATGGTGCCAACTGGGACGCGTACGCCAATCATTCTGAGACGTCGACTTCGGTAACGATGAACCGTTGAATCGGAACCTCAAAGACCGAGTGAGTGATCCGTTGCAGCAAGCCCATGGATCAGAGTGAGTCGAGAGCGCGTCGATTGTGAATTTCATCGACGAAGCAAGAGTGCTCAGCGCAAAAAGAAGGGCTGCTCGACCAAGGGATCGAGCAGCCACAGCCTGAGACGTCTATCCTCTCACCTAGGGGGGGGCGGATCGAGGACAAATCAAGAGGTCAAGCACTTCTTGAGTCAGTTGTCCGCGGTTTCTGTTTCGCTCGCCAGATCAGATCTGACGAGCGACTGCGGACAGAAATCATATACTTTTGAGAAAGCCTAGTTAGGAATTCCGAGGAGTTCTTCCTCTTCTTCCTGGATGATGATTCGAGGAGTCACCATCAGCATCAGACTTTCAGTTTCACGTCCCACACCAGTGTTCTTGAACAACCGGCTGATGTAAGGGACTTTGTTAAGGATTGGAACACCGGCCATGTTTCGACCTTCGCGGAGAGTTTTCACACCCCCGAGGAGAATCGTTCCACCGTCCGGAACACTCACTGTCGTGGTCAGAAGGACAAGGTCCTGAACTGGCTGTTGGATGGTCACGGTTCCGGCTGCACCTTGCTGGTTGTTGTTACCACCAGCTCCGCCGAGTCCACCGCCACCGCCAACTCCGCCGCCGCCGACACCACCGCCGCCGACTCCACCACCGCCGCCGACTCCGCCGCCGCCGCCCAGTCCGCCACCAGCTCCACCGCCGACACCACCAGCACCACCGCCGATGTTGATGTTACCACCCTGACCAGTTCCGGTCGTGAAGGTGAAGACGTCGGTGATCGTTGAGAAGAATGGTGAGACTGTCAGTCGAACGTATCGACGATCTGCGGAAACCACAGCGTTCACGCTCAGGCTGATTCCGTCCAGGAAGGTTTGAACCGTTGGCTGGAATCCGATCTGGAAGTTACTGACCACTGGCTGCACGGATGTCACGAATGGCACCTGCAGACCACTGACGATGTTACCGCCACGACCGTTGAAGAGTGTAATCTTCGGAGCGAACATGATGTTCGAACGTCGGTCACCTTGAGCAGCACGGACAAACATGAAGGCTTCGATGTCACTCAGAATCGCCATTCCGAACTCGATACCTGCTGTTGGTTCAAAACCACCAAACTGAGGAGCAGAGAGTTCGAACGATCCTTGTCGGAACGGAATGTCCAGTTCTGGGGAGAACTGCTCGGTTCCGTTGACCAGACCCACGACTGTGTTTGAAGGCCAGTTGTCGCGACCGATCAGGTTGAGAGTTGGGCCAGCACCGAATGGAGCCAGTCCACCTCCGCCGTTCGCACCTGCGTTTCCGCCGCCACCTGCGTTTCCGCCACCAGCGTTTCCACCACCTGCGTTGTTCCCACCAGTCGCAGTTCCACCGAAGGTTGGATCTGTTCCACCGAAGCGGCGAATTGGAGTGAAGTCGTCGTTCACAACAGGGCCACCAACTGTGTCCTGAATGTTGAAGTCGAAGTCGATTCCGATCTGTTCGAAGAACTGATCGCTCACGGTGATGAAGCGAACTTCAATGGTCACCTGCAAGTCCTGGAGTCGTCGCAACTGCTCCAGAAGATCTTCGATTTCCTGGTGAGCTTTCTGAGTCTGACGAATCACGAGGCTCAATGTACTTTCGTGATTGGTGATGGCACCGTCTCCACCAACTTCGTCCCATGATTCAGGAGAAATTGTGGTGGTGATCAGATCAGACAGCACATCGAAGTCGAACTCAGATGCTTCTGGTCCGTTCAATCCCTGATTTCCACCAGGAACTCCGCCGATTCCGTTCACTCCGTTTGGAGCACCGAATGGGTTGGCAGGAACCTGTGAGAATCCGTTCCCCATGGAAGGAACTGTTGGATGGCTTTGGAGTCCGCCGTTGTTGAACTGGTTGAAGTTCGAACCTGGTTGTGCCTTCACAGTCGTTGGACCGGAAGAGATTGGAACGACAAGGTCTGCCACCTGGTAGACCAGTGTCTTCATCTCACCTTGCTGACGCAGCTGGCTGGTCACCATCAGGATTTCGTTGTCGATCACATAGTCGAGGCCAAGCGGACGCAACAGGAGGTTCAAGGCACTTCGCAGTTGAATTCCGTCCACGTTGATGCTGACAGGTGTGCTGCCAGTCAAACCTTCTTCACTCAGTCCTGCTTCATCAGCAGAGATGTTGATTCCCTGTGTGTCTCCGATGAATCGAAGGACTTCGACCAACGGTGCACCGTCAAAGTGCAGCGAGACAGGTTTTCGCAGGCTGTTGTAGACCTGCATTTCGCTTTCAGTGTGCTCGCGAGCATCTGCACGTCCTGGTTGACGTCGAGCTTTGATGTCTGCGAAGTTCTTGGCGTACGCCAGAGGACGATCATCTCCAACTGGGCTGACAGCGGACTGTTCAACGTCCATCAGAGTGTTGAAGAAGCTTTCTTCCTTGTTGCTTCGCAGTTCCTGATTTCGCTGATCACGCCATGCAAAGGTTGTCTGCAGTTTGGCTGCAATGACAGCTGGGTTTTCAGGATCAAGTTCTTCAGCCTGCTTTGCTTTCGCGAGTGCTTCTGCATAGCGTCGTTGATCGTAGAGCTTGTTGTACTCGTCGATCAGTTCTGCGATTTCCTGCTCGACGCGAACTCGTTCTTCAATTTCACGACGAATGAGGTCTTTGGTTTCTGCGTTCTTACGCTCAAGTTCCAGGATTGGAGCTTTTTGGTCCATGTAAGAGACGATGCTTTCGCGAGCACTGCTGACTGAAGAAACCAGTGCGGCAGACTGTTGTTCGCTCAAGCTTGAAGTCTTGATGGTTGCCAGAGTCTGATCGAGAACTTCCAACGCCTTGGCTGGCTGTGAGTCGCGAAGTTTCTCAGCTCGGTAAATCGCGTTCAGGCTGTCAGTTCGCAACTGATCGAAGACGATCTGTTGTTCTCCGACAACTCGGTCGAGTTGACCGGCAGCTGGGTTGTACTGCTCGTTGCTGGCTTGAACGATTGGTGAATTGCGGCGAGGTGCCAGTTCACGAAGTTTGTCCTGAAGCTGTTGTTGACGATAAGCGTCGAGCTGTTCGCCAGAGTTGTAAGCTTGCAGGAACATTTCGTAAGCGGTGTTGCGGTCACCCTGCTTCAACGCCTGGACACCATGATCGTAGAGTTCAGTTGCTGATCCACCTGCTGTCACAACTCGCTGACCTGAGGTCGCTGATCGAGTTTCTGGAGCGGGTGAAGTCATGTTCAATCCGCTGGCTGCCAGTGCTGGAGCTCCGCTGAATGGGCTGGCACCGCTGGCTGCTGCCTGATCGATCTCAGTCAACAATCGTTCTGGGCTGTCTTCGAAGAGATCATAAGTCACTTCGAGATCGCTGGCTTGAGCAACTTTCGCACGTGCATCGTCGAAACGACCTGCTTCGAGATCAGTTCGGGCTGCCTGCAAGAGCTCAGTTGCCTGGCTCTTCATAGTTTCCCGTCCCATCGGAGCAGGAACCTGTGCGTTGCTGGCCAGACCAGCTGCTGAACCTTGAGCACGAGCAGCGACCAAACGGTCGAGATCTTCACGAGCGACATCTGGAGTGTCATCGAACAATCCAAACGCAACGTCTATCTGCTCTGCTTTCGCGATGTGTTCCTGTGCGGCTTCCAGCTGTCCCTGACGCATTGCTTCGCGAGCTTCTACGAGGTGAGCTGTCGCCTGTTCTTTCTTGTCAGTCTGATCACCACTTGCCACAGGGAATGCTGCAGCAGCACCTTGTGGAGCTGAGGAACCAGCTGATTGAGCTTCGTGGGATCGAACATCCTGCAACACGAGTGCTGGACGATCGTCGAAGAGTTGATAAGACACCTGCAATTGGTCAGCTTCGCTGGCTTTGCTTTTTGCAGTTTCAAGATCGCCTGCGCTGAGCGCGGTTCGAGCTTCCTGTAGCAAACTCAGCGCACGGGTCCGATCCTCATCTGAACCAGTTGATTGTTCAGCACGGTTAGGAGTCGCGGCAAAGATCTCCTTTCCAGACTGCTGTGCAATCTTCGTCAACAGATAATCTGGTGACTCTTCAGTGACGTCCCAGGAGACGTTGAGTTTCTTGGCATCAAGCACGAGAAGCTGAGCTTCTTCGTAGTAGCCTTGAGCGATTTTCTCTTTGGCCACCTGAAGCAGTGCAACCGCTTCAGCTTTTGGGTTCTGCGAAGCTGTCGCTGGTGCAACAACTTCAGCATTGACCTGTTGAATTCCACTTCCGGAAGTGGTTTGCTCAGTGGTCAGCGACGCCATCGTGGCGGAAGGACCTTCTGGGCTGGCAGGTTGGAAACGAGCGATCTCGTAAAGAACCTGTTCCGGTTTGAGATCGAAGACACCGTACTGCACTTCGATCTGTTTGACCTGTTCGACCTTTTGACGGGCGATGTCAAAACGTCGATTGGCAATGTCTTCACGAGCTGAGCTCAGCAACGTTTGGGACAACTGCAACCGCTCTTGTGGCGATTCAGGAATCGTCAGTGGCGGAAGTTGTGGGGCTGGTGTTCCCTGGATCTGAGCGATCACCGACTGTGGTGACAGCGTTCCGGGAGCGAATGTGAGATGCGATTCCTGCGACAAGCGGGTCGCAACGGCAGCAAGACGCAATGCTTCCTGCTTTTCTCCGGCCTGCAGCTTGGCCTGAGCCTGCCGCAGATAGTCATTCACCCGGCGACGGTTGGCTTCGAGACCGGTCGTAGAACCGGGCGAAGTCGCCGCTGGTGTTGACGCGGTCTGTCGTTGATACCGTTCGAACGGATTATCAACCGCAGTCGCGGGATCCTGAGCGTGGCTACTCGAGCCAAGCCATGCACCGGCGGTTAACACACCGCCACAAATTAGTAGTCCCATAAACTTGTACAATGTCGGTCCCTCCTTGGAGCCCTGACGGGGTTCGTACTGTCTCTTGCGATGTCGCACCATGACTCGTTTTGCCGCTGCTATGAGGATTGGAAGCTGACCTCAAGCCAGGCGAGTCATCGCACCACAGATTTCTCCATGACGTTGACGAGTCGATCCCTGACTCTCGGACGTTGAGACGAAATGTCGTTGAGAAGTGAAGTAAGTAGTTAAGTGAGTTGAAAAGGCTAATAACTCAGTCCGTTTTGATGGGTCAATACGGGAGTTGGTGGAATTCAGAATTCCGCCTTTTCGATGACTTGCTTCGGCAACACTCGCCGAATCTGGAGTTCATCAGAAATTACAACCAGACATCTTGTCGGGATGTGCTTACTGAAGAATGGCTCCGCCACCGAAAAATCCCTCATCGAACATCGTTTCGATCACCGCCTGCTCTTTGAGTTCGGCAATGATCTTTTCCACTTGTTCTTCCTGGCGTCGGTCGACGAGCGACTTCCGGATCTTTTCCTGCACTTCTTCAAACGGGGTGTAAGTTGCAGGACGATGGCCGGTCAGCTTGACCACCAGGAACGCTTTGTCTGTTTCAATGGTCTGGCTCAGACTTCCCACAGGAAGTTCCGCCAGAGATTTTCGGACGTCAACACTGGCGATGCTCTGAGGCTGGGTCCAATCCCAGTGTCCCCCGGCATCTTTTAGTGGACCGTCGGAATACTTCTTGACCAGGTCCGTGAATTCCGAACCGGCTTTCAATTCAGCAATCGCTTTGTTGTAAACCTCACCGGCCCGACTGCGGGAGCCATGCGTGGTGAATGTCACTTGCAGCTGCTGCCACTTGACCTGTTCCGGTTGAGCAAATTCTTCACGTCGTCGATTGTATTCTTCGAGCAGTTCCGCTCGTGTGACGGGAGCATCCTGAGTCACACGTCCTTTGATGTATTCACCTGCCAACTGCCGGTCGCCGAACATTTCTCGCAGAGTCACGAGCGACATACCTTGTTGCTGGAGAGCACCTTCGAGTTCTGCAAGATTGCTGACCTGTGCTTTGGCTTTCATTTTTTCGATTTCAATATCGAAAAACTTGTCGAGCTGATCATCGATTGCGGTCAGCTGGTCTTCGGTCAATTTGGACTTCACCTCATTGACCATAATGGTCTGCTCAATCTGAGGAGGAAGTTCCCGCTTGATGATTCCTTCTTGAGCTTTGCGAATTTCTTTCGCAGGCAGTTGCTTGCTGGCCTGAGCGAGTTTCGCTGCGTAAGGTTCGAGAACCTGACCGGCGAGGATAGGAGTTCCATTCACGCGAGCGATGACGGTGGTCATCGACAATGGAGCTTCGGTATCGAAGCTCGCCTGCTGGATCACTCCCTGCGCATCGGCAGCTCGAGCAATTTGCTCAGCGTTGTCATATCGTGGAGGAGGCGGGCCAACGACGGGATTCGCCACGTCGTAGCTACGATTGCCGGAGCAACCAAAGACTGAAACAACCGCCAGGATGATGAGGATTCGGGACATGGGCCAAACTTGTCGTACATCTGATTCACTGAATCGCATGTGACTGAGCGTGAGGTCACAACGAACGGTGAAACCAGACTCTGCTTGGCTTCGGAGTTTTGCGGGCTGTGTAGGGGGAGCCAGAAAAATCCGAAACCGTGAATTCACTGGGGAAAAACCCGGTTGGCGGAGGAGAGGGACTGGCTTATATCCCGGCTTTGAGAATTAACGCAACACGGATTTTAGAAACTCGACTAAATCTACCCCCTGAAGGCCCTTTTTCGGCAAGACAAGGTACGCATTCTGCCGGTCGACGATCCTCAGCTTCTTTTTCAACCGTCCTGCCAGAGTGTGAATTCGCTGCGTATCAGAGTAGCTCAAGACTGCGAACCGGTCCTCTTCAAGGCGAATCTGATCGACGCCCCATTGATAGGCGTACAACTCAAGTTCTTTCATACTAATGAATTGCGTGCCTTCGTCGGGAATTGGCCCGAATCTGTCGCGAATTTCGTCGGTCACTTCCTGCAGTTCTTTGAGCGTCGCCACTGACGAAAGTTTCCGATACACGTCGATCTTGTGTCGTCCGGGGGGAATATAGGAACTGGGCAAGTACGCAGTCACTGGAATGTCGAGATTGACATGCGGACTCTCTCGCTCCGGAAGATCTTTCAGTCGACGCACTGAGTTCTCGAGCAACTGACAATACAACTCGTAACCGACCGTCGAGATGTGCCCGCTCTGCTCAGTCCCCAGAATGTTGCCTGCCCCGCGAATTTCGAGATCCCGCATCGAGATCTTGAAGCCCGCTCCCAACTCGCTGAATTCTTCGATCGCCTTGAGTCGCCGGGCTGCGACGGTCGAAAGCGTTTTGCCTTCGCCTACGAGTAGGTAGCAATAAGCCCGATGTTTGTCTCGTCCGACGCGTCCCCGCAACTGATGTAAGTCCGCCAGCCCGTAGTTCTCCGCCTGATGAATGAACATCGTATTGGCCGTCGGAATATCGAGCCCGCTTTCGATGATTGTCGTCGCAACGAGGATATCTGCTTTGCCGTTGACGAACTTGACCATGTTCTCTTCAAGCTCTTCCGGACCCATCTGACCGTGAGCAATCACAATTTCCGCTTCGGGAATAATCTGCTGCAATCGGTCCGCGATCTTGCGGATGTCGTACACGCGATTGTGGACGAAATAGACTTGCCCGCCGCGATTGAATTCTCGCATCACTGCTGAACGAATCAGATCGCCATCCCAACGACAGATTCGAGTTTCGATCGGCAGACGTTCTTGCGGAGGAGTCGTCAAATTCGAGATGTCTCGAATCCCCAACAGCGATAGATGCAGCGTTCGCGGAATGGGTGTCGCACTCAACGTCAGCACGTCCACGTTCAAGCGCAGTTGCTTCAACATCTCCTTGGCAGCCACACCAAAACGCTGCTCTTCATCGACAATCAACAGCCCGAGGTTTCGGAACTGGACATCCTGCTGAACAATGCGATGCGTTCCAATGACGATATCTACGCAGCCTTCCTGAAGTTTCTTCAGAAGTTTTCGCTGCTCGCCTTTGGTCTTGAATCGAGATAGAACATCGATCTGAATCGGAAAATCAGCCATTCGAGAGACGAATGACCGATAGTGTTGCTGCGCCAAAACGGTCGTCGGGACAAGCACCGCCACCTGCCGACCAGCATCGACCATCTTGAAGGCCGCCCGCATCGCGACTTCAGTCTTGCCGAAACCAACGTCACCGCAGATGAGGCGATCCATCGGTTTCAAGTCCATCAAGTCGCGTTTGATGTCGTCAATTGCCAGCGATTGATCGTTGGTTTCAACGAACGGAAATGACGTATCAAACTCCTGCTGCCAGCGGGAATCAGGAGGGCACGCCATTCCTGTCAACATCGCTCGCTGAGCTTGCAGCTTCAACATGTCCGAAGCCATGTCGGACACGGCATCGGCGACCTTCTTTTTGTTCTTCGCCCAGGTCGAACCTCCAATCTTCGAAAGCCTTGGCGCACCTTTCGACGCACCGATGTATTTCTGTACGAGATGAATCAACGTGACGGGCACGAAAATCCGCACTCCATCCCGGAATTCAATAATCAGATGCTCTTCCTGTTCGCCTTCCTGATCGAGAAGTTTCATCCCAAGATAGCGACCGATGCCATGTGTCAGATGGACAACCAGATCACCCTCGTTGAGATCGAGAAAACTGTCGATCGCACGACTGGCAATCCGTTTGTTTTTCGACTTCGCCGGTGCCCGCACATGCACACGGTTAAAGAGTTCGTTGTCACTGAGGACGACCGTATTCGCGAAGACGAGTCGGTACCCTTGAGTGACCGCTCCGATGCAAAGCCGTACACGCTTGAAGAGTTCCGCATCCTCTTCTTGAATCAACTCAGAAAGACGTTGCCGCTCACCTTCGTTGTGGCATGCAATGAGAACCTGTTCTTCAGCCCCGACAACTGTGGCGAGCTCTTGAATGACCTCATTCTTCGGCCCGGAAAATCGCTCCGTCGACTCAATCTGTAAGTGACTGGTAATCTCAAAACTGGCTTCGGAGAGTGCCGCGACAGACACCGTCGGCTTTTCCGTACACTTCGCCAAAGTGGCATCGACGCTGTAGAGCCCACGCGGATTCTCAAGCCGCTGAAGGTACTTCTTACCTTCGTCGACCAGATCGGTAAGTTCCGAGATCATGATCCAGCTGTTGTCTGGCAACGAATCCAGAAAACTCGCTGTGCCCAACGGCTCGGAAGCGGTCTCATCAGCTGGGGCAACCGCGACGAGCCTCGATTCTTTCAGGTCTTGAACCTTGCGCTGGGTTTCAACGTCGAAGAGTCGCAAGGAGTCAATCTCGTCGCCGAACAACTCCATGCGAATCGGGTCGATGGCATCCGGGGGAAAAAGATCAATAATCCCCCCGTGGACCGCGAATTCCCCCGGCTTTTCGATGGCGGGGACGCGCTCGAAACCTCGATCGACAAGCCATTTCAGAAGCTCGTCTGAGTCAATTGTCTCCCCGATTTTCAACAACCGGGTCGATGACTCCCGCTCAGAACGTGCTGGGACAGGTTGCAACAGCGCCGGAAGCGTCGTAACGATGATCTTCGGACAGGCTCCGGATTCCATCGATTGAAGAACTCGCAGCCTCGCTCCAAACACCGAATCCGAGACCGAGTGTTCCTTTGGAAGTGCTTCCCATGCTGGAAAGATCACCGGCGAATCTTCGAGAAAGGAAGCCACATCGAGTGCGTGGTCTTCGACTTCGCTGATTCGCGGAAGCACAATAACGAGCGGTCCCGGGGCAGATTGAGCAATCGCAGCAGCCACCAGTGCGCACGATGATCCCCACGCACCGTCGATTGTCCCGCTCGAGCCGCGTCGGAGTGCATCGACGACAGCTTGGAACGAATCAACGACACTCAGCGTTTGAACAAGATCCGGCAACTCCCGGATTTCATGCTTTTGGCCGGGCATCTTTCGACCAGAACTGTAGCAATGGCGTCAAATTTAATCCAATCTTGATGCTCAAGAAACATGCAGGAAAATTGACAGCGAGAAGCAAGAAGCCTGCGATTTTCCCACAACATCGATCACGCAAAAAAACTTGTCAAATCAACTTCGAGCCTCGCTATTTTGGCTTTCTGAACACCTCTTTTACAAGAACTTGCAAGCATCCAATTCCATGGTGTGAAGTTGAGTCTTCTCTGCTGTAACCTGAACAACAGAGACCATGAACTTGAGTTGGCGGTTCTCGATCAAAGAACACACTGACAGCTTAAAGACCGATCACAAACGAGTCGGGCGAATTGAAATCGGAGAAATCAATGCAA
The DNA here is from genome assembly GCF_040717535.1 of Thalassoglobus sp. JC818. Lineage (NCBI taxonomy): Bacteria > Pseudomonadati > Planctomycetota > Planctomycetia > Planctomycetales > Planctomycetaceae > Thalassoglobus > Thalassoglobus sp. JC818. Next base: position 267,579 of record NZ_JBFEFI010000006.1, read on the forward strand.
GTCGGAGTCACCGGAGCAACAGGATTTATCGGGCGGTATCTGGTTCATGAGTTGGTTGAGGCTGGGCACACCTGTCTCTGCTGGTCTCGGCCGTCGAGCGATCGCGGAGGATTCGAAGAGATTGCCGACTCAATCACCTGGATGGACGGTTCGCTGGGAGATGGACAGGAACGAGCGTTTGTCTCTGAATGCGATGCGATCGCACATGCCGCTCTGTTTCACCCGAGCGGAACCTTCATGGGTGGCGAAGGAGACTTAATACAGTTCTGCGACATTAATCTGATGGGAACCCTCAAGCTGATCGAAGCAGCCTTTCAGGCATCCATTAAACGATTCGTGTTCGTGTCGACCTGCGCAGTTCACGATGTCATTCTCGACGACCGACCTCTCGACGAAACTCATCCACTCTGGATGAAGAGCCACTACGGCGCACATAAAGCAGCGATCGAGATGTTCGTTCACAGCTACGGACTCGGCCAGGGAATGCCCATCTGTGCCGTCCGACCGACAGGTGTTTATGGCGTCAATCGACCAGTTGAGAACAGCAAATGGGCCGCGTTGGTTCAAGCGATCATGAATGGCGAACCGGTTCACTGCTCTCGCGGAGGAAAGGAAGTCCACGCTGCCGATGTCGCGAAGGCAATCAACGTCTGTTTGAAGGCCGACGAAGAAGAGATCAAAGGCCGCGCGTTCAATTGCTATGACCGATATATCTCACAGTTCGACGTCGCCACACTCGCCAAGTCGTTGACCGGAAGCACCAGTGAGATCACTGGCGGCCAAACCAGTCCGAAGAATCAGATCGAAACGAATCGCCTGCGCGAACTCGGTATGAACTTCGGCGGAACAACTCTCTTCGAACGCACGATTGAAGAACTCATCGCTGGACTGAAAGCCTAAGTTACTGAGCCACTCTCTGCTCTCAATCCGTTCCTTCACTCCACTCGGCGCGGATTAGCAGACCGACTTGAGGATTCACCATGGGTGCAGTCGCAAGTTGAACAGAGCTCGCCCCTGCGTCGAGATACTGGCGGACGTCGGCAGCAGTTTCAATTCCTCCAACACCGATCAGTTCGACCGGCAATCCGTGTTTTTCAACAATCGTGCGGCATCTTCGAATCTGATCCACCGATGCCTCGCGAATCGCTCGACCACAAATCCCGCGTGATGCACCAGAGAACAAGAGTTCGCCATCTGCCTGGCTGACTTGAGTCGGAAGACTGTTCGTAGAAACGAACGCATTAACGAACTCTCCAACCTTCAGAAGAAGTTCTGCGAGCTCTTCGTTGTCCGGGAGAAAGCCAATCTTCACCAGCAACGGAACGTCAGAGCCGATCCGTTTTCGAACCGACTCAGCGACCGTCGCTGCCTCAGTTGGATTTTGAAACAGTTGCCCGTCTTCACTGCAGACATTTGGACAGGAAAAATTCATCTCGACGCAGTCGGCCCCGCTTTCGACTGCCCAAGCTGCACACTGCGCGTAGTCCGCTCCCAACTCTTCAATCCCCCACCCGTCCTGCATTGATCCCACGACAGAGACTGAAAGCAGTTGGCCTGAGTTGAGTGACTGTTTCGTCTTACGAATATCGTTCTTCCAAAACTCGGGTTCTTTCGAGGGCATCCCGAAGGAAACTGCCCACGTTCCATTCATCTCCGAAGCTGCCGGAGTGACCTCTTCAGTTCCATCCATCATTTCAGATGAGACGGGAACAAGGTTCGGCAACGGATAGCACTCTCTCACTCCGCTCCGAACAGTCTTGTATGTCAGTAAATCAAACCCGAGCGATGCGTAGTACCGCACCCAATCTCCATTCAGCAGCGGACCAGCCGCAATTCCCAATGGAGAATTCACAGTCTTTCCGCAGAACTTCCAGTCGCCGGGAAGCTTCTCGATCGGGGAAGCCTCCACAGCTTGTGGGACATGAGCAAAGTTCCAGTCGTAAGACTGGTCAATCTGAAATCTGTTTCGCGGTCGTTCAGACGGGTTCACTGTCGCGCTCCGCTGCTTTAAGGAACTCATCAATTTCACTGAGACCCACGATACGCCCAGCGACCACATACGTCAAAATGCCAGCCAGCAGCGGCACGATCAGCCGGACAGCGTAAGTCGCCATCCCGACTCCTGCTGGCAGAAGACTCGAAGAGAGCAGACAGACCAACACCATCAACGTGGTTGCGAGAATCGTCCGCGAAGTCGTCTTCCCGATTTCTCCCCAAGGCAGCCCGCTCGTTCTTCGATTGAGGAGCCAGACCGTCATTAAGACTTGAATCGCTGTCGCGACGACACTTCCCAAAGCCAGCCCTGCACCTCGAAACAAAACAACGAACACGACATTCAGGAGGAAATTCAGAACGAGCGTTACAATTCCAAACCACATCGGCGAAATCCGATCTCCCAAGGCGTAAAACGCGCGATTGAGAATCGTCAAACTAATGTACGCCCACACCCCTGCTCCGTAGATTGAAATCATCCGGGCAGTCATCTGAACGTCTTCTTCGGTGAACTCTCCGTGTCGAAACATCAAGTTTGTCAGAGGAGTCGCGAGGAGAAACAACCCGGCGCTGGCAGGCACCGCGATCGTGGCAGTCAGACGCAACCCTCTTCCGAGAGTTTTCCGAAGCGCCGTCAAATCTCCAGATTGCGCATGCTGCGCCATCAGCGGATATAAAACCGTTCCGAGAGCCACGCCAAAGACCCCTAGCGGAAACTGATACATTCGCTGACCGATATACAACTCGCTCGCTGTTCCGGCAGGCAATAGTGCCGGAAGCCCAAACGATTCAAGCGGAGCCGGTCCGCCTCCATCAGGTCGAGACAATCCCCAGGCCATCAAGCTGTCTAGAACTGCATTGCATTGAATGACAGTCGTGCCAGCCACGACGGGCAACATCGTCCACATCACCTCTCGGACGCGATGCCACTGACGTCGCCAGCTTCGAGTCGGTCCCATTCCGATCCACAGCAACGCGCTCATCGGAAGTGCGAGCTGCACCGTGCCTGCAATCAAAATCGCGAGAGAAACAATTTTCACACGAATTTCCGGAACACTCGTCGTTTGGACCGCGATGAAAGCTCCAGTGAGCCAGAAGACGTTCAGAACCACAGGCACCAGAGCCGGCCAGAGAAAGACCTGAAGCGCATGCAGCCCGGCAGAGAGGAGTGCAGCAGTGCAAATGAGCACGAGATAAGGAAGCAAAATCGCCAGAAGCTGAAGCAGTAATGTTGTTGATTCCGAAAGATCAGCCGTCACAAGAAACCAGATCAACACTCCTTCCGCGAGAAGCACGAAGAGCGAAAGAAATGAAGAGAGTGCAATCGCGACCGCCGTCATGGTGTCGCGAGCGACAAGGTCACCATGCTCAGTTCGATCTCGCAAAAAGACCGGAAGAAAGGCTGCGGTTAGTGCTCCTTCCCCAAATAACTGGCGAGTGAGGTTCGGCAATCGGAAGGCAACGACAAACAAATCGAGAATGGTTCCCGCCCCGAACAGGGAGGCCATCACAATGTCGCGAGCCAATCCGAGCACACGGCTGAGCAATGTACACAAGCTGATCATTCGCAGATTGCGGACAACTCCTGAATCCGAATGAGACGACGGGAGGCGAGGCTCGGTTGCAGGCTCCTCTGAGGACATCAATACTCCACACGTCGTATTGGGCTAACAGTAGTCAAAGTGTATTCAAAGAGTGTGCTCAAAATGGTCACGCAAGTTACTGGATCATCCCTCCATACGAAACTGTCTCAGCGCCCCTCTTCGATCGAAACAGACTCGGAGGACGCACTGTTTCTGAAAACACAATCGATTCATTTTCGTCGATGAGTTTCTTCTACGAGTGAATGACATGAACATCCTGGCCATCTTCATGAAGCACCCGGAGCCCGGCAAAGTCAAAACGCGACTCGGTCAGGAAATCGGATTCGAAGAAGCTGCAGAACTCTATCGAGCCTTTCAACTCGACTTTCTCGATTCGACGCATCAGATCAGTGATCAACGAGTGATCGCCTTCTCACCTGTCACTCCGGAATCCCGGAAATTCTTCACCGAACACGCGGACGAAAACGACCTGCTCTGGGAACAACCCGATGCAACACTCGGAGAGCGGCTGATCCAAGTCTTCGACGAATTTCTCAATGAGGCCAATCGCGTCGTCGTGATTGGTTCGGACAGCCCGTCGCTACCCAATGGCTTGATCGAGCAAGCGTTTCGACAACTCGAAACTTCGGACGTTGTCCTCGGCCCAGCTTGCGATGGCGGATACTACCTCGTCGGACAGCGGATTCACTGTTCGGAGATGTTCAGCAATATTTCCTGGAGCGAACCGGTAGTTCTCTCTCAGACAGTCGAGAGAATTCGAAACACTCCGCGATCGCTCAGCCTGCTCAATCCGTGGTACGACGTGGATTCGCTCGACGATCTTCAGACTTTGAGCGGACACCTGACTGCAATGGAAGCTTCGAACACAATCGAGAACTTTCCGACTCGCACAGCCGAATTGACTCGCAAGTTGCTGGCCGAACTCTGATCGATTTCTCGAATGAAGAACTCAGCTGTTCGAAGGTTCAACTGAGGAAGATTCCCGACTCATCTGTTCAACTTGCGAATCTTCGAGGAACGGATGATGAGCTAGTTCTTCCGATTCGACGGGTTGAAGAATGCGAGGCATTTGGTTGGCGACTTCATCGCAGTTCATTTCCCACCATTTTCCAGCCAGCAAGGCTTGAATAGTCTCTTCGGAAAATCGATAGCGGATGACCTTCGCGGGATTCCCGCCGACGATCGCAAAGTCCGGAACATCTTTCGTAACGACCGCTCCGGCAGCCAAAATGGCTCCAATCCCCACTCGATTACAGTTCCCGACGATCGTCACTCCCGAGCCAATCCACGAGTCGTGACCAATCCACAGTTGCCCGGAAGGGATTGTATCTTCCTGGACGAACCCCAACTTGGAGTTGTAATAAAACGGATGCATCGGCACCCGATCGACAGGGTGATTTCGCTTGAAGACCTTGACGCCTGCCGCGATGGAAACGTATCGCCCAATGACTGTTCCCGGCGGAAATTGATTCGTGACGAAACAGTCTCCGTAAGAATAGTCCCCAATCTCAACACCGTAAACGTCCCGCATGATTTCTCTCGCTGTGAGCGAAAAATAGGGACCGCCTTCGAACTTCAAGGCTTTCTCGACACTCCAGCGACGGAGGCCGGGCACTCGGCTCAGCTTCTTGAAGAGACCGGAGAATGCTGATCGCTGCATCGAATGTTGTTTTGAGGATTCTACCATCGCCATGTACGCAGACGTTCAGAGACTGGAATGATTCGAAATCTGGATTCGGGTCGGATGTCACATGATCGGAAGCGATCTCTGTGACCCTTTCGACTCAACCAAGGAACATTTAGGATATTGTCGCCACACAAATCAACGACACTCACATAACTCCGCAAATCGTACCACCTCCATCCCGTTTCGCATCAACTTTACTGATTGTGCTGATCGATTCGATGAATCCATAGAGAGACCATGGAATGACTGACCGGATTGCTTCCCGTTTCCTGATGTTGATCGCCTGCATTTTCGTGGCGAATCACCTGCCGGCCGAACGTGTTTACTCGGACGACTACGACGTCGTGGTGTACGGTGGAACGTCCGCTGCGATTACTTCGGCAGTGCAAGTCAAGAAAATGGGGGGATCGGTCGTTGTGGTTTCGCCTGACATTCACCTCGGTGGATTGAGTTCGGGAGGCCTTGGCTGGACAGACACCGGAAACAAAGCGGTGATCGGTGGACTGGCTCGTGAGTTTTACCACCGAGTCTGGAAAAAGTACCAAGAGCCAGACAACTGGAAATGGCAGCCTCGCGATTCCTATGGGAACCAAGGCCAGGGAACACCAGCCATTGACGGTGCCCAGCGCACGATGTGGATTTTCGAACCACATATCGCGGAAGAAGTCTTCGATGATTTTGTCAAAGATTACGACATCCCAGTCATCCGTGATGAATGGCTTGATCGTGAAAATGGCGTGACGGTCGTTGAAGGTAAGATTCAGTCAATCCGCACGCTGAGCGGAAAGACCTATACGGGCCGCATGTTCATTGATGCGACTTACGAAGGCGATCTACTGGCCGCAGCTGGCGTTGATTATCACGTCGGTCGTGAGTCGAATGAGACCTACGGAGAACAGTGGAACGGAATTCAAGTCGGCGTCTTTCATCATGGCCACTGGTTCCGTGACCCGGTCGATCCGTACGTTGTCCCCGGAGATCCCAGCAGCGGACTGCTACCGCGAATCAGTTCCGAACCTCCCGGGAAGAAGGGAGACGGCGATCATCGCGTGCAAGCATACTGCTACCGAATGTGTCTCACGAACCACGAGGAGAATCGCGTCCCGTTTCCAAAACCAGAAGGATACGACCCAGCGCAGTATGAGTTGCTGTTGCGCGTCTTCGCGACTGGTTGGAGAGAGGGTTTCAACAAGTTCGATCCAATTCCGAATTACAAAACCGACACAAACAACCACGGGCCATTCAGCACCGACAACATTGGATACAACTACGATTACCCCGAAGCGACTTACGAACGCCGCAAGGAAATTCTTCGCGAGCACGAACAGTACCAGAAAGGTCTGATGTACTTCGTCTGCAACGATCCCCGCGTTCCGGAAGATGTGCGAACGAAGATGTCCAACTGGGGGCTGGCAGGTGATGAATTCACTGACAACGGAAACTGGCCGCATCAGATTTACGTTCGCGAAGCGCGTCGATTGATCGGCGACTACGTAATCACCGAACACAACTGTTTGGGAACGAAAGAGACGACCGATCCAGTCGGAATGGGTTCGTACACGCTCGATTCTCACAACGTGCAACGCTATGTCACCGAGGAAGGATTCGTTCAGAACGAAGGCGATCTCGGAGTTCGAACTCCTCCGTATCAGATCTCCTATCGAGCACTGGTTCCGAAAAAAAACCAGTGTACGAATCTGCTCGTCCCGGTTTGCTTGAGCTGTTCGCACATTGCATTCGGATCAATTCGAATGGAACCTGTCTTCATGATCCTCGGTCAATCCGCTGCGACGGCGGGAATGCTGGCCATTCAAGATGACCTGGCTGTTCAAGATGTCTCTTATCAAACCCTCTCTCGCCAACTGCTCGACGACGGACAGGTTCTAGAGTACGACAGCCCACAAACGACCAACATCAAACGGTTCAACAAGAAGGATTTTCCGGGGACCATTGTCGATATCGAAGAAGCTGGCATTCCCAACGGATGGGTTATCAGCATGTCAACGTCAGGCTTTCTCGGGAACAGTTATCTGCATGACGGAAATGATAAAGACCGCGATCGAGAGATCACTTTTCAAGTCCCGATTACCGAATCAGGCAAGTACACCGTCGCCGTCAGCTACACCGCTCATCCCAATCGGGCAACGAATGTCCCGGTTACGATCACGACGTCCGATGGACAGAAAACTGTTCTCGTCAATCAACGAAAACAACCAGCACACGATTCGATCTTTCACAAAGTCGGAACGTATGAGTTCGACACCCCGACAGCCAAGATTCAAATCAGCACGAAAGAGACAGACGGTCACGTGATCGTCGACGCGGTCCAACTCATTCCAGTTGAGTAAGAGGTTTCGACGGACGAACTTGCAGTCAACTTCTGTTCAATTCGTCTTCGAATTGAACGGTTGCAATGCCGTTTGAATGGGGGAATTCGATTCTGAAATCGAGCTCGATGATTTTGTGATCTCTTCGAAGACTGGTTCGAGCACTTTGGAGAACAACTTCTCTGCCCCCAGAGGAGTAATGTGATGGCTGTCGCGGTAGAACAAACCATCTTCATCGCAGATCAAGCTATGCCCATCTTCGTCAAATGCATATGGCGTGGGGTCTAGAATCGTGACGAAGTCATTATCCACTTCATCAAAGATCTGATTGATTTCAGACTGCCTCAGATAATGCCTCTGCTTAGAGACTCCGGTTGGAAACGGCTCGTCAAAGAGAACTGAGGAAAAGACTTTCTTCTCCGGGTCGAGTCCTTCCTGATCGGGCGCCTGAGCGACGATCCAGATTCGGGCTCCGGCTTCTTCCAGCTTCGTGATCGTTCTCCGCAGACCTCGCTCGACAACTTCGGAGTACTTGTCCGGAGTTTCGTAATCGCAAAGATCATCGTAAATCATCGACTCAAATTCGTCAGTCGGGTCACTCGATGAGTCTGCCCAGCGTGCTGCCAGAATCACATGCTCAACATCGTGCTCATCGATGAACTCGAGGACGCGATCGTTCCACTCTCGAGACTCGATTCCCTTGTACGGTCGCCAGGTTCCCAATAGAGGCTTCCAGCCTCCGTGCGTGGCAACAACGCAATTGAGATGATGCTTCTTGGCGAGGCGGTCACAGAGTTCAACAATCGCACCGGCGTGGCTGTCGCCCCAAAGGACACAGTCAATTTTGTCATTCGGCCCATCCATCACGCCCACGGTCGGAAGCGATTCACTCAGGACCGCATCGACGCTTCGAGAATACTTCAGCCCTGCCCGCTTTCGCGTTTGACAGAACTTCAGTGCTTCCTCAGTGAATCGGAATCTCATGCCTTCGGTTGAAATGATCCAGGCTGAGAAGACAGACAAACAGACACAGACCGCCACACCTGCTTGAAGTGGTCGCCAGGAAAACGTGGTGCCTCGACCAGATCGGAAAGGCGTCTCAATGTACTTCCATGAAACGAAGGCCAGCAGGAAACTCGCCGCGAGAATGGCCAGCCGAATCATGACGGAGAGATCCTCTCCGAGCCAGTACTTCGGAAATACGATCAGCGGCCAGTGCCATAAGTACAACGAATACGACATCAGTCCAATGGTCGTCAGAAATCGGTGCGACAGAATTCGTCCGACTGTAGTCTGTTCCGAGCTGTTGGCATAAATCACCAGACATGACCCGATGCACGGAATCAGAGCAGCAACTCCGGGAAACAGAGTGGAATTGTCGAAGAGAACCCCAGCGGCAAAAATTGCCAGTATTCCCATCCAGCTCATTCCGGACAGCTGCCAGCGCTTTAAAGCCGACGGTGCCGGCGCATAGGTCAACAACCCGCCGAGCAACATCTCCCAGGCACGGGACGGCAACAGGAAGAAAGCGGAAGTGGGATACACTTTCACAGACCAGATGCTGATCGCCAGAGAAACGAACGTCATCGCAGTCAAAACTTTGACCACTCGTTTCGCTGGCCAGTTCCGCGTCATGAACAAGATGAACGGGAAGAACAAGTAGAACTGTTCTTCAACTGCCAGCGACCAAGTATGAAGCAACGGCATCAAATCTGAGGGGCCGTCGAAATAGCCTGTTTTCGTCCAGAAGTAAAAGTTCGAAACCATCAACTGCTGGCAGATGGCCGAGTCAGCGAGGTACTTCAGATCGTTGGGTAGCAACAGAACGGTGCCGAGCACCAGAGTGACGACAACCATTACTGTTGCAGCTGGGGCGATTCGTCGAATCCGCCGCATCCAGAAGTCCGCGAGGCTGAACTTTTGAGCAGCCTGCTGTTTGCGGATGATGCCAGTGATCAGAAATCCGGAGATGACAAAGAAGACATCAACGCCGACAAACCCGCCGGTGAACCCGAACCCACAGTGGAAGAGAACGACAAGCCCCACCGCAAGTGCACGCAGCCCATCGATATCCGGTCGATATTTCAGTTCACCCATCGCTATACAATCGAGTCAGATTGTCAAATCCGTTGAAGTCCAACAAAACTCAGGTTCTGAAATCTGAGAGCAAGTTGCTCTTTAGTGTGCACTCGCTTGCACTGTTTCATTAGTTGAAAGGCTGTGCTTGCTCGTGCGAGATCGTGCACACAAAATCAGAAAATGCTCTATTCATCGACAATTTTCATGGTTTCTCTGCAATCGCTTCAGCTGAATTCATCGGAGGAATTCTGCATTCACCGAGACGAATCGCTCTTCACCGCGGTTGAAGATGCACGAGATCTGATTTCGACGTAACCCCAAAACTGGCAATTCGAACGGTTTCTGGAATCATTCAACAGTTTCCCTGTACGAATGCATCCACTGACTCATGGACCGTTGAAATCCGATCGCAGAATTTGAGAATTACAAGATGGGACCCGAGTCGAGTTGATGAGGGCAATTCAACCCAACTGGACGCGAGAAGCTATATCAAGAAGACCGGCTTTCGAACAAGATCAATCTCAACCCCTGCCAGACGGGCTCAAGTGCGTTTTCCAGTCACCTTCGGCGGGAGATTCATCAACTCCCGAGTGAACTTCCATTGGACATGAACCGGTCGACCATCTCGACAAGTGCCCGAGAGTGAATCGGCTTGCTGAGATAAGCATTACACCCGGATTCGATGCATCGATTCATATCTCCCTGCATCGCATCAGCAGTGAGTGCGATAATGGGTCCCTGATATCCAATTTTTCGGAGCTGCCGAGCTGTCTCGTAGCCGTCCAGATTCGGCATCTGCATATCGAGGAGAATCAGATCCGGAACTTCACCGACGTTCACACGCTCCGTGATGTATTCGACAGCCTGCTGGCCATCTTCCAATTCATGCACGGTCGCTTGGGCTTTTGTCAGGATGTGTTTTGTCAGGAAACGAACGTCTCTTCGATCATCAACGACGAGAACGCGTCCATCGAGTTGAATCTGCTCGACCGGAGTTGCGACCGGTGTTTTCTCTTCGAACTCCGACGGACTTCCCGGTTCCACGAACTCGACGTCCCCAATGTCTCCGACGGGAATTCGAAGCGTGAACACACTTCCTTTTCCGAGTTCACTCTCGACGCTCACCGTTCCAGAGAGCATTTCGGTCAGCCGTCGACTGATCGCCAACCCGAGTCCCGTGCCTCCAAAGTGTCGCGAGACGGAAGCATCGCCCTGAGAAAACGGTTTGAAAAGACGCTGTTGTTGCTCCGGCCCAATTCCAATGCCAGTGTCGGCAATTTTGAATTCAAGCGAAGTCCTCTCCACAGTCCGGACGGTCAGTGTGACTTTTCCCTGATGCGTAAACTTAATCGCATTACCGACGAGATTCACAAGGATCTGCTTAAGCCGTTTCGGATCGCTATGAATCTTTGCAGGAATCGGATTCGCGTAGATGACATCCAGAATCAGATCTTTTTCGGTGGCACGCACTTCCATGATGCTGCGGACGTCTTCCACGATCCGAGAGGGGTCGAACTTCTCTGAATCCACTTCGAGTTTGCCAGCTTCGATCTTCGAGAGGTCGAGGATGTCGTTGATGATCTCCAGCAGATAGTCACCATTGCGACGAATTGTGTGGAGATACTCGAGGGCTTCCGGATCTGTGATACGACCTTGAATCAATTCGGCGTAACCGAGAATTGAAGTCATCGGTGTACGAATTTCGTGGCTCATATTGGCAACGAATGCACTCTTCGACTCGTTGGCGACTTCTGCCTGTTGCCGCGCGAGTTCGAGCTTGCGTTCGTTATCTCGCTGTCGAGTGATGTCGAGCATGGTGCCAATGACTTGTTCCACCTTCGGCCCATCGACGGAATCGTTCCACATACTCAGCCAGTTCGTCCTGACGTATCGAACCTCACCATCCGGACGAATGACTCGATGCTCCAGATCTCCGCGAGGATGCCAAGGATCGGTCAGCGCCTGCCGAATCGCAGCTGCGTAGGAATCTCGATCTTCTGGATGAATGAACTGCGGAACATCGTCAAACGATTCGGTCAGGATGTCGGTATCGCCGTACCCGAGGATGCGTCGAACTTCGAATGACCAATGAAGTTCTCGCTTAAGTACATCGATGTGGAACGACCCGAATCCCGAAGCTTCTCCTGCAAGGCGTAATCGCTCTTCGTTCAGCTTCAGATTCAACTCGGAGTTTTTTCGCTCAGTGATATCAACTTCCACGCCGACCATTTGAAGCGACGACAACTCGTCTTCCAGGCTCAGATGAGCAAGCGAGAGCACCCAGCGAAATTCTCCGTCGCTGTAAACGCGATACTCAGACCGAAACGGTTCTGTGTTTTCAAGAGCGCTGCGGATTGAGAGTTCCACCTCCGCTCGATCGTCGATGTGAATGCGTTCCAGAAAGTCAGCCAGAGATCCCAGCGGAACCGATGAGGCAAACTCATCTTCTTCGGATCGATCATCCAGCCAGAACCACAGGTCTGTGTTGACATCCCATTGCCAGAGGCTGAGTTCGGCTGCACTGAGAGCAAGCCGCAAACGCTCTTCACTCGCTTCGAGTCGAATTTCGTACTCTTTCTGGTCGGTAATATCCCAATTGAGTCCGTGAATCGAAGTCACTTTCCCGTCGTCATCTCGAGTGACGATTCCCACAGCAGAAATCCATCGAACCAGCCCGTTTGGCCGAACGATACGGAACTGAATTTCGTAGTCGCTGCTGCCGTCGATCGCTTCCAACCAGTGCTGTTGAAGCACGGGCAGATCTTCTGGATGAACGACTGAGAAGAACAACTCCGGCGAAGGAGATTGTTCGAAAGGAAGACCGAGCAGCTCGAATAACTTTGGCTCCCAGAAACTCTTCTCCGGAGTCCATTCCCAGGCGGCCATTTCCCCAGCTTGCAGCGCCATAGAGACCCTGCGTTCGTTTTCGACAAGTCGCTGTTCCGCCCGGTATCTGTCGCGAATGTCGACACCGGATGGAATGAGGTACTCAACCTCTCCATCTGAATTCATGATTGGGGCGATCATGAAATCGATCATCACACCGTCATCGCCAGGAGCGAACAGAGAGACATCGAATCGAACGATCTCACCATCGAACGCTCTTTGCATCGCTTCTCGCATCTGTCGAGCGACGTTCGGATCGTAGCTCCACCACGGAGCATCCGCAAAATGCTTCCCGATCACATCTGCCCGAGTTGTGTGGGCGATTTCGAGCGATCTGTCATCGACTTCGACGAGGTTCCCGTTGCAGTCGATCACTCCTACCAAGCCCAGTTGGTTGTTGATGACTCGGCGAAGATGTGCCTCTCGATCGACGAGGTCCTGCTCACGTTGCCTTCGTTCGGTGATGTCCGAAACCACCCCGAAGAACCCTTCGACCTTTCCTTCAGCGTTCTTTTGGGTCCGCCCACGAGCACGCAGCCATCGCCGCTGACCATCGACTCGATGCACGGCGTACTCTTCTTCGAAAATATCTCCGCCCTCGACGGAGCGTTCGACTGATGCCAGAACGCGTTCTCGGTCCGCTTCGTCGATACGTTCGATGAACTCTTTGGTCGTGATGTCTTGATTGGGAGGAAACCCAAACAACCGGTTGAGGTTTTCATTCGAGACGACTTCGCCCGTCGGAATGTCCCAACTCCAGGGAGCCATCTCGCTGGCTTCGAACGACAGGTCGAGTCGAATCTTGGCCTTTTCCAACTCCCTTTCTGCACGCTTGCGATCATCGATATCGATGTTCATTCCCACCCAGCGGTGAATTGAACCGTCGACTGTTCGTTGAGCGACTGCCCTCACCTGTGTCCAGCGGTATCCTCCCTCATGATGCTGGAGTCGGTACTCGTGATGCATCTGTTCGCCGCTGGCAACAGCCGCCTGCCAGTGTTCCACCAGCCCGGGAAGGTCAGCTGGATGAAGTGCGTCCTGCCAGCCCTCACCGATCCATTCTTCGAATGTCTGCCCTGTAAATGCCCGCCAACTTGGTGAGTCCTCCGTGACTGTTCCATCGGCATCTGTCACCCACACAATCTGTGCGGAAGCATCCACCAGCAGTTGGAAGAGTTCCTGACTTTCGCGCAGCTGAGTCACGTCAATGAAAGTGACAACAATCCCTTCGCACTCTCCGGAATAAGCTCGATAAGGAAGGACACGCCGCAAGTAAGCTTTGCCTGACTGCGCGATGACAGTGTGTTCGACGACACCCTCATCGACGATTTGCTCGAAGCTGGGAAGCTTGGGCATGTCGTCCACGAGAGGCACAAATCTCTCCAGAGGACGTCCAATATCAGAGTTTAATAAGCTGTAGATCTCCTGAATGGCGGGCGTGAAACTGCGGACATTCAACTCTCCATCCAGAAACACGGCCGCGATCTGAGTGCTGCGCAGAAGATTCTCGAGGTCAGTATTTGCTCGCTGCAGAGCGAGGCTTCCTTCTCGAATCTCTTCCTTCGATGCTTCAAGTTCTTCGTTTGCGGATTGAAGCTCCTCGTTCATCGAGAGGAGTTCTTCATTCGATGACTTCAACTCTTCATTCGCTGCTTCCATGTCCTGCAGCGACTTGTCGAGATCGTAGCGAGTCGATTCCAATTCGCGTTCGAGATGGAAAATCAACGAGTCCGCATCCGTCTCTGAATGCGGGTGCGAATTGTCTTCCTCATTGATCGTCGCTGGCAAACCGATTTCATGGAAGACAACAAGGTAAATCGATTCACTCTCTCCGAGGCGGGGCATCGGCTGAACCGTCAACATCATTCGCTGGATTTGATCTCCACTGCGAATCGACAAATCGTCGCGTTGAACCTTGCGACTCGTCTCAACAGCCTCTTTGAGCAACGAACGAAGTCCAATGCGGAGACTGGAGTCGACGATCTTCACCAGGTTGTTGTGGAAGTCTCCAAACTGGAACTTGACGTACTTCTCTAAATCAGAGGAGTGGTTCAGAATCTGACCGAATTCATCAATCACCGCGTACTTGGGTGCGAACTCGTCCAGCACCATTCGCTGGGCCACTTCGGTCAGGTCGACCAGATGTTCCGATCCGCCGCGCGAAGAAGAACTTCGCGGACTTTCTACAGAGGCTGCACGTGCTGTCGGTGTGGGTCGTGTCGATGCTCCTTTTCGTTGTGAGATGCGATGTTTGACATTCACGCAACGAAACAGATCCCCATGCGACGTCATCGACTCGCTCGGACCGAGGAACAAATAGCCTCCCGGTCTTAAAGAGTAGTGGAAGACGGAGAACAGCTTGTCCTGCAAATGCGAGCCAAGATAGATCAGCAGGTTGCGACAGGAAATGAGATCCATTCGCGAAAACGGAGGATCGCTGATCAGATTGTGAGACGAAAACAGAACGTGGTCGCGGACTTCTTTGCAAACATGGAATTGATTGCCGCGCCGGACGAAGAACCGTTTCAGTCGTTCAGAAGAAACATGCTCGGCGATTCCGACCGGATAAACACCGTTCCGTGCGATGTTCAATGCCCGTGAATCGATGTCTGTCGCAAAGATCTGTACACGACAACTGGAATTGGTCTCCCGCAAAACTTCCTCACACAGGATCGACATTGAGTACGCTTCGGCCCCATTCGCACATCCAGCAACCCAAATCCTGACGGGATCTTCCGGGTCCCTCCCTACAAAGAGTGAAGGTAGAACGTCCCTGCGCAGCGATTCGAACGCGTCCGGATCGCGGAAGAAACTCGTCACTCCTATCAGAAGTTCTCGAAACAGGACCTGTGCCTCTTCGGAATGATGCTGAAGGTATCCGAGATACTCGTCTGCGCTATTCAATTTAAGAACATGAATCCGCCGCTGGATGCGTCGGACCAATGTACTCGACTTGTAATGCTGAAAGTCGTGACCGGTCGCTTGTTCCAGCGTTTCACAGAGATCAGGCAGCAAATCCCGCACCTCTTCATGGAAGTGCATCGCCCGTCCACCTCGTTCGAGGTCGATGAAGTGTCGTCGATATTTCAGCAGCTCAGCTGCAATCTCATCAGGAGACAGCACGTGATCCGCAATCCCGATGTCCGCCGCACTGCGCGGCATCGCTTCGGACTCTGCAGTTGCGAGTGATTGAGCAAATGTCACGCCGCCATAGTCACTGATTTCTTTCAGCCCGAGTGAACCATCACTCCCCGAGCCGGCAAGCACAACTCCAACTCCATGATCGCCATAACTGAGCGCAATCGAATGGAACAATTGATCAATGGGGCCCGAAGCCTCCATATCCTCAACGGGACCGGACCGAACTTCGTCGGTCGAGGCTCGCAGCCCGTCATCATTTCCGGACAGGTAAACTGTATTGCCTAACAGCTTTGCGGATTGAGTGACTTCGACGACTTCCATCGACGTCGCGTCCGCAATCTTCCCAACCACCCCAGCACTGCCATCCGAGCCGAAGTGACCTGCGATCAGCACAGCCATCTCAGAGGCTTCCCCCAGAGCCGAAAGCAATTCACAAATAGCATCGACTCCCTCAGCCGAGGCTCCGATGCCTACAACTAACGGACGAGACGCATTTGCGTTCGTTTGCTCCGCTTTCATTCAGGGTGACCTTTTGATCGTTTTGAAAGAGGCAATGAAATTCTGCTCTCTTCGAACGAGTCTCTTATCTCTTGGAAATCACGTCAATCGTTCTCGGCGAACGATAAATCCAATCTCCGCACATTCTAAAAACAAGTGAGAGTCGAATCACTCGAGACGATGCATCTTCAACTCGAGTTTGCAGCCTTTTGTCGCAGCGATCGCTGCATCCATCAAAGAGAAATGATTTCAAACAAGTGCGGAGACACCCGCGAAACAGTCCAGTTTGAAACCTGAGGTCCACTCAACGTGAACTTCCGAGGATAGGGAACTCCGGCATTCGAATTGCTTATCGATTGTATTCAGAAATATCCCGATTGCTTCTTCCAAATAACCCCGAATCTTGAGGATTCGGACGGGACTCTGATTTATTGATCGATTCGTCCAGAAATTTTGGAAGAGATTCACTGTTACCCCTCAGGAGGACCGCAAATGGCTGATCAGCCGCTTCACAACAAGAGAATCGCTTTCCTGGCCACCGATGGCTTTGAACAGGTCGAACTCACTCAGCCATGGGAAGCCATTCAGGAAGCAGGAGCGAACGTCGTTCTCGTCTCACCCAAAGACGGAAAAATTCAGGGAATGAACCACGACGAAAAAGGAGATCTCTTCTCGGTCGACGAGAACGTTCGATCGGTCGCAGCTGAAAACTTCGATGGTCTCGTTCTTCCCGGCGGCGTTGCCAATCCCGACTCGCTCCGCATGGACGAAAACTCCGTTCAATTTGTTCGCGAATTCTTCGAACAAGGGAAGCCCGTCGCTGCCATTTGCCACGGTCTGTGGACGCTGATCGAAGCGGATGTCGTCCTCGACAGAAAAGTCACTTCCTGGCCGAGCCTGAAAACAGACCTCAAAAACGCGGGTGCTCACTGGGTCGACGAAGAGTGTGTCTGCGATGAAGGGCTGGTCACCAGCCGCAATCCCGACGACCTCCCTGCATTCTGCAAGAAAGCAATCGAAGAATTTGCCGAAGGCAAACACGCTGCCCAGACTGCCTGATTTCCTGGAACGAGATACAACGGAACTCGATGACCTGCCACTCTGAAATCGTACTCGGGGTGACAGGTCATCTTGCGTTGTGGCTTCTCATCGATCAGATTTGCGAACGACTTCGAATCTCGTCGATGATCTGTGATGGATTTCCGGTCGATAACTGAGAATCAGGCAATCCGCCGCGCGTCAACTTCGCAGAGGGTTCCTTTTCAAATTGGTGAAAAGCGTCTATAATCCTCTGCTCGAATTTGACAAAACCCACCCCTCTGAGGGTGAAGTATCATTAGCTGAGTGAGAAACCGATGGCAAAGACACAGCGAAAACTGAAGAAAGCGAATCACGGAAAACGCCCGGCCAGTGCACAAGCTCGCCGCGCAAAGCGTAAGATGATCAAAACTTAGGACAAAACCTGAGAACGATCAGCTGCATCTGAACGGATATTCAGAAAACAGGGACGCACGAATCAGTGCGTCCTTTTTTTATGGTCAGGCGTATGTCATCTGTGATTGAGGATCTGAAGAAATGGGGCCCGGATGGCACCGGAGCACCGCTCAATCTGTCCGAAGCTGAGCAGTACACCCGGCAACTAGCGACCACTCACTACGAGAATTTTCCAGTTGTGACGAAAGTCGTCCCGCGTGACCTGCGTCAGCACTTCGCAAATGTCTATGGATTCTGTCGGTGGGCGGATGATTTAGGGGACGAGACCGGGTCACCGGAGGAATCACTCAGACTTCTCAGTTGGTGGAAGAGCGAACTGCATCGCTGCTACGAGGGCCAGGTCAGCCATCCGATTTACGTCGCGCTCAAACCAACGATCGAGAAATTCTCCATCCCGATCGACCCGTTTGAAGATCTGATTTCTGCGTTTGAACAGGACCAGTCCGTTCAAAACTACGACACGTTTTCTCAACTCACCGACTACTGTCGCCGCAGCGCCAATCCGGTCGGTCGCATCGTTTTGCACCTGATCGGTTCTCCTCACCCGGAAAATCTTCGCTGCTCCGACTCAATCTGCACCGGCCTGCAACTCGCCAACTTCTGGCAAGACGTCTCTCGCGATCACGACATCGGACGCGTTTATCTTCCACGAGAGGATCGTGAGCGATTCGGGTATTCTGACGAAGATCTTGAAGACAAACGGTTCACACCGGAGTTCCGACAGCTGCTCGAATTTGAAGTCGACCGGACTCGTGAGCTGTTTCGCGAGGGCGAACCGCTGGTTCGATCACTCTCTGGGCGATGGCGAATCGTCGTGGACCTCTTTTCTCGCGGCGGACAGATGGTTCTCGATGAAATTACCCGACTCGACTACAACGTCTGGCGTCAACGACCAGTCATCACGAAATCGCACGCAGCGAAAGCCTTGCTGAAAAGCATCGTGTCGTCGGTCATCGGGCGACGCTGACGCAATTGCTCCCATCCATCGATCTGCTTTCGCCAACCACCAGATGAAGTCGCTTCTGAAACCAGTTTTGGAAGCTGACATCGCGGACACAACTTACGAATCATGTATCGCTACCGGCTTGTCACAACTCTTTCGAACACATTGACTTGTGTTTCTCAAACGAGCAAACAACAAGATCGGGTATTTGGAGGAATTGACGGACTTGGATCTATTCTCCAAAGATTTGGGAAATCGTTAGTCCAACACAGTATTGAAGTTTGGTCAATCGGTGCCTCTCACAGGTGAAGCTGCGGAGCAATCGAAATTGACAATCTGAACAGAGAATTTATAGTTGACCCCCATCGCTCGCTTCACAATATCTTGCGTCAATCGACGAGCTTCACACAATAAATTGTGTCAATCTCCTGTTTCTGTCCAGTTTGGCCACTGCCGGTTCTTTCTGCATCCGATACTATAGGTACGTCACGCACGTACACTGCACAAGAATTCAGTAGCGTTCATGCTGCGCGGACGGAGCTCGTGAGCTGACATTTGGGGGCGTGAGTGCGTAGTGAGCGTTTCGATTGAGCGCGTTGCTGATCGAATGAGACGAGAAACGATGCAGAGTGGAGAGGTGCACGATGCACAATTCAGAAGGAATGACGGTGTCGCAGACGAACTTTCAGGGTGCTGGAGTACAAGGGTTGCGTGTCGATCCTTATTTCTGTCCCGCCGGCGCCGACCCGTTTGAAACAGTCAATTGGGTTCCACGATCAGCCCAGATTAAAGACGAAAACGGTGGTGTTCTGTTCGAACAGAATGAATGCCTCGTCCCGTCCAGCTGGTCTGCGTTGGCGACGAATGTTGTCGTCTCAAAATATTTCTTTGGAGAACCAGGAACTCCGCAACGCGAAACAAGCGTTCGGCAAGTCATCTACCGTGTTGCCCGAACCATCGCGAACTGGGGAATTCAGGACGGGTACTTCGCCACTCCTGAAGATGGAGAAACCTTCTACCGCGAACTCGCCTGGCTGTGCACACATCAGCACGGCTCATTCAACTCGCCGGTCTGGTTCAACGTCGGCCTGTTTCATGAATACGGAGTGAAAGGCTCGCAAGGCAACTACCACTTCGATCCAAACACAAAACGGATCGAGCGTCCGGAAACTCCTTACGAATTCCCGCAGGCGTCCGCATGTTTCATTCAGTCCGTCGAAGACTCGATGGACGGCATCATGCGACTCGCCACGTCCGAAGCAATGCTCTTCAAATTCGGATCAGGAACCGGCACAGATCTGTCCACCATCCGCAGCTCTCGCGAAAAACTCTCCGGGGGCGGAACACCTTCGGGCCCACTCTCGTTCATGCGAGTGTACGACCAGATCGCAGCTGTCGTGAAGTCCGGAGGAAAGACTCGCCGTGCAGCCAAGATGCAGTCGATCAAAGACTGGCATCCTGACGTGATGGATTTCATTCAATGTAAAACCAAGGAAGAAAAGAAAGCCCACACGCTCATCGCCAGCGGCGAATACGACTCGAACTTCAACGGCGAAGCGTACTCGTCGATCATGTTCCAGAACGCGAACCTTTCAGTTCGCCTCAGCGACGAGTTCATGCAGTCTGTCGAAAACGACTCGGACTGGACCACACGCTGGGTCACTGATCCCAGCAAAGACGGCCCCACCTACAAAGCCCGAGAAATCCTGCGAGCCATGGCCGAAGGCACGTGGCAGTGTGGAGATCCGGGCGTCCAGTACGACACCACCATCAACAGCTGGCACACCTGTAAGAACTCCGGACCGATCAATGCATCGAACCCATGTTCGGAATACATGTTCCTCGACGACACCGCCTGCAACCTGTCGAGCATCAACCTTAAGAAGATGATGCGACCAGACGGTTCCTTCGATGTCGAACGTTTCCGAAGAGCTTGTTCGATCTTCATCACAGCCCAGGAAATCCTCGTCGATCACGCGAGTTACCCAACTCCAGCGATCGCTGAGAACTCCCATCTCTATCGACCGCTCGGTCTTGGATACGCCAACCTTGGCAGCTTGCTGATGACGATGGGTATTCCTTACGACAGCGATGCTGGACGTGGAATTTGCGGTGCTTTGACCGCGATTCTCAACGGCGAAGGATATCGAACCTCCGCCGAAATCGCTGGCAACATCGGACCGTTCGCGGGTTACCGTGACAACGAACAACCGATGCTCAACGTCATGCAGATGCATCGAAACGCCGTCGAGAATATCGACTCTTCCTGCCCTGCCTACCTGCAAGATGCAGCCCGACAAGTCTGGAACGAGTGCCTGCAGCTGGGCCGACAAAACGGTTACCGCAATGCTCAGGCAACAGTCCTCGCACCGACGGGAACAATCGCCTTCATGATGGACTGCGACACCACCGGCATCGAACCGGACATCGCACTCATCAAATACAAGCAACTCGCTGGCGGCGGAATGATGAAAATCGTCAACCAGACGGTCCCACACTCGCTGCAGGTTCTCGGATACGATGAACCGGAAATCAAAGGGATTCTGGAGTACCTCGAGGAAAACGAGACGATCGAGGGAGCTCCTGGCCTCAAGGATGATCACCTGCCCGTCTTTGACTGTGCTTTCAAGCCTGCCAACGGCAGCCGCTCGATTCACTGGCGTGGACACGTCGGCATGATGGCGGCAGCTCAGCCGTTCCTGTCGGGAGCCATTTCCAAGACAGTCAACATGCCTTCCACTTCGACCGTGGAAGACATCGAGAACGCCTACATCGAAGGTTGGAAACTCGGCCTCAAAGCCCTCGCGATTTACCGCGATGGTTCCAAGCAGAGCCAGCCTCTCGCCACCAAGAAAGAAGGCGACCGCAAAGCTGGCTCGTCCGACCGGCCAAAACGCAGACGGCTCCCGGACACCCGACAATCGCTCACCCACAAATTCAATGTTGGTGGTCACGAAGGCTACATCACTGTTGGTCTCTTCGAAGACGGAGCCCCCGGCGAACTCTTCATCGTCATGGCGAAAGAAGGATCGACGATCGGTGGTCTCATGGATGTGATCGGCACGGAAACGTCGCTCGCACTTCAATTCGGAGTGCCGCTTGATGCCCTTGTGAACAAGTTCAGTCACGCCCGATTTGAGCCTTCCGGTTGGACCACCAACCCGGACATCCCCGTCGCCAAGAGTGTTGTCGATTACATCTTCCGATGGCTCGGCATTACGTTCATCGACGGCTACCGCGAAGCGAACACGCCGAAGCGGGACGACGGAGACAAGTCGGCAAACCCCACTAAACCCTCGCATCATGACGACGCAGAGGGAGAAGCACAGGACGCCGCTTCAAAGGTCGCTGCTCGAGTTTTCGAACGAGCCAACGCTCCGAAAAAGACTCAAGAGCCACAAGGCCAACATTCCAACGGCCACAGTACCAATGGCAACGGCCATCGCTCTACAGAGACCAATGGTCAGCAACCCGCCGAGCAGATGACTTCGCAGAATCTGGAGGTCCTTCATCTCGAAGTGAACGACCGATCCAGCCAGTTCGCAGAATTCCAGTCGGATGCCCCCGCATGCGACAACTGCGGAGCCATCACTTGCCGCAACGGCAACTGTTATCTCTGTCACAACTGCGGCAACAGCATGGGCTGCTCATAACCAAAGTTGCGACGCTCAACATGATTACGCACTTAGCCCCGGGTGACTCACCCGGGGCTAAATTGTGACTCACCCGGGGCTAATTTTTGAATCACACGTTGCTAAAGTGCAAAACTCAATTTGAATCTAGAATTCAAATCCGCACGCCGTTCAAGAAACTGAAACACACGGGCCATGAGTTCGAACATCCTCGCAACCATGTTTACGTTCACGACGTACGGAACATGGCTCCGTGGTGATCAACGCGGTTGGGTTCAGCACGGCCAAGTCTACTCTGAAAACCCACAACTTGAAGCATCCGATCGCGCACGGATGAAACATGCCCCATTCTACTTCGACGAAGATCAGTGGTTCGAAATCGGGGACAAGATCGGAACACAACTGACCCAACGCTCAGACGTCAAGATTCTCGCGATGGCCATTCGAAGCTGGCACGTCCACTTTCTGGTCAGCGCGTCGTGCCATGAGCCCGGAGTCATCGCTAAGTGCGCGAAAGATGCGGTGAGATACCATTTGCGGCCGGGGCGACCGATCTGGACGACTGGCTACGACAAAAGATATTGCTTCGACGAACAAACGGTTTTCAATCGCGTCCGGTACATTGAGCGACACAATACCGAACTCGATCGTCCACCACGCCCATGGGATTTCATCACCGACTGGCGCATGTAGCGAACTCAATAACAACAATTTAGCCCCGGGTGAGTCACCCGGGGCTAAACGCACAATTCTCAATCAACTCACTCTCAAGAATCGCAGCAAATTCACGTAACGAATCTTAACGAGGCTTCATGCTCTCAAGTTCCTTGAGCCGCTTCAGTGCATCTTGCTGCTTCAACAATCCATAGTTGATTCCAGCTGCATTGAGCGAAGTTCCCGTCTGGAACGGGTAATCATTGAAGTCTGCAAAGAAAGCCTTGATCTGCTGCTGAATCGGGACGAGCAACCAAATCTGTCGAGCGTACCAGTCGAGATAACTTCCCCCTTCGTCCATCGCTTTTTCATACGGGTCCATACGCAGATTCGTGATCATCGCCCACGACGTCACTTTCCGAGTTCCGGCAGCAATGTTCCCCTCGTTCTGTGCAAAGGCAACTTTCCAGTCTTGCCATCGGATGGCATTCAGGTTCCCGCCCTGATCGAAGTAGAAGATCTGCTCGCGTGGCCCCTTATCTTGCTCCCCTTTGAAGTAGGGAACAAAATTGAACCCGTCGAGGTGAACACGGAAATCTGTTCCATCGAGCTTGGTTCCTTTAGCCAGTTCTTCTTTCACATCTGTTGCACCGGCAGCAGCACACAACGTCGGGAACCAGTCGAGGTTCGAAATAATTTCGTTCGAGACACTTCCCGGATCGATAACACCAGGCCAGCGAATCATCATCGGAACGCGGAATCCACCTTCCCAAGTCGTTCCCTTCTCGCTTCGGAACTGTGTCATCGCTCCATCCGGCCACAGTGCGATTTCCGCCCCATTGTCAGTGCTGTAGATGACAATGGTGTTTTCCGCGATCTTAAGTTCGTCCAGCAGATCTAAGAGCTGTCCGACATGTCCGTCGTGCTCAACCATTCCGTCTGCATGAATTCCCATGCCGGTCTTGCCGTACGATTCCTTTTTGAGATGGGTGAAGACATGCATGCGAGTGGAATTGAACCACATGAAGAACGGTTTCTCCGCTTTCACCTGTCGTTCAATGAAGTCTTTCCCCGCGTCCAGGAATTCTTCATCGATCGTTTCCATCCGCTTACTTGTCAGCGCTCCGGTATCCTCGATTTTCCCATCCGCAGAAGAGCGAATCACTCCACGTGGTCCGAATCGCTTTTTGAACTCCGGGTCCTTCGGATAGAAATAGCCTTCTGGCTCTTCTTCCGCGTTCAAGTGATACAAGTTGCCGAAGAACTCATCGAAACCGTGGTTGGTCGGCAAATGCTTGTCCTGATCGCCGAGGTGATTCTTTCCGAACTGACCGGTTGCATAGCCTTGATCTTTCAAGACGTTGGCAATGGTCGGCATCCACTCTGTAATCCCGTGATCATCACCGGGCATCCCGATCGTGAGAAGCCCCGTTCGGAATGGTTCCTGACCGAGAATGAAGCTCGCTCGACCAGCTGTACAACTTTGCTGACCGTAAGCGTCTGTGAAAAGCATCCCCTCATTGGCGATACGATCAATGTTCGGCGTTTTGTATCCCATCATCCCGCGTGAATATGCACTGATCTGCGGAATGCCGATATCGTCTCCCCAGATCACAAGAATATTGGGTTTGTCTTGAGCAAAAGTCGATTGCTGATCGACACCGAACAGCGTCATCGCAATCGCAAGAAACAGCGTGCTTCTCAACATGGTTTCACTTTCTTAGCTCTGAATCCAGAACTTGTATGGAACCACCCGGTAGCCCCGCATAGAGAATTACACCACCGCAATTCTCTTCCCCGGGCAGCAAACTCGTTCCCGGCATCATGCCATAAGAAAATTTCGAATCCAAGCCTCGCAGCACCAGTCTCCGACAAATGCCGGCACCTTTTCAACCAGATGAAGATGTGAAGAAGAAGCGACGTCACCAAGCATCTTGAGCAGCTTCCAAACAAACTGGTTGTTGCTGTTTGCGATTGCAATGAGCAATCAGCAAGAGGACTTTTGATTCACCACCTGCTCGCTTGACCGACAGGAACGGAAGAGTGTCGAATATCAATCAACGCGTTCAAGCTTCCATTACAGTACTCGCAGCTTAGTTTTCAAAGCATCTGCTGACAGAAAATGCATGCTAACTTACTTGCTGGGAGCAATTCTGAACTGAGAATCCGACAATCTTGAACCCCAATCAGAAAGGAATGAGCAGAGTGCTCGTGATAGCGAAGTGTTAGATCATTCTGAACTCCGAAACCACATCCGAACACTAACCTGTCGTGCATGGGACAGCTTGAGAAACAGCGAGTATCTAAACCCAAAACTCGACAATGAGCGAGGACTACGGTTTGGGAGACCAAGGCTCATGTTCTGGCGCACCGCTGATGGATTTCACGATTACGAACCAGAAACACTGACGGTCTTTCATCCGTTTAAGGACCAATCTCTACTCCTTCGCAAAGCGATCTGGAACCGTTCCTCAGACATGAAGAGAGTCTTCGAATTCAGCGAGGATCAACACTCATGCGCGGCGTTCATTCCGATTCCAACCATTACCGTTCAAGACGCCACGATCGAAATGGATGAATTCGAATCGATCCTCGCCCGAGCAAATGAAATCAGACTGCCGTTCATCTGGCCATGGTCGAACGACCGCGACAGCTTGACTGAAGATGTCGGAAAAGTCGGAATGGAAGTCTTCGACATCGCCCAGCCGCAAGCAAGCTTGCGACTTGAGTGGGCTGTCGATCCGCCTCCAGAATGAGAGCCAGTTTTGGAATGGTTCGACCACATGTCGAATTGGCTGGAATCCCATCTCAAGCCGTGACGACAAACATTGCGGTTCAACCGCCGCTCACTCCTCAGTGACGTTCAAACCTCGAATTGCCGCGAGCCTTGCACTCTTCCAGAAGCGCCTGCAGCTCCGCCACGATTTCCGGTTGCTCGTAGTAGAGATTCTGAGTCTCACCCGGATCATCTTCGAGATGATAGAGTTGCCCCGGCGCAGCAGGTGCAGACTCGGGTAAGGCGTACTGCTGTAGTTGTTTCGAGTCGTATCGATTCCCTCCCGACCCTTTGTGGTCGAGAAACTTCCACGGCCCTTTGCGAATCGCCAGTGCTAGGCTGATCGTTTGATGAAGAACGAAATCACGCGCTGCGCCTGAGTCTTCTCCTTTCAAAGCAGCGAGAAACGAAACGCTGTCCTCAGCAGCCTCGTCAGGTAGAGGAACTCCCATCAGGTCAGCACATGTCGCCATGATATCCGTTAGACAAACGAGCTGATCAGAGACAGCTCCGGCCTTCACAACTCCGGGCCATCGAACAATCAACGGAACTCGATGCCCCCCTTCCCAGTTGTCACGTTTCATCCCGCGCCAGGGATTCGCTCCGTCGTGCTGATATCGCTCACGCATATTGACAACAGTTCCCACTTCCGGACCATTGTCGCTGGTCACGACAACGATGGTTTTCTCAGCGATTCCGAGTTCGCCCAGCTTCTTCGTAAGCTGACCAACAATGTCATCAAACTCGAAGATGAAGTCGCCATGAGGGCCTGCCTCAGTCTTTCCCTGATAGACCTTGCCCGGAAACGACGGCAGGTGGACAGCCTGCATGGAGTGGAACAGGAAGAAAGGCTTCTCTGGATTTCGCTCCACATGGTCATCAAGAAACTGCAGACTCTTCTCAAGGAAAACGAGGTCAACTTCTTCGTGATCAAACCCGGGAGCGACGAGCCCCTTGCGACAGTCAAACGACCACTCGTGCTTGGGCAACCGCGATCGATCAAGCACACTCACCGGAGGAAATGGAATGAGGTCGTTCTCAATGTACGCGTACAGCCAGTCAGTTGTCGGGCAACAAGCTGTCCCAAAAAACTGATCGAATCCGCGATCGACCGGTCCGTCCGGAATGGCTCGCGAGTAATCAATCCGCTCGACGCATTCGAGCCCATTCTCGGTAATCGACTCTCCTTGCTCGTCGAAAAAAGTCATCCCGACATGCCACTTCCCGAACATAGCAGTGGCATAACCTTCATCTCTCAGCATCTCCGGCAACGTCAAACGATCATCAGTAATCAGACAGGGTCCACCCGCACCGCTGAAGACTCCGCGATAATCCAATCGAAACGCCATCTGCCCGGTCAACAAGCTGTACCGCGTTGGCGTACAAACCGTGGAAGGACTATGCGCATCGGTGAATTTCATGCCTTCAGCCGCGAGCCCATCCACATGCGGCGTCGGAACCTTCGATTCAGGGTTGTAACAGCCGACGTCACCGTAACCCAAATCGTCCGCCAGAATGAGAAGGATGTTGGGGCGTTGTGTCTGCTCGGCACAGAGTTTGTTGTCAGACAGCCCCATCAATAGAAACGAGAGGCTGAGAAGCAGTACCCGGGTCGCGAGTCTGAATCGCCGTTGAGGACAACGACAATACTGAGAACAGCCACGCACTATCGAGAGAAGTGAAACCATAGTCTCTCTGCCTGTTGGTCTTCAGAACATCACCCACTTACCAAGCAAGTGGCTTCCATCGCTCGTCAGCTGGCGATTCTAATGAAACACCACCCCCAAAGGCACTCAAGCCATTCAATGACTTGCTGTTCGACCTGTTCGCCAAATTGCCATCGTGGCGAACACTTACTTTTCGCCCACGCCTTCAGTCAGACGAATCGGACCATCTTCGGTCAACGCGACTGTGTGTTCGAAGTGGACGCTTCGTTTGCCATCGGCAGTCACCACTGTCCACTGATCTTTCAGGACTCGAATGTCCGAAGTTCCGCCGTTCAACATTGGCTCGACCGCCAACACCAATCCGGGCTGAAGTTCGAAGTCATCCCGTTGCAGAGATTCCGTTGTGTAGTTGGGAACCTGAGGCCCTTCGTGCATTTCTCGGCCAATCCCGTGTCCCACGAACTGTTCCACCAGAGACAGCCGTTTTGTTTTGGCGAGCTTCATCATCTTCTTGGCCACTGTCGACCACTTCTTCTGCCTGCCCATCTGCTCGATGGCAACGTTCAACATTTCTTCACCGACATCGAGCAGGTGTTGCGACTCCGCATCAACATCGCCTACCGGATAGGTCCAGGCAGCATCACCGCACCAACCGTGAATTCGGCAGCCGGTGTCAACACTCAAGATATCCCCACTCTTCAGGGGTTCCGTCGAAGGAATTCCATGGACAACCTGTTCGTTCGGACTCATGCACGTCACGGACGGGAACGGGGTTGTGCCTTCACCGGGATACCCTTTGAAGAGCGGTTCTGCGTCCTGAGCTGCGAAGAATTCCTCGACCGCTTGATCGATTTCCAGAGTCGTCACACCGGGTTCGATCATCTCTCGAACAATCCGATGAGCACGAGCGACGAGCTCACCAGCATCTCGCATCAATCCGATTTCACGCTTACTTTTCAGCGTAATCATGACAAGCTCCCAGACTCGCTGTCTCACAGTTCTGCTGAATCAAACGAAAACACCCGGCTCACGCCGGGTGTTGATTCTCAAACTAAAATTGAAGCTCGATACTTCCAATTAAACTTCTTCTGACTCCAGCATTCCTGGCTTGTTTCGCATCACAAGATGGCTGTCAATTTTCTGAACAAGGTCCAGAGCCACAGAGACGACAATCAGAAGGCCGGTTCCCCCGTAGAAACTGGCTACTAGGAATGAAATATCCATTCCCATGGCGACGAGTGTCGGGATGATTGCAATCAATGCGAGGAACCCTGCTCCGACATAGGTAATGCGAGTCATCACCTGATCGAGATATCGTTCTGTGTGCGTCCCAGGACGATAACCCGGAACGAAGCTTCCATAGTCCTTCAAGTTCTCAGCCATGTCCTTCGGGTTGAAGGTGATGCTCGTCCAGAAGTAACAGAAGAAGAAGATCAAAGCGACATTCAACAAGTTGTAAACGAGTCCACGTCCACCGGAGAACGTCCCTTCTGCCTGAGCCAGGAACCAGTTTTCTGGGAACTGCTGACTCAACCAGCTGAAGATAAACATTGGGAACATAAGCAAGCTGGATGCAAAAATGATTGGCATCACGCCAGCCTGATTCACTCGCAATGGAAGAAACTGTCGTTGCCCGCCCAAAACACGCCGACCGCGAACGTGTTTAGCACTTTGAATTGGAATCCTTCGCGTTGCCTGAGTGATCGCAATGACGCCCAGAACAACCGCGACAAAGATCACTCCCAGCGGCAACAACTTATCAATTCCGGCGTCGGTTCCGAGCCCGATCCCGCTTCTCATCGCAGGTCGCAGCAGTTCCATTCCCGCCGACGGCATCTGAGCCAGAATACCTGCCATGATCAACAGGCTGATTCCGTTGCCGATCCCATATTCGTCGATCTGCTCACCGATCCACATCAGCAGAAGCGTTCCGGTCGTCATCGTGATCGTGGCCACTATGTGGAAGAAGAAAGTATTGTACTCTTCGAGCACCAAACCGTTTCCAATCCCACCGCCGCTCAACACGCGAATCCAGAAGTAACTCTGAGCAAGACAGATAGCGACTGTTGCGTACCGAGTATATTCGTTGATCTTCTTCCGACCGGTTTCGCCTTCTTTCTGAAGAGCTTCAAGCGGTGGATAGACCTGTCCCAGCAACTGGAAGATGATCGATGCCGAGATATACGGCATGATTCCAAGCCCGAAGATCGTCGCGTTTCCAAGTTGAGAAGCTGAAAGCAAAGCAACAGCTTGGAGCATTTGCCCCATTCCCTGCTGGCTTGCCATCTTCTTGAATGTTTCCGCGAACTGCGCCTGGTCGATGAATGGCAGCGGAATCGAAAAGCCCATCCGATACACTGCCAGCAAGATCAGCGTGATGTAAATCTTCTGGCGAAGCTCGGGAATTGTAAAAACGGTTCGCAAGCGAGAGAGCATTAAACAACGTCCTTATCGTCAACCGCTCGGTCAATCCCAGGCCGAACGGACTCAGTGCTCGTTGTTATTTTCTAGAGCACAACTGTCCATACGAGCCGAACTGCACAGGGGTTAACGCATTCACAACGATCCGTGCAAGTCCAATTGTGCGTAAATCCACCAAACTCACTGACTTCATCCAAAACACTATTCGCTTGCGCTCTGTGAAGCTTTGGAGATTTCAATTGTTTTTCCACCGGCAGCTTCGATTTTCTCTTTTGCGGACTTTGAGAACCGGTGTGCGTGAACGGTCAACTTCCGTGACAGTTCTCCGTCACCCAGAATCTTGATGAAGTCATAAGATCCCTTTGCGAGACCGAATTTCTTCAACGATTCAGGAGTCACTTCTGCACCGTCTTCGAACTGTTCGTTCAATGTTGAGACGTTGACAGCGATGACTTTCTTGGCGAAAGCATTGTTGTTGAAGCCGCGTTTCGCGACGAGTCGGAACAGAGGCATCTGTCCACCCGCGAAACCCAGTCGGCGTGAATGACCACTACGGCTGCCTTCACCCTTATGTCCGCGACCGGAAGTCTTCCCGTGTCCGGAACCAGGTCCGCGACCAACGCGCTTGCGTTTCTTGTGCTTATGAATTCCGTCGTGTACGTCATTGATAATCATTAGACTTCTACTCCACGCAAGCGAGCAACGTGATCCCGTGTTCGCAGTTTCGACAAAGCGTCAAATGTCGCTTTCACCAGATTGACCGGGTTACTCGACCCACGACTCTTGGTGAGAATGTCTGTTACACCAGCGAGTTCGACAACGGCGCGAACAGTCTCACCTGCGATAATTCCTGTACCAGGAGCAGCAGGCACAAGCACGACTCGTGAAGCACCGAAACGACCTTCAACCTGGTGAGGGATGGTCGTTCCATCGAGTGCGACGTCTTGCAGACGTCGATTCGCTTGTTTGGTCGCCTTTTCAACGGCGATTGGAACTTCCGTTCCTTTGCCGTAACCGTACCCGACACGACTGCTCTCGTCACCGACAACAACCAGCGCGGCAAAGCTGAATCGTCGACCACCTTTAACCACACAGGCACACCGACGAATCTGCACGACTCGTTCAGGATTCTTCGTAGAATGACCTTGTCCGCTATCTTGTTGCGCCACTGTGGCAACTCCTGATCAATAAATTGAAATCGTGAAGAAGTCGGCCTTTGAATTCTGCCGACATCCCCGATGTTCTAAACTTCAACGCCTGCTTCACGGACACCGTCCGCGATCGCCGCAACACGGCCATGATACTTGTACGATCCACGATCGAATGCAACTTTCTTGATACCGGCTGCTACGGCACGTTCGCCCAGAGTTTTCCCGACGAGCTTCGCTACTTCAACCGTTCCGTGTGGCTTGCCTGCCCCGCCGAGGTCACCTTCCAATGAACTCGCAGAAACGAGAGTCCGGCCCGATTCATCATCGATGATCTGAGCGGAGACGTTCCGATTGCTCCGAAACACAGACAACCGGAGTTGCCCCGTCGCTCGGACGCGATTTCGAACATGATAACGCCGACGAACTCGTTGGCCGGCAATTCGCCTTTGTACCTTCATGATTGACTTCCAATAATTTCCGAACCGGCAATTTAACTCATCAATGTGAATCGAACAAATGTCGTCGACAAATCGCTGTTAGCTACCGAATGCCTTACCAGCTTTACGACGAACATGTTCTCCCTCGTAACGAATCCCTTTGCCTTTGTATGGTTCAGGAGGTCGGACTCGGCGAATGTTCGCTGCGAATTGACCCACAGCGTGTTTGTCACAACTCTTCACGACAATTTGAGTCGTGGACGGCAACTCGCACGAGACGTTCTCCGGCACTGGGAGGCGAATTGTATTCGCAAATCCCACTTGTAAAGCGAGTTCTTTACCGTTCAGTGTCGCTTGATAACCGACACCTTGAATTTCCAACTTGCGAACGAATGGCTCTTGAACACCAGCCACCATGTTCGCGACGAGTGCCCGAGTCAGTCCGTGCAGAGCGCGGCTTTGTCGCTGCTCATTGGGGCGTTCAACACGAATTTCACGTGAATCTCCATCCCAAACGACGTTCATCAACGGATGATGGTCAAACGACAACTCGCCGTGTTTTCCCTTAACGCGAACAGTGCCACCGTCGATTGCAACATCGACACCGTCAGCAACAGGGATAGGCTTTTTACCAATTCTTGACATGTCTTCCACCTGCAGTTCAGATCAACATTCCGCGAAGAATGCGAACTGTTTCATCTGATCACTACCACACTTCACACAAAACTTCGCCACCGACGTTCTTTTTTCGAGCTTCCCGGCTACTCAGAACCCCTTGGTTCGTCGACAGCACGCAAATCCCCATGCCGTTCAAGACTTCTGGGATGCTGTGACGATCTGAGTAGATTCGTCGCCCTGGCTTGCTGATTCGAGCGATTCGCTGAATCACACGTTCGCCAGTTGGGCTGTACTTGAGGTTGATACGAAGAACCGACTGCGGATGCTCTTCAACGACTTCGTAGTCCCAAATATAACCCTCACGCTGCAACACCTCGGCAATTCCGACCTTCACTTTGGATGTCGGAATATCGAC